>JAIMBC010000045.1 GCA_023511675.1 Pirellulales bacterium
CCACAAAGGTGTCCCACGGCGCCGCGGTGGCCTCGTCGTCGGCGGCGTTCTGTACCGCCAAGGCCATCCGATCGGCCATCACCACGCGGCCAGCCTCCGTCTGCAACATCTCCACAAAGCGCTTCAGCACCTCGTTTTCCCCGACCACAATCCGCTGCGCAAGCTCCTCCAGCCGGCGCGCTGCGCTGCCCGTGCCGGCCACGTCGTACAACTCGCCCTCCCCAGCCTCCTCCGGCGATCCTCCCGCCGGCGCTTGGGCCGCCGCCAGCGCGTCATCCCGGACCGAGACAGCCGTCTCGGCCTCCCCTTGCCCGAGCGATGCCGCGCGGGTGCCGTCTTCCGCAGCCGCCTGCGGGGAGGGCGGCTGCGCCGCCGGCGCTGCTGCATCTCCCATGGTGACATGCTGCGGTCTCAACACAGCCAGCAGCACCAAGGCTGCCAGCCCCATCATCCACCAGATCTTGCGCATCATTCCATCTCCGTGAGGCGTGTTATCAAGCAGTCTGCGAATTCGGCGAAATACTGGCCCCCCAGAAACCGGCAAGGCCCCGCACGTCGAGATCTCCGCACTGCGGGTAGCCATCAGCAACGCCTTGGCCAACGGCGGCAGGCGGCGCGGCGCCTCGCGGGCCATCATCGCATCACACGACCATTCGGCGCACTCGTCGTAACGCCGCCCGGCCAGCCACTCCAGGGGATTGAACCAGTGCAAACTGACCACGAGGCGCGCCAGCAGCGACTTCCACAGGTCGCCCCGCCTGAGATGGCAGAGTTCGTGATGCAACACCGCAATACGTTCTGCTGCTTTCAGCCGAGACCACAACAGTGCAGGGACCACGATCTTCCTTCCGCGAGGCGTCCAGCAGAGGAACGGCCCAAGGCGGGTATGCAATTCCAAACGCGGAGGGACGTGCACCGCCATCTCATGGCAGAGCCGCTCCAGTTCGCACGCCCACCGCCCGGGTGCCGGCCGTCAGCGCCGCAGCCCCCACAGCAGCAGCAGATAGTTCGCTGCCATCAGCAATCCCAGGCAGACGACGCCTGCAAGCCACACAACTCCCGCCATCATGACCCATGAACGACGGAGTGCGGCACCGCTGTTTTCCCACAACATACCCAGTGCTGCCCTGCTCCCTGAGGCCGTGGCTGCCTCCCCGCGCCCTGCTGCATGCGGCGTTTGCGGGCTGGCCCTCCATCCGCGGCGCTCAGGGCCGGACGAAAGATCCTTTGGATGCAGCCCGTGGTTCTGCCACGGGATGGCCGAAGTAGTCTCCCAAGCCCCCGAGGGCCGCTGGCGCCGAAGCTCGGCGGGCGGCTGTTGTCCACCGCCGGAATTAGGCTGCCCCACGGAGTGGGCGGTAGGGGTGCCCGGGGCCAGCTCGCCTCTCGAGGCGCTTCGGCGGGCCGCGTTCTGCCTTGGTTGTTTTGATTCCGTTGCCGCGACAGTGGTCGGCGGGCGCACCTCCGGCAGGTCGCCACCCAAGGCAACCCATGACAAGCCGGGCAGCCACGAGGGCAGCTCCACGGGAAGAACTCCGGGGAAGAACAGCAGGCCCTGCAGCAACGCCAGGGCCCACGCCACACGATGCCAGCGCGGGCTGGCCACGGGCTGCCAGCGGGTGAGCCACAGCACCGCCAGGCAGCTCAAAGAAAGCAACACGCTGGCACGCAACAACAGGTAGGTCCATGCCGCGGTCATGGGTTCAACCTTCCTCCCCAGCTTGTTGCCTGCGCTCGGCCTCGCGGATCAGCCGCTTCAGCTCGAGCAGCTCCTCGCGCGTGAGAGTGGTGCCTTGCACCAGGTGGGCGACGAGCGGCACCACGGAGCCGCGAGCGACCCGCTCGACGATCAGGTCTAATTGTGCCTCGACAACCTGCTCTGGGGCGATCAACGCGCCATAACGGGCGGGCTGGCGCCCCCTTTTCATCCGCTGGGCCCACCCCTTCTCTACCAGCCGGTTCAGACGGGTTTGTACTGTCGTGTAGCCCAAATCGCGCCCCACACGCTCATGCACCTCGGAGAGAGAGAGAGGGCCGTGTTCCCAGAGCAGCTTGAGCAGCTCCAACTCTCCGGGGGTGGGGTTCGTTGGTTTGCGGCTCACGTTGGCCTCACAGCAGTGTTACGGCTTTGGCTTGACGTCCGGCCGCCGTAACCGGCAGCCCAAGACTGACGACGACTGTCGTAAGTTTTACTACGACCGTAGTGTTTGTCAAGCGTTCGCGCAGAATTTTTTTGGGCAAGCTGGTAGACTGCGGGCTGCGTCCGCTACCAGGAGCCCTGCCATGACGGAACCTTTGCACCGCGGGCGGCGCGGTGCCGCCATCTCCAAGAGGGGCAGACACAAGCGCGGCGTGCGGCTTTGGCCGCTGTTGCTGCCTGGTTTGTTGGCCTTGTTGCCCGTGGCAAGGGCCCAGAACGAGCCGGGGTTGGTGGTGCAGCTTCCCACCGTGTCCCTGTTTAGCGTGCAGACCACCGTGAGCGTACCGGATAGCGGCGGTGCCTTCCTGGGGGGCCTGGGCTATGCCGCAGGCGGCCAGACGTACTTGGGTTCTCCGCTCTTGCCCTGGGCGCAGCGTGCGAGCGGGGGAGTGTGGCGGCACCACTCGCTGGTAGTGCGTGCTACGGTGCACGATCTCGAAGCGCTCGACGAGGCAGTCTTGCAACAAGCGGCCCGCCTGGCGGTTGCCGAGCAGGGCGGCAAGGGCTTGCGCCATGGCGGCGGCAGTAGTGCGGAAACGCCCGTTGCCAGCCTGGCCGAGTTGCGGCGGCGCAAGGCGGCCCTGCACGCAGCGAGGCAGCAGGAGGCCCAAGCCATGTACGAGCGTGGCCAGCAGGCCCTGGCGGAAGGCAAGGTTCACGCTGCGCGTGGATGGTTCCGCATGGCTGCCTGCCGCGCGCGGGGCGCCTTGCGTGCCGAGATTCTCGATGCGCTCGACACGCTGGCCGCACACCCAGCGGCAACCGCTCCTCGTTGAGATTTGAACGCCGCGGTCAACAATATGATGGCGGCTTCCCCTTTTCCGCCACTGCCGCGTATCCCGCGTCACTCGAACCGCACGGTCAGTCCGGCTCGAACCGAGTACTCCGGGCCGCCGCTACCCCCGGGCCGCAATGGCGTGGTGTGCGTGGCACTCGCTTGCAGGTGCGCCGTGACACCTCGGGCGAGGTCGTACTCAAGGCGTCTGCTGCCACCAACCTGCCGCTGCGCGGTATCCTGCGTGAAAAAAGCCTCGCTGCGCACGCGGAGCCCCGGCGCCTCGGGCGGTCCGGCCACAGAGATGGCAAGCCTCAGGTCAAAGACCGGCTGCAAGGGACCGGCCACCCCACCGCTGCCCTCGGCACGAGCCACTCCACCGCCAGCCGTGGCCTGCAAGCGCGACCCACGACCCAGGGGGACCACAAGCTCGGCGGCGCCGCGGGCAGTGTGGAGCTGGTCCTGTTGAAACAGGGCATGCAGGCGGAACGTCGTTTCGACTTGCCGCCATGCCCTGAAGCTCAGGAACGGCTGCACTTCGACGATCCGCTCCGAGGGCACAAATCGTAGACCCTCGGTGCCCACGGTCAGGCTGCCCAAGCGAATGGAGCGGAGCGCTCTCGCCGCGATGTCTGTGCTGAAGCTGGCGACCGGATCGCCGCTGCGCGTGACGTAGAGGGCCGTAGCACCGCCTAGGGCCAGGCCCGCGGCGACGATGTACAGCCACGTGGAGTTCTCGTCGAGGAAGACTCCCGTCGGCGAGCATCGAAACGCCTGCTCAAGCCGCCGCAGGCTGTGCTGCACCTGCTGGTACTCACTTGACGCCTCTACCTGTGCCCGCAAGCGCTGCAGCACGGCCCCGCCGCCGCTTTCTCCCAGCGCGCGCAACAGGCGCCAGCCCGTCTTCGTTCGTGATCTCCTGCCCGCGCTGCTGCATCTCGAGCAGCCGCTGTGCCTCCGTCAGCAGCGCCTCGCGGATCGCACGTTGGAACTCTTCGCTCTCGAGTGCCCGCGCAATGCGCCGCGGCGCGCTGGCCAGCGATTGATCCAGCAGTCGCACCGCCAGCACTACGGTCTCCCGCGTGGCCCCGAGCAGGTCGTCTTGTTCCCGGCATTCAGACATGGCAACACTTCCTAGCCCAAACCGTTATGTCAGCACATTTTATTTTCTCCTGAAGGCCGCCGCGGGTTGCGGGAATTCGCCTTGCTTGACAGCACCGCACCGCGGGTTAGGCTAGTAGGCGAGGCTGCCGTGGTGCGGCCGTTTCCGCCGCGACGGCTCCCCGCTGGCACTTCACATGATTCCCGCGTTTTCTCCCGCGCACTATAGTCCAGGTTTTGGATGAGTGGGCCGCCCTTAGCGTCGGCGTGCCCGGAGCAGCAGTTCGCCTTGGCACCTAGCCCCATGTGCCCTCACGCACGCACATGCGGCCTCCCACCTGGGTGGACGAGGCACCAGAAAACGTGGCACGCCGGCCTCTCCGCCAGCGTGCCTGTGCCAGTTGTCTGTGCCCTCATCTGCCTACCCCAGGGATCCATAGCATGTTAGCCAAGCGGTCGTCCCTCGTTCTGTTCGGGTTGTTGTTTGCAAGGGGAGCCGGCCTGCATGCGGGAGAAGCTCCGCGGCAGCGCGAGTTCTTGTTCACCTACAGCGTGACCGCGCAGGCGGAGCCTGGCACCTGGGCGCGGATCTGGCTGCCGCTGCCTCCCTCGAATGAGGACCAGGAGGTGGCGATCGTCAACCGCCACCTGCCTCCCAAGGCCCTGCTGACCACAGAGCCCAAGTACGGCAATCAGATGGTGTACGTGAAGCATCGGGCCAATGAAGCCGGGGAAATCCGTCTCGCTGTGACCTACAGGGTCAAGCGATACGAGATTGTGGCACCTCGGGCCGCTGCTGTGGACGAGCAGTCCTTGCTGGAGCGTTTCCTGGAGCCGGATGCCAAGGTGCCCGTGGGGGGCAAGTGCCTGGTGTTGCTGGAGGGCAGGCAGCTTCCCATGGAAGCCGTGGCCGCTGCGCGGATGCTCTACGATCTTGTGTACGACCACATGCGCTACGCCAAGGACGGTACGGGCTGGGGTCAGGGAGATGCGGAGTGGGCCTGCCAGAGTGGCTACGGCAACTGCACCGACTTTCATAGCCTGTTCATCGCGCTGGCTCGGCATGCGCGGATTCCCGCGCGGTTCGAAATCGGCTTTCCTCTGCCGCGGGAACGTGGCAGCGGTACCATTGCAGGCTACCACTGCTGGGCCAAGTTCTACGCTCCCGACCAGGGCTGGATTCCGGTGGATATTTCCGAGGCCGACAAGAACCCAGCTCTGCGCGAATACTACTTCGGCCACCTGACGGAAGACCGCGTGGTGTTCAGCATGGGCCGCGATATCGACCTGGAGCCGCGCCAGGCCGGGCCGCCCTTGAACTTTTTCGTCTATCCTTATGTGGAGGTGGGTGAGCGTCCCTTGCCGGCAGACAAGCTGCGCTATGAATTCTCTTATGAGGATCTTCTCAGGGAATGACAGCTAGGTCGCACGCGGTTGGCTGAGCGGCATCAACGCATCAGGGGACGCTGCCGCCGTGGGTGGCCCACAGCTCATGATCTCGCGGCTGGCAAGCCGTCGGGCCGCCAAGCTGCCGCTGGCCAGTACCGCCTGTGGCGGAGAATCCCTACAACAGCCATGACCACGATTGACGTACCCTGCCCCGCACCCTATGTTCAAGCTGCGCCGGCGTAGGACAAGAGCCTGCGCCCAGCCGGGGTCGCACGCATGCAGTGGTACTACAAGGTGCTGGGAGAGGTGGTGGGTCCGCTCTCTCCCTCGCAAATGCGCGAGAAGGTCCTGCAAGGCGAGATCGGCCCGCAAACCCTGGTTCGCAAAGGTGCGCACGGCCGCTGGCTCGCGGCCAGCCAGGTCAACAACCTCCTGCCGCCGACCAGCGACAACGCGCCAGCGGAAATGCTTGATGGCTACGGGGTGCAGCTCCCCCCCGGCAGCAGATTGCGCCAGCCGCCCACGAAGAGCGGCACCATAACCTCTCCTCCGCCAGAAAATGCTCCGTTGCCCGACGCCTGGCCGCCCAAGCTCACCGCTCCCCGGCCAGTGAGCGGCAAGGCCGTCGTCAGCTTGGTGCTTGGTTTCGCTTCCTGCGCGCTACTGATTCTGGCGGGTCTGCCGGCCCTGCTCTTGGGCTGGCAGGCGTTAAACGAGATTGCCAACGAGAAGATGCGCGGGCGCAATATGGCCCTGCTGGGCATGGCCTTGGGAGGGCTCGGTTGCGCAGCCACAATGGTGCTGGCCGGCTGGTTCTGGCTCCACGCGCCGGGGGGTTCGCTAGACCTGGCGGAGGTGCGCATGCGTGCGGTGGGCACGGCCAACATGGGGTACGCACTGGAGCAGCAGCATTACGTACAGCGTGCAATGCTCGATCGTGGCGGCAGGCCCGCGCTGAGCTGGCGCGTGCGGCTGCTGCCCTACCTCCACCAACGCGAGTTGTACGCTCAGTTTCACCTGGATGAACCCTGGCAGGGCCCCCATAATGAACGGCTTCTGACTCGCATGCCCGAGGCGTATTGCAGCCCCCATTTGCAGCCCAGCGAGGGCCGCACCAATCTTTTGGCACCCGTCGGTCCAGGCACCCTCTTCTCCGTGCAGCGGAAGCTCTCTCCCCTGGAGGTGCCCGACGACAAGAGCTTCACGATCTTCGCTGTGGAGGTGGACGACTCGCTGAATGCCGTCTGGAGTGCGCCTGAGGATCTACAGTGGGACCCCGCACGGCCCGCTGCGGGCCTGGGCGGCTTGCGAGGCGGCCGATTCCTGGCATTGATGCTCGACGGCAGCACGCGGCTGATCTCGACCAAGGCGGATCCCGAACTGCTCAAGGCTTTGTTCACCGCCTTTGGCGGAGAGCGGCTGAACGCCAAACTCCTCTGGCCCGACCCGTAGGAGCGGCAGCCAGGCTGCGCGCACATGAAATGGCACGCGTGTACAAGCCCGAATCTGGCCAGTTGATGTACGTGCGCCGATTTCGGACCGCGGCACGCATGGTAGGCATCCTCTACCTGGCTGTCGGCATACCTCTCTGCATGGGCGTCTGGTTGGGACCCACGGGCAGCATGAGTACACGGGCACAAGCCTTGGCTTTGGCAGCCGGCTTGCTATGTACGGCGCTGGGGGCGTTGCTGGCGTGGGGTCGGACGGCACGCGTGATCGACATTTCTGCTGGCGTGGCGGTGTGTTCTTGGGGCCTGGGCATTCCCATGCTGCGACGGACGTGGCCGCTGGCGGAGGTAAGCTCGGTCGCCGCCGTTGTGAAGGACGGCGCACGCCGCTTTGCCATCTGCCTGGTCGATGCCACCGGTGGTGCCTGGGAGCTTCTGAGCTGTCCCGACGCGAGCGGGGCGCGGCAGATCTCAGCCGAGGTGGCAGGCTTTCTGGGGCGGCCCTGGTATGATCACACGCAACTGCCTGCCGCCATGCCGGAGCCTGCTGCCGAGCGAGAGCCTGAGGTCGAGGGGGCGCCTGCCGCCAGTACGGGGCCAGGCGCCACCACGGCGCCTGGGACCGAGCCTGTGCCTGGGACCGAGCGTTTGTCTGGGACCGAGCCTGTGCCTGGGACCGCACCTATTGCCGCGGTGGGGAACGTTCCCGAGCCAGCACCCGCGCTAGAGCCGTCCCTGCCGGAAACGAGCAACGTGGACCATCCCGCCTCGCCGTCCTCCCCGCCGACCGAGCCTCACCAGTAGCTTTCCACGTGGATGTTGCCCGGCTGGCCGGGCTGGTCGAGCTGGAAACCTCGTTGGGTCAGCACCTCGACCATGCCCTGCGGCTGGGGGAAGGCCCACTTCCCCTCCGCATCTCGCCTAGGCAGGCCGACCATCGCAGGGTTGCCGCAAAGAAAGACGTGCGTGGTGTCAGGGTCAAGCTTCAGCCCAGCCATCCGCTCAAAGTCGCCGCTTGCAAACAGGTCTTGCAAGTGCCGCTTGCCGACGTATGCCGGCACGCCGGGGTTGAGGTTTTCCGGCTCGCGCGTGGTGAGCGCGAGGTAGCGATACTGTTTGTAGGCCGCCTCGAGACGCCGATGGGCGTGCAAGTACCCCAGATCGCGCCGATAGCGCACGGTGGTCACAGACACAATCGGCCCCTCGTGCCCGCGGGCCAGCAGTTCGGCCACCATGGCATTGTGGGGGGCCTCGCCCGTGCCCGTGGCCGCAAACACCACGGCATCGACCGGCCGCACTCTGGCGAGCGTGTAACGGCCATGAGCCCGCTCGCCGACGAACAGGCGGTCTCCAGCGACAAGGCGGAATAGCCGCGGCGTCAGCCCCGGAGGGTGGTCAGGCAGGGGTTCGACAAGCGTGATGTAGAACTCCAGCCAGGGGCAGTCTGCCGGCCGCACCAGCCGTTCGGACTCATCCAGCAGGGGAGAGGAGAAGGAATACGCGCGCTTGATCAGGCGGGGCACGCTCACCGGTGGCGCCGATCCGCACACCGAAGGTTCCCAGTTTCCCAACCCCAACACGCCGTACTGGCCTGGTTCGAAACGCAAGGGCCCCCGGTCGGGAAGCACTCGCAGGATGCGCAGGTGCGAGTGGCACTGATGCACGTCGCTGACCACGGCATTGTACTGTGCCGTGGGGTGCGCCGCCGCGTGCGGCGTGGCGGATGGGGCTGAAGTTGCGGTTGGCTGCGGCATCTTTCTCCTCGGTTAACGTTTTGACACAGTCTGCTGATTCCACGCGGCTGACCGCATGGACTGCAAGCCGCGTGCCGAGCCGTGGGCGGGCCAGTGCGACGGCCGGATGCGGCGGGCAAGCGGAGTGCGCCACAGGTTGCAGGAGCGGGGGGTGACGGAGAACAAACATGGGCTCCGCCGCACGACTCTTCTCTGACCGCTACCCGACGTGCAGAGCGGGGGGCGACGGCCTGTGTGTTTGAGCACCAAACCGCCAGGACCGATAGTGAACAACCAGTGCACAAAAGTTTTACCGAGGTTTTACACAGTTGCGACTCGGCCGTGACCAGCCGACTCCGGCCGAGGGCTACAATTCGACGACTTTGATTGAAGCGGCAATCGCGCGCTGTGCATCGCGCAGCCGCACTCGCGTGGAGGATGAATGACATGGTCGTGGCAACTCCGAAGGAACCTCGGCACCGGCGGGCGGCTAGCAGCAAGCGGCGGAACGCGAAGGCAGGTGCTGCCCAGAGGGCTTCCGGCTCGACGCGGTGGGTGGCCGATTATGTGCACGGCTGGACGGGGAGTCTGGACTGGAAGTCGATCATCTGGCTGGGGCTGGTACATGTGGGGGCACTGGCGGCGCCCTGGACCTTCTCCTGGCCCGGCCTGGCGGCGTTTTTGATTCTGTACTTCGTGACCGGCTGCCTGGGGATTACGCTGGGCTACCATCGGTTGATTGCTCATGGCAGCTTCAAGACGTATCGCCCGGTGCGATGGTTGCTGGCAGCCCTGGGCGGGCTGGCCGGCGAGGGCTCGGCCTTGATGTGGACCGCCTTCCACCGCAAGCATCATGCGTTTAGCGATCAACCCGGCGATCCCCACTCGCCGCGCGACGGCGCCTGGTGGAGCCACATGCTGTGGCTGGGACCGCATCCGGGCAAAGCGGTGCATCGCGCGCTGGTGGAACACTATGCCCCAGACTTGCTGCGCGACCGCGGCATGATGTTCCTGGACCGCACCTTTCTCCTGTGGCACGTGTTGCTGGGGTTGGGGCTGTACTTCCTCGGCCACATTTTGTGGGGGCCCGCCGTGGGGCTGTCGTTGGTGGTGTGGGGGATGTTCGTGCGACTGGTTTGGGTGTTGCACATCACCTGGTTGGTCAACTCGGCCAGCCACATGTGGGGCTATCGCAATTACGAGACGTCGGACGATAGCCGCAACCTGTGGTGGGTCGGACTGCTGG
This sequence comes from Pirellulales bacterium, assembly GCA_023511675.1. GTDB lineage: Bacteria > Planctomycetota > Planctomycetia > Pirellulales > JAIMBC01 > JAIMBC01. Next base: position 9,893 of record JAIMBC010000045.1, read on the forward strand.
CCTTCGGAGAGGGCTGGCACAACAACCACCATGCGTTTCAACGCATGGCACGCCACGGCCACAAGTGGTGGGAGTTCGATCTGACGTACTGCATCATTCTGCTGTTGGAGCGGCTGGGATGGGCGTGGAACGTGGTCCATCACCCTGCGCGTCGCCGGCTGGAACAATAGCAGACGGGCAGGGTGGTGGCCGGTAAGGCGGCACTCGGGCGGCACTGCCGCCGCGACTGCCAGAATGCTCGGGCCTGTCCTAGCGGCTCTGGCGGCTGCCGCCTTTGGCCTGCTTTGGTGGCGCGTCGGCACTGGGAGGCGTGCTGCTTCCCTCGGCCGTCCCCATGTCTTCCACCACGCGCTGCCAGCCCAGCGGCGTGCGCGGCGACTCGAAGAACTTCTTCAAGAACTGAAGGTTGTCGTTCACGATCGGGTCTCGGAAGGCATAGCTCTTGCGCGACTTGCCATTGGGCTCATGAAGCTGGATGGCATACGGCAGCAGATCCTGGGCATCGAGAATAATGTCCACCTTGCGGAAGTTGGCGGCATCCTCGCGGAACTTGGGGTATGCCTCCAGCCAGATCTCCCCTTCGATGTCTGGCGGCGTGACGATCCGCATGTAGTAGCGGGCCAGCAGCTTTTCGGCTTCCATGCCAAAGACAAAGGGCAGCGGTCCCTCGCTGATAGCCTTGCCCTGCATCTCTTCTGGGAGCGGCCGCACGATCAACTGTTTCTTGCGATAATCGAACTGGTAGATGGCCTTGCCGTCGCACACCCAGTGCTCGGCGGGCTTGCTGTTGACCTTGAACCAACCCTTGTCGGGAGCCACGTACTTGAGCTGCCCCTCGTATTCGCGAGGAGGCGGCTCCTCTTCTCCATCGGCGAAGACGCCGTCATACGCGCGCAGGGTGAAATCGGCCTGAAAGGTCTTCACCTTCGCAGCACGCGACTCCCAGGCGCGCAGCACACGCTGCAACTCTTCCTGCTCCGCAGGCGTGAGCACAAACGGTGCCCTGGGCCCGCGCTGCCGTGTGCCGCTGTTTTGTGGTCCGGATCGCGTGCCTTGGCTGTCGCCAGCGCCAGACGCTCGAACCCCTTTTCCTCGCGACGGACGTTCAGCTTGGCCCCACAGGGGATGCGCCGCACACGCCAGCAACACTCCGCACACAAGCAACGGTCGACACGAGGACATGGTTCCGTCTCCCAACGGCAGCAACAGCCAGCCTGATCAGGGGCGGCATCATATCAAAGCGGCCCCTGGCGGCCCAAGGCCGACTGACCGCCGCCGCGTGCTAGCAGCGGCCCTGCCAGGCGGTACCGTCCCCGCCGGCGCAATCTCGTACGCCGCCGCAGCCATGCCTCTTCCCTCACAGTGACCACTTGATCGAGCTACGTGCCCACACGTGGAATACAAGGGAGAGATGCCTGAGGTCCCCAACATCGCACCAACCGTGCGCCAGAGCAGCGTGCCCGCCCGGCGGCTGTTGTAGAGCAGGGCTCCTCCGCCATCGCCCGGACATGTGGGCTGGCTGGACGGCCCTCGCAGCGGATCGGCCCCGCGCCGCCTGGCATGGGCCTCGGGGCGAAGCCCGACGGCCGGTGCGTCGCGGGGAGTGCGGGCGAGGTGTATTCTTCAGCGGCTGCACGTTACATTGTGTAGCGTGCGCTGGTGCCGCCTGCCTCGACTGCCCTGCGTAGCGGCCCCGTTGGGGGGAGACCCCCACGTACCAAGGGTTCGCGGAGCGACCGCTGGATGCGCTGGGCGAAAGTCCCGTTGTATCCAAAGGCTTTGGCAGAGTCGCCGAGGCCCAGCTCGTCCAGGAGCTTCCCATGCCGCTCGATGTGGTGGAAACCCTTAGCGAACTCGTTGCAATTCCCAGCGTGAATCCAATGGGGAGGCCCCTCTCTGGGCCCGAGTTCTTCGAGTATCGTTTGACGGAATACCTCGCCGGTCTGTTCCAGCGGCTAGGCTTGCCCTATGTGCGCCAAACGATCGAGCCGCGCCGCGACAACATCGTCGCCCGCCTGGATGGCACGGTGCCGCCCGAGCAAGGCGGGCCGCTGGTGATGTTCGAGGCCCATCAAGACACGGTGCCGGTCGATGGGATGACCATCCCTCCTTGGCTGCCTGTGGTGCGCGATGGCCGCCTGTATGGCCGCGGCGCGTGTGACATCAAAGGGGGCATGGCGGCCATGCTCTGGGCCCTGGCACGCCTGGTGCAAGACCGCTCGGCCGCGGCTCAGGCCGGCGCCCGCCTGCCCACGCTGATCATGGCCTGCACCGTAAACGAAGAGCACGGCTTTAGCGGCGCTCAAGATTTGCGGCACCTGTGGGAGGCATCAACCGATGGGTTCATCCCCCGCCGCCCCGATGCATGTGTGGTGGCCGAGCCCACCAGCCTTCAGGTCGTCGTGGCCCATAAGGGCGCCGTGCGCTGGCGGTTGAGCACGCGCGGCAGGGCCGTCCACAGTTCTCAGCCGCATCTCGGCGATAATGCCCTCTACAAGATGGCACGTGTGCTGCTCGCCCTGGAGCAGTATGCAGCCCATGTGCAGCAGAGCGTCCCCCACCATCCCCTCTGCGGCCCGGCTACGCTTAGCGTCGGCACCATCCAGGGCGGCATCAGCGTCAACACCGTCCCCGACCGCTGCACCATCGAGATCGACCGCCGGCTGCTGCCCGGAGAAGATGCCCAGGCCGCTTATACCGAGGTGCAACAGTACCTGGCCAACGCTTTGGGCAGCGATCTTCAACTGGAGCACGAGCAACCGTTCCTCATCGGGCCGGCCCTGGCGGACGGCGACAACCTGCCCCTTGCCTCGCGGCTGGCAGATGCGGCCCGCAGCGTGATCGGCCATTGCGGCCTGGTGGGGGTGCCTTACGGGACCGATGCCTCCAAAATTGCCGCCGCTGGCGTGCCCAGTGTGGTGTTCGGACCAGGCAGCATCGCCCAGGCACACACCGCCGACGAATGGATCGACCTGCAAGAACTGCAACTCGCTGCTGAAGTGTATTACCGCCTCGTGCGATCGTGGTGCTGATCCTTCCCCATCCCCGCCATGCCGCGCCAACCCTCTGTCAACTGGCCAACTCCGGACCCAACACCCATCCGTCCTCGCACTCGGGAACGGTCTCGAAGCTGCTATTGTCTTGCCACGGCGGGCGGGGGTAGAGCCTGCCTCCTGACACCGCAGAGGAGGAGCATGGATGCGTCGGCAACACCGGAAGCGGCACGCTTCGCCAGCGGAACTCGACGTGTTTTGGGAAATCCAGGACGAGTTATGGGCATGCATGGAGCCCATCCTGCGAGCATACTGGCCTGCCAGACGCACGGGCCGCAAGGTTGCCAATTGGCGTGCGTCGGTCAACGGGATCATCTTCCGGATGCGCACAGGCTGCGCATGGAATGGCTTGCCCAGGCAATTCGGCGACGACAGCACAGTGCATCGATGGTTCCGCCGGTGGTGTCAGGACGGTGCAATGCAGCGGATCTGAGCTGCCCTGGTTGAGGAATGTAACGAACTCGGGGCCGAGAACTGGCAGTCCCCCCCACCCGAGAAGCTACGGCAAAAGTCCCCCTTGCGAGCAAGAAGCGGGCCGCCATCCCAACAGGTCGCCACAAGTGTCGCACCAAACGCAGCGTGATCGTTAAGGACAGCGGCTCCCCGCTGGGCGTGGTCACCGAGAGGACCGTCATACCCAGTGGTGGCTTGCGTGGGGGAGGTGCCCACAGAAGTGAGGTCGAAGTTGCCACGACCGATGGATCGAGAGAAGTGGCAGTTAAAAGCAAAGCGTTTGTGGGGGTACGGGCAAGGCCGCTCCACTGTGGTCCAGGGGTGCCGCCAGCAAGGCCTGCCGCTAGCGCCGTTCTACTTGTGGCAGCAGAAGTTGCAGGCCCACGGGGTTGCGCACGTCGCGCTTGAAGGCGACCCCGGCAATGGCTGTGGGAGTCGAAACGGCCGTGGTTTGCTAACCGGGCCCGCACGTCGAAGCGGCCCCTGTTCGCTCCACGGGCTTGCTCTTCGAAACGGCCCCTGTTCCGCAACGCGTGCTGTGAGCCACAGCACGGGTCGGCCTGCTCGAATACGGATGGATCAAAGTCCTGCTCGCCAGCACGCCAGGAGTGCTTGACCGAGTGCTTTGCGTCATCGCGTCTTGATGTTTGATGATGATCCCTGAGTCCGGCGTTTGACACCCCATCGGAGGCGGGCAGTGGGACCAGCACAAGGCGCAGGCGCCTCGATGATTCATCCTATCCAGCGTCTAGGACCGGCGGAGGCCCAGCCGGGACTGCGTACCTAGGCACGAGGGTAAGGGCAAGCGAGATCTCTGCATCAGAGGCAGTGGGCGCGCAAAATGGCCGATCCCCGAGGAAGCAGCTTCTGGCTCCTTGGTCAGGGGAGGAAGGCGGCGCTGGAGCCCTTGTTCAGCGGCGTGCCGCCGCGCTAATCGACGATCACGAGCTTGATTTCGTCCGAGTTGGCACGCAGCTCGGGTGCGTACATGGCGCTGGCCCGCGTGGGCAAGGCGCTGAAACGTCCCGGAATCTCGGCGCGCAGGCGGTAGCTCACGCTGTGCTTCCCCCGGGCCAGCCAGCGGACGAAGAATGTCACCCGCTCGTCGCGCAGCTCCATGTAAGCGCCCAGGGCGTTGCCGGTGTAGCCGCTGCGCAGATCGACCGGTTCAAAGCCCGCCGCTTTCATGTCTTCGAAGATCAGGTATTCGTAATCGTTCTTGCTGTCGATCTCCAGTTCGATTTCCACCAGGTCGCCGCTGGTGAGTTCGGCCAGGTTGTCCAGCGGCACGCGGCGATATTTCTCGACTCGCTGGCCGATGGCCTGGCCGCGGGAGCCGGGCACGAGCGCCTGTTCCTCTTCGGGCACGAGCTTGTAGTACGCGCGCTGGACCTTGATTTCCAGGCCCGCGCGGGAGATGTGGTCCTCGAGAGTGAAGTTTGTAAGGTAGGCGTTCCAGTAGAGAGGGCCGCTGCCGCGTTTACGGATCTCGATCTGGTGGGGGCCGGCGGCGAGCGCATCGCCCTGGAGGAGCAGCGAGTTATCGAAGGTGAACAGATTGTCCACATTCACAGCAGCCTCGTGGAACTTCTGGCCGTCTACCCAGATCTCGACGGTGAGGTCGGGCTGGGTCTCGCCGCTAGCCCGCCAGTACTCTGCCAGCGCCTCGATGGCCACCGCGGTGTCTCGCGTGGAGTTCCAGTAGGTAGCATGCTTACGGTTGTTGAGCAGGTACTTCACCAGGCGGCTGGCGGCCTCGCTGCGCGGATCGGTACGGCTCAGCAGCTTGAGGTAGTAGGCGTTGGCCTCCACATCGCTGCCGTACCAGAACCACCAGTAATTGTCCTCTGGCAGGTCGAGCCAGGCCGTCTGGTTCTCGTCATCCTGCTTGAGAAACTGGCGGATGTTGCGCAGCACCATGGCCAGCCGGTCTTGCACGCCCAGCTTGTGCAAGGCCAGGCCGAGCATGGCCTGGGAGTACACGGCCAGCTTGGTACGGTCGCGATAGAGGTAGCCCTGCATCGCCTCGCTGTCGATACCGGCATCGACCAGCACCATGTACACGAACGCATCCAGATTGTCTGCTTGCACCTTGTAGGGCTTGGTCATCGTCTCGGCGTTCTTCAGCAGGGCAAGCTGCTTCTGCTGGTAATCGGCCAGCCAGGCCACGCCGCGTTCGAGCACGCCGGGCACCAGGGCCACGTCGTTGGCGGCGGCGAGCTGCAAGCCATGCACCACATAGGCCGTGGTGTGGGGCCAGCTCCGCTCTCCCCAGCCGGAGAACCAGCCCCAGCCGCCGTCGCCAAGCTGCATCTCGGTGAGACGCTGCACGCCGTCCTTGACCATGCGGCGCAGCTCTTCTTCGTCGAACACGGGGTTATGCTCGTAGCGTTTCCAGCCTTGAGCACGCGCCGCGGCGTCTCCCAGTTCTTGCGGGTTGAGGTTGACGCGCTTCTCTCGAATGGCGCGCAGGTCGAGATTCATGCTGAGCAGAATGCGCTGCACGATCACTGTGGGCAGGAAGCGGTTCAGTGTCTGCTCGGTGCAGCCGTAGGGGTAAGACGCCAGGTAGGGTAGGGCATCGACCATGGCACCCGCGATAGTAGGCGAGTAGCGGATCTCGAAGCGCGTCTGCTCCGGCCGCCGCTCTTGCGGCACGCGGATCTCGAACTGCTGCCGCTCGTGTTCGGGCCGCAAGGCGCCCGCCAGGGCCTCCTGCTTGAGCATCCCATGCACGTACACGGGGAAGCTCATCTGCATGGCGTCCGACTCCTCGTCCGTGAGGGCACGCATGCGGACAATGGCCTCTCCCTCCTGCACCACGCGCACGCGCCAGTCAACACGTCGTTCTCCGCCGGCCTCGATGCTGACCGTCTGGACCGTCTCTTGCAGTGGGATCAGCGTCGGGCCGTCCAGCTCCAGGGAAACCTGTGCTTGCTTGGCGGTGGGTAGGTAGTTGTGCACGTTCGCGGAGAGGACCACCTCGTCTTTCTCCACGAAGAAGCGGGGGGCTTGCAGGCGGACGATCACGTTCTTGCGGGTGATGATCTCGACGCTGGCCTCTCCCACCTTGGTGCCGTGTCCCAGTCCCCAGCCGCGCACCCTCCAGGTGGTAAGGTTCTCGGGCATCACCAGGCTCACCAGGGCCGTGCCATCGCCGTCGGTGGTGAGGGAGCCGGCCCACAGGGCGGTATCGGCAAACTGGGTGCGCACGGTGGGCTGCACCAGTTCTGGCGCCGGTGCCCCGGCACCACCTTCATCTGCGCCAAAGGCCACGCCATCGGCCATGGCATTCCCGGCCAGCGGTGCGCCGGGCGCGGCGTCGCCGCGTCCCTGGAGTGCTGCCTGGCGGCGAGCGCCTTTGGCCTCGGCGGTGGCAAATTCCTTGCGATCGGCCTCTTCCAGCTCGTCGGCCACGGTGGCGCCGAAGATCCCCAGGTCGCCCATGGCAGGATCGCCTGGCCGCACAATGTTGTAGCTGGTCACGTTGAGGTTGGACTCGCTTTGGGGGTAGTGGGTGCGGCGCCATTTCCAGAAGAACTCGCGAATATCGGGCACGTTGCTGCCGCCGGAGACATACTCCACGGCCTTGTCGTAAATGGTCAGCACCGTGGTACCCACAAAGGGCTTGCCCGCCAGATCGGTGAGGGTGAGCTTGACCTTGGCCTCCTGGCCGGGCAGGTACTCTTGTTGCGAGGGCTCGAGCACCATCCGCAGCACGCGCTCTTCGGGCGGCACGACCAGCTCCCGCAGTTCGCTGTACATCTTGCCACCCGCCACGGTGAGCCCTTCGACGAAGAAGTTGGGCATGTCTTTCTTGGCCACACCGATGTCGATGACCGTGCTTTGCCCCTCCAATCGCACGATTTGAGGGGGCAGATAGACGCCATTGGCGGGCCGCACGAACAGGGCGACGGTGCTGCCGGGCCGATCGGTGTTCACCTGCAAGCGCACGGTGTCTCCGGCTTTGTACTCGCGCTGGTCGGGGATCAGCTCCAGTTCGTTGAAGCGGTAGTTCTTGCCGTCGAAGCCGCGGCCCATGACCGTGAAGAGGTAGCCGCCTTCCTGGGTGTGGCCCTGCGCGTCGGTGAGCTGATAACTGAGGCGGAACTGGCCGGCCGAGCTAGCCTTGAACTTCTGCGCGGCCCGGCCCTGCTCATCGGTGTCCAGGTCCCATTCTTGCACTTTGCGTTCGACGGGCTTGCGCTCCTTGTCGTAGGAGATGCGCAGCAGTCGGAGCTTGCCGCGGCCCTTCACGGGCTGCTCGTTGAGCGTGTGGGCCTGGAAGCTTGCCTGCACCACATCGCCCACGCGGTAGTGGCCCCGATCGACCCAGGCAAACACCTTGAACGGCTGGCGCGCCACGCGGACCGTACCCTGTCCGACGATGGTGCGGCGGCTCTCGTCGACGACCTCGGCCGTGATCTGGTACTCGTGGTCCTGGTCTGGGTGCAGCAGCTTGGCCAGGCTGGTGTCGATCTGCACGGGGAGCGTGCCGTCCGGCCCGATGGGCACTTCGGCATCCGCCACCAGCTCGGGCGGCTGAAAGCGCACGGGGTACCAGAAGGGGAGCGGCCGCAGGCAGCCCCAACGCGCAAAGCCCGGATACCACTTCGCCTCATAGGCGAACCACCAGTAGCCGCGGCCGTAGAACCAGTCCCACTCGGCCACGGGGAACCAGCGTTGGTCGTAACGGGTGCGGGTAATCTTGTAGTGGACCTTGGCCTGGGTGACCGGGGCGCCAAAGTAATAGCGGGCCTGGATCCGCGCGGTGATCGGCTCGCCCAGCATCACGGGCTGGGTGGGGGCCTCGATCGTGACCTCGAACTCGGGCTTCTTGTACTCCTCGACGCGGAATGTGCCGCCGCCATGATCCTTGACGTACAACTGGTAGACCCCCAGCGTGGCGTCTCGGGCCAGGTTCAGCTCTCCCTCCATGCCGCCGTAGGCATCGGCTTCGTAGGTGCGTTCGAGGATCTTCTCTCCCTTGGGATCCATCACCTCGACGGTGAATTGCTTGCCCGCGAAGTCGGACGTGTCTTCCTGGTCGTACTGGGCGCGCCGCACCCAGAACTTGAACTTGACGGCCTGGCCGGGGCGATACACCGGCCGGTCGGTGATCGTGAACACCTTGACGGCGTTGTATTCGGCGTCGTAGCGGGTGGTTCCCCAGATGCCGGTAAAGCCCAGGTAGGCCAGCCGGCCGCGCTGCGTGCGGGCAATGACGATCCACTGCATCTCCTGGCCGGTGCGATCGATGGGTACGATGGCTTGGCCGTCCGCCGAGGTAAACTCGGCAAAGTTGCTGGTATCGACCACAAAGCGGTTGGTGTTGGGAATGTGCCGCTGGCGGAAGCCGAAGAACTCGACGTTGGCCCGCTGGATGGGCTGGCCGGTCAGCGCATCCGCCACGTAGATCCAGGTCTGCCCGTCGAGCGGCTTTTTGACGATTACGGTATCGGCCACCCAGAGGATGATCTGGCTGCGGTTGCCGCCGGCCATCTGCGCCGTGAGCAGGTAGGCTCCGGCCTTTTGCAGCGGCGTGGCGACGGTGATCCGCTTGTCGAAATGTGCCTCGCGCGGCTCTAGATCCAGATTCCAGCTTGCCGCCAGGCCTTCCTCCAGGTACTGCTGCTGGTTCTGCACGACCAGCCGGTAGCCGAGATCGCCGATGTTGAACTGCTGCCAGTCGAGCTGTGCGGGGTTGCTCTTCAGATAGGCCTTGACATCTTCCAGCAGTTTGTCGATGCGCACGCGGCGTGCCTCGAAGTGCACTTGCTTGCCGTTGCGAAAGCGAAACTCGACGCTGGCTCCCTCGCCGGCCGGCTGCGGCGCAATCGACTCGAAGCGGCCCCAGTTGCCCGTGATCTGCTCCAGCGCCTGCTGGCGGTAGTTGTTCACCCCCGGCCCATGCTCGGCGATCGCCTGGCGCCAAGCGTCGGCCGCCTTGGGATACTGGCGGCGGTTTTCGTAAACACGGGCGATGGCGTCCCGTGCTTGATCTGCCAGGCCTGTCCGCGGTTCGGCCGCAATTTGCTTGAAGATCTTCAGATAGTTGAACTCGTCGGGCAGCGTGAAGCGTTTGATGCCGGTAGCCAGGCGGGCAATCGTTTCATCATCGCTGAGCGTGTGCAGGGCATAGGTGCCCGTTTCGTCTTGCTTGCCCGCCTCGAAGGGGCGGCCGAACCACCAGCCGTAGTCGGCCAGCGTTTGCTCTCCAAACTGGCTTTGGCAGAACTGGGCCAGTTCCCAACGGACAGCGTTGAGCTGGCCGGCGTCGAACTCGACCGCCTGGGCCAGGGCCCACCGCCAGCGCTCGCCGTCGTTCTGGGCCGCCTCGAAGCTTTGTGGCACCGTGTAATAGACGGGCGTGCCGTCTTCGTTCACCGGCGCCCCGGTGCCGCCGCGTCCATAGTACCAGCCTGGCTCGTAGTCGGGCAGTTCGGCCAGATCGGTGAGAGCCTGGAGCCGCCATGCCTCTCCGTAACCCGAGTGATTGAGTAGCGCCCGAGCCAGCGTCAAGAAGAGCTGGGCGACTTCTCCGTGAGCATCGTCCTGCCGCGCCAGCGGCATGGCCTGCACCAGAAGCTGCAAGGCCCGCACGCGGTCTCGCTCCACGGCATTGACCACCTCGCCCCCGCCCCGTTTGCCGCCCCGGTGGAACTTGCCCGCCACCCGGTAGCCCCAATGTTCGATGGCGAGATAGCTCTCCGCCGCCGCGTGCAACAAACGCCAGTTCCCCCCATGGATGCCAATCACCTGTTCGCGAAACTCGTCCACCTCCTCCAGATCGCCCAAATTCTGCAAGCACGCATGGGCCATGTTCAGGTAATGGCCCACCTGGCGTGGGTCCGCCTGGGGGTCCAATGCCAGGGCCCGAAAGCCTTGATAGGCCTCTCGAAAATTGCCGTCCTGGTAAAGCTTTTGCAGCGCCTCAGGATCCTTCACGGGGTCTTCTCCCAGGGCAGCCATCCCCGCCAGTGCCAGGCCCACGATAGTTAACCACAACGCTGCGGAACGCATGTACATGGCCAAGAACCGCCTCAAGAACGAATGTTCACACGTGCTTGACTATCCGTACCGCCCCAGCATAGTAGACGCCTGGGGTGGGGCGGAAGTTCCCCAAGTGCGAGAGCCCAGGATTGTCTGGACCAGTGGGGTCTTGGCCGGTGGCGTTCGGGACCAGTGGGGTGCGAGCAAGGGGTGTGCGGTCCCCGTGAGATTTGGTTGGCCCGTGCTGCCGAGGGCCATGCCGGTTCATGCCCACGTCTGGATGCCTTGAGCGTGGGTAGCTGATCGGACGATGGTTCCTGCAACGGTGAGCACGTGTCTGCCCAGCAGATGGGCCCTGTTGATCTGGCCTCATGACCCAGAGGCAGCTCCCCGGCAGCATCCCACGTGAGGGAAAAGCAAAGCGGAAAGCTTCGGCCACGCTTGCGGCGCTGCGGTGCCCAACACCGCACAGCCATTGGCTATCTCATTGGTTAGTACGGCTGGTGCGTCCTGCGGTGCCCAACACCCCAGAGCCACGGAATGCCGAGGGCGAACGTGCTGTCGGTTCAGAGGGGGCGGCTGGTGGCGGCGCCGGATGGTGTGCCCACGAGGCTATCGCACCGGCCAGAGTCACTGTCGGAGCTTGCAGCAAGCGGGGTTGGCCCCAGGAGGCGCCTCGACGTTAGGCGCCGCCTTCCCGGAGAGGAGTTTGGCACGCTCCTGCGGCGTAGCTGCCCGAATTGTTTGGCGCACCCCCGCGGCGTAGCTACCATGATGATGGGCAGGGGAACAGAGCAACTTACGAGGCTGTGATGCCGAAACGCGGACGGCAAGCTGCCACTGCTGCGCCAACGACGGTTGCCCGCCTGCGCCCCGACCAACTTCGCACCGCCAGCGACCGCGAGCTAGCTGTTTGCGCACAACATGGCGATCGGGAGGCCTTTGGACAACTCGTGGAACGGCACCAGCGCGCGGTGTACGGGTACGTGCGTGCCCGGCTGGTCAAGGCCGATGATGCGGGAGACCTGACTCAAGAGGTATTCGTGCGTGCCTACACGGGCCGTGCCCGATTTGATACCAGCAGCATGGTCTTGCCCTGGCTGCTGGGCATCGCCCGCAATGTGCTGCGCGAGTACATTCGGGCAGCGCGCCGTCGCAGGCAGGTGGAGGCAGCGTGGACCGAAATCTGTCTGGAACTCGATGATGCCGCTGAGAGCGGTCCAGACGGCCAGCGTCTGGGAGAAGACCAGGTGAGCTGGACGCAAGCCATGGCGGTGCATTTGCCGGGATGCCTCGAGCAGCTTGGGCCGAGTGCGCGGCAGGCGATCGATCTGCGATACAGTGGGCGTCTGCGGCTGGCAGAGATTGGGGCGCGGCTGAAGCGGAGCGAGGGTGCGGCCAAGTTGCTGATGTTTCGTGCCAGGCAGGCGCTGCGGCGGTGCTTGGAGCAGCGCGTGCGCGCGTCGAACGATGAATGACGACGAACTGATTTCGCGCCTGGAGCGGATGCTGCCGGAGGAACTCACTCCGGAGGAGTTGGCCTTGCTGCGCAGCCGCGCGGCTGCGTCTCCCGCAGTGCGCGAGGCGCTGTGGCGCTGGCTGCAATTCGAGGAGGTGATGGCCGGCGGCTTGTCGCGTTACCGCGTACCGATCGAGCTGGTACTCGCCAAGGCCGCTGCGGCTGGCACCCCCGTGAACGGCTTGCTGGGACGGCTGCTGGGCTGGGGACTGGCGGGCCTGGCCGTGGCGGCACTTTCCTTCAGCCTGTATCTGGCCACGCGGCCCAGACAGCCGCAACCGGTTTTGGCGTCCGGCGCGCAACCGGCTGCCCCGGGCCCTGCTAAACGCGTCACGCAGCAGGGGCCGCCACTGGCTGGCAAAGAGAAGCCGGCCGTGGGGAGCATAGCTGCAACCGGATCTGAATCCAAACGTCGTCCGCCCAGGCCGCCAGGGGGCGTGCAGACCACAGAAGCTAGCCCGTCCGATCCGCCGTTGGGGCCGCCCGGGATCGACCCACGGCGACCCGGTCGCCAGGTAAGCAGGGAGGTGCCGCGGCTTGTGGCGGCTCGGATCTTCGCCACGGATGGTGGTCTGCGCAGCTTTGCGGAACTCTCGGCGCAGTTGGCTGTCGTGGAAGGACGCATACAGCCTGTTGCTGAAAATGACGATCAGGGGCTGTTGCTTGAGGGGCGGGCGCGCTGGCAGGGCCCCTGGCCGGCAGGGCAGGCATTGCGATTGGGGCTTCTGGAGCATCATGGGCTGGAACTGTGGATCGAGGGAGATGCTGGTGGGCTGGTGCTCCGCTATTACGAGTATCCTGAGCCGTCTTGGGCAGCATATCTGGTCGCGCCGGAGGAGGTCGCCGAGGGTGCCGGGCTCGCCGCAGGCCGGCGGTGGACGGCACTGGCAGCCCTGGACAATGGGCGGCTGGCCCGCAGCGGCCGTGGTCCGATCGATCTGGTCTGGCGTGCCGGCCGCCTGGAGATGCAGCGTGGCGACGTGTTATTGCTTTCGGCCCCCTTGGCAGGTCCGCCGGACCGACTCACGCTGGCCGGGCGTGCCAGACTGCAATCAGCCGAGGTCTTGCCCGCAGTGACGCCTGTGCAGGAGGAGGAGCCCCTGCGGCATCTGCCAGCCGACACGCCCGCGGCTGCATGGGACTGGCGGCCCACCGCTCCAACGGCCATGCGCACGGCGGCGGAGGGGTTGATCGAACTGGCCGGCCAAACACGCACCGAGCGCGCGGCCGTCCCGATCGAAAGACCGGGGCTGAGCGTGCTAACCTTCGAGATCGTGTCGCCCCAGGCCGGCACAGGCATCTTTCTGGCGGATGCCGCAAACCGGCCGCTGTGGCACGTGGGTTTCTTTGCCGAGCCGCGTCACGGCCTGGTGTGTGCCACAACGGCATCTGTGGAGTCAGGCAGCGTCCGCCAGATGGATCCCGGCACGCTTCCCACGGCGCTGGCATCCGAGCAGACCTGGTTGCGGTTGGTATCCGGCGCCCGCGGTTGGCAGGCGTACATCAGCACGGACGGCCATTGGTGGAGCCGCCTGCCAGGTTCTTTCACACCCCTGGACTCACCTGTAGTGCGGGCCGGCATCTATTCCCTGCCGGGGCGGGTGCTGCGGCTTCGCCGCTTTCAGACCCACGTGCCGGACGAGTTGCTATCGCTTGCTCCGGCCGCGCTGTATGAGCAGACGCCTGTTTTATCCGATGTGGCGGACTGGCGCAACTGGCAGACACAAGCTGTGTTGAGCCTACCCGAGGGCAGCCACGCCGACGACTGGTTTGCTGGCTGTGCTTTGAAGACGCTTGCCCAAGGTGCCGCGCCGGAGGTGGCACCGCATCTGGTATTACTGTTGGCGGATCGCGTAGCGTCGCTGGGTCCTCCCGCCGTGCTGCGGTGGCGGCAACTCCATGGCTTGGCACTCCTTTGTGGGGGGGGCGATGAGGAGATAACGCAGCGTCTGGCCCAGGCGTATCGACGGGTGGCGGAAGAGCTGGCACTGCGTGGCGAGCCGCTCTCGCCGACGGCGTGGCGCGCGGTCTGCATGGCAGCACCGATCGGCGGACTCGACCTGCTCGATGCCCCCTTGTGGCGCACAACCGCGCTGGCCATGGCGGCACGAGGGGAAGCGGACGCGCTGGAGGAACTTGTGCTGCAAGCCGCTTTTTTCGCCGCATCGCTTGACCGGCCGTCGCCGCTGGCCGCCATGGCTAGCGGCGGGGGCCACCCGTTGGTCGATGGGCCGGGCCGCGAAGAGGCGAACCTGCTGGCAGAGCTGGCAGAATCGCTGCAACTGGGCGGCTATCGAGATGCGTGCCAGATCATCTCTTCCAGCACGCCGCAGCTCGTCGGGGGCCTGCTCCCCGATGCGGCCGATCCCTTGCTGCGCGTTTCTCTGACCACCGCCGTGGCAAACGCCATGCAGCAGCACTCCGATCTGCGAGCCGCGATGCGGCGCCACTTTGGGCAGGTAGCACGCCTGCGAGTGAACCGCGCAATGGAAGAGCAAGATGAGGCGGCCGCCGAAGCGGCCACGGTGCAGTTCTACGGCACGGAGGCCGCCGCCACGGCACACATCTGGCTGGGCGATCGTGCCCTGGCGGCCGGCAATCTGGCGCAAGCGCGCAGCCACTATCGGGCTGCGTTCGGCCAGGCCGAGGGAGGTGCCCGCCGTACGGCCGCCGCCATGCTGCGACTGGCCGCTGCCTTACAGGGACGGGACGAAGGCGAACCGCCCCAGGCTCCGGTGATCTATGCCGGTGAGGAACTGGCTCCGGACGAGTTCGAGGCACTGGTGGCCGAACTGCGAACGGCACACGAGAACCAGCATGGCAACCCGGCACGAGAGGGCGGAGCCAGCACGCAGACCGCACAGCCTGCTGGCCAAGAGGGATCGGCCTCGCTACCTGCTTTCGCTTCGTCCTATGCCATTGGCCCCATCTACCGTGTGCCGATGTCGGCGCAGGATGCCGCCGTGTGGTTGGGCAACAGAGGCGATCGCCCGCAAGACTTCACACCGGCAGGGCGGGCCTCTCGGCTGTACGTTGCCAGCCACGGTCCGCACCTGCTGCTCAAGACGGCCGCCATGCTCCATCTGCTGAACGAGGATGGGACATTGCGCTGGTCGGCCTCACTAGGCGAGGACGCCGGGGACCTTGCCGGACTGCCGGGCGTGCCGCTCGACCTCGGAGATGCAATCTGTTGTGCGCACCGCCTCGGCAGCGGTGCGGAACTGGTCTTGCATGACGCGGCCACGGGGCAAGAGACCTGGCGTACCGCCACCGGTGGAGCGATTTGCAGCAACGCCATTTGGGCAGAGCAAACATTGCATGCTCTGACGAAGCGGCTCACTCCCGATGGCTTTCTGGAACTCTGCCTGGCCGTGTTCGATCCCGGCAGCGGAGCCTTGCTCAGGGAACAATCGCTGGTGCAGTTCGAGCCGGTGCTGCCCGGGCCGCTGTGGGGCCAATGCCTGCTGGCGGCAGACCATCTGGTGGTCTCGGCGGAAGGCTGCGCCCTGTGCTGCGACATGTCAGGCCGCGTGCTCTGGCTGCGCAAGCTCCCCTGGCTGCCACCGCAGTGGCGCCAGCCCGTGGAGGCGAGCATCCCTGCCCCCGTTGTTGTGGCCCCCACACAAGCGTGGACGCTGGAGGACCAACTCTGGCTAGCTTACCCGGAAGGGGGGCTGCACTGCTGCGAGCTGGACACGGGACGTTTGGTCTGGCAGCAGGACCTGCCGGAGACATTCGAGATCGCTGGTGTGGTGGGAGAGACGCTGGTGCTGCGCGGGGTAGAGAGACTCTACGGATTGGACCGGCGCGAGGGGCGTTTGCTGTGGCAATCGCAGATACGCGATCGGGAGGCGGCCATGTGGTGCGAGGGAACGTACGTCGTCGGGGGTGTTTTACAACTGCTGGCAGGCGGTCGCTCCCGCCCCGCGTGGCAATGGATCGACGCGGCGACCGGCCGCAAGCAGGCATGCACGCCCATCATCGGCCTACCGTTCGCACCCATGAGTTCGGCATGGCTCGGCCCTGCATTCCGCTGGAACCAGAGGGTGTGGATTCCGTTCGCCACGGCAGACGGCCGGGAGCTGGCCCTGGCGGCCATTGCGCCGGGGGCCGAATCGGCGAAACCGGGGGGGGACGATGTGACGGGACCATTGCCTCTCGCCGCCTCGCGGCTGAGCGAGAGCGTGGAAGACGTGCTCCCCGGCTGGCATTGGCTTGACGGTCCCGAGGACGCGCACACGGGGCTGCTTCCAGAACTCCACGGGGCGGACAACGTACTGGTCACGCTTGCCGACCCACTGCGGCCGACACGTCTTGCAGCGCTGGCCGCCATCCCGCAGGGGCACGCCTGTTACCTGCAATTGCAGTGGTCGCAGCCTGTACCGGCGCGCTGGCGGTTGGTCATTCGAACAGCCGAAGAGACGTTGCATGAGCAGGCTATCGAAGCGACAGCAAGCGGCTGGCAGACGCTCAAGCTGGACTTGGGGCGTTTCGCGGGGCGCAAGCTGCCGCTCGTGCTGGAACAGCACGCCCTCGATGGCGGTGCCGCATATGTCGCCTGGAAGGCGTGCCGGTTCGTGGAGGAAGACTGATGGCAGCCGCCGGAACACGGCGGAGTTCTTGCCGCCGACTCGCGCTGGCACTGGCGGCCATGACCGTCTGGGCCGGCGGCGTTCCCTGCGGTGGGGAGGAGCAGCCTGACGAGCCCCAGGACGCCGGACCTGCCGCTCGCGAGGGCCTTGCCCGCGCCCTCGATTGGCTACAGGCCAATCAGGGTCCGCAGGGGGACTGGAATACGGCAAATCCGGGCGTGGCGGGTTTGGCAGCGCTGGCATCGCTGGCCGCGGGGCACGCACCGGCGCGGGGCAGCCGCGGACAGATTGCCCAAGGGGCCATTGATTTTATTACCAGGTCCATGGCCTCCGGCGTCCAGGGCATTCGCGCAGATGAGGCGGACACGCAGCGTGACCTGGCCGTGGCGGTGCTGGCCTTGACTCAGGCCTATGGTGCTTGTGACGATCCGCTGATTGGGCAGGCGTTGGATCGAGCGGTGCGGCGCATGCACCGGTACTTGATTGCCGGGGTGGCATCAGGCAGCCCGCCGGAGAGCAGCATCCTGGCATGGCAGGCGCTGGCCCTGGAAAGTGCCGGGGAGTGCGGCCTGAGCGTGCCGCAAGAGGCGCCGTCCGCCATTCTGCGTTGGACAGACAGTCCCAGCGCGCGCCAGGACACATCGGGCGGCACGCCTCGGGCGGCAGAAGGGAGCGGCGGCGTGCCTCAGCAAGAGGGCGATCTGGCGTCGCCGGCAAATGGGGCCGAGGTCGTCCCGGACTTGGTACGACTCGAAGAGACGGCTAGCCGGCTTGTGGTCTGGCAGGCGTTGGCCCCGGCTGATCCGCGCCGCGGGCAAGCC
>JAIMBC010000046.1 GCA_023511675.1 Pirellulales bacterium
TGTTGTGTATAAGAGACAGGCAGGGGCTACAGACGCTGTACCTGAATCAAACGCCGGTGGGGGATGATGGCGTGCGACAGATTGCGGGACTGAAAAACCTGTGGATGCTTGACCTCACGGCGACGGGCATCACGGACGAGGCTCTGAAGCACGTCGGGAAGCTGCCACGGCTCCGCATGCTCTATCTGAACGGCCTGCCCAGCATCACCGACGCTGGAATGGCGCATCTCAAGGCCTGCTCCGAGTTGGAATTCTTGAGCATGGATTCCACCGGGATTACGGGCGAAGCGCTAGCGCACCTGGCGGGCCTGAAGAAGCTGACGACGTTTCGGGCCAACCTCATCGCGTGGAGCGACGCGGGCCTGGACGCTCTGGGAAGACTGAAGGCGTTGCGTTTGCTCGATGTGGGGGGCGCTATGTTAGGGAATGGGAGGCTCCACAAGCTTGCCGATCTGACAAAACTCGAGAGTCTGGCAGTTGATTACTCTATGGTAGTCGATGAGCACCTCAGGGCGCTTCGCAAGATGAAGAATCTAACGGAACTGGACCTCCAGGGTAACGACATAAGCGACAAGGGCCTGGAAGAAATCAGCAGGCTGACGGCCCTGAAAATACTGCGGCTTCGCAACACAAAGGTCAGCGATGCGGGCCTGTTGCGCCTCACAACGCTCAAGAGCCTGAGGGAAATTGATCTCCACCGCACCGGCGTGACCACCGAGGGCGCTGCCAAACTGAAGGAGGCTCTGCCGGAGCTGGAGGTGAAATTCTAGGCGAGAGGCGCGGAGCCGCCGGGGGGCGAGGCTGACGGCGGATGCAGAATCTGGTAAGATGAGGCGTGTCTCGGGAGGCTGTGCCATGTGCATGCGGCGAACGGGGTTTACGCTGATCGAGGTGCTGGTGGTGATCTCGATCATCGGCTTGCTGGTGGCGTTGTTGTTGCCGGCAGTGCAGGCGGCGCGGGAGGCCGGTCGGCGCACGCAGTGCCAGAATAATCTGAAGCAGCTTTCGCTGGCCATGTTGCAGCACGAGACGGCGCACGGCCGCTTTCCCACGGGGGGCTGGAGCTTTGTGTGGGTGGGGGATCCCGATCGCGGCACGGGCCGCCGGCAGCCGGGCGGGTGGATCTACTGCATCCTCCCCTATCTGGAGCGGCCGGATCTGGCCCGGCTGGGTCAGGGGCTGCCTGAGCCCCAGCGGCGTGCGGCGCTGGCCCAGCTCACGCAGCGCTCGCTGGAGGTGATGCATTGTCCCAGCCGCCGCTTTGCGGATCTGTACCCGTACGACCCCACCTGGGTACCGCGCAACTGCGACCTGGTGCCGATGGTGGCCAAGAGCGACTATGCGGCCAACGGCGGAGACCTGGTGATCGCCTCGGGCCTTGGCCCGGCCAGCTATGCGGAGGCGGACGATCCGGCCTATCCCTGGGTAGATTTTTCCAAGGCCACGGGCATTTGCTACATGCGCAGCGAGGTGGGCATGAAGCACATCGAGGACGGCAAGTCGTACACCTACATGCTGGGGGAGAAGTACGTGAACACCACCGGCTTCGACCTGGGCGACGATCAGAGCATGTACACAGGGTACGATGTGGACACCATTCGCACCTGCGATTTCGGCCTGGTGCCGCGGCCGGACTCGGCGGCGGTGGGCGATTTGATCTTCGGCAGCGCGCATTTCGACTCCTGTCACATGGTGATGTGCGACGGCTCGTTGCGGCGAATCGCCTACACCATCGACGCCGAGGTGCACCGCCGCCTGGGCAATCGCCGCGACCTGCTGCCCATCGACGACAGACAGTTCTAGTCCTCCCCAGAGGCCAGGAAGCAGTACCCGCCGCCAGAGCATAGATGCATGGTGGGCCTACGCCACTGCCGCTGGCGCGGCGGCTTGCCCCCCGTTGTGCCCCGCTGAGAGGCGGAGCGCCCATGCGGCTGGCAGGCAGAGATGCCTGCTCGCGTTGACGCGGCAGGCAGGGGTACCTGCCCTACGAGGAGCAGGCGGGCAGGATGCCCGCGCTCCCAGGGGTTGGGCAAGATGCGTATAGGCCGGGGTTAGGGGCGTTGGGGCGACTGGAATTCGGCCTTGCCGCTTCAGCGGCGTTGCGGTATTTCTTGCTTGCTTTTCTGGGCTTCGGCCGGCAGTGCGCGGGAGTTTGCTAGCTTGCGGCCGGACCCGCTGCGCTGTGGGGCCTTGGCAAGGAACCCGGGTAGGTTGAACAGGGGTAGTGGTGCCGCCGTACATTGCACCCTTCGGTCCGAATCGTGGGAGCATTGCCATGAAGTTCGGGCCGCTGATGCTGGGCCGCCATGCAAGAGGTTGGGGGGCGATGGCTCTCTGGCTGCTGCTGGCCCACCGCGTGCTGGCACAGCCGTCGCTTGCAACCCAAGGAGCGGAATTCGGCGGTCCCCTAAACTCGCTGCCTGGAAACTCGCTGCCTGAATCGGCGGCGGCTGCGTCCGTCCCCTCCCCTTCGGCGGTGCCTCCCCTACCGCTGCCATCTCCGGCCGCACTTGTGGCAGAGGTGCGAGTGCTGGGAAACCAGCATGTGCCCTTGCGAGAGATCAGTCCGAACATCAAGGTTCGGGCGGGTCGCGTGTTCGACATGCGGCTGGTGGAAGACGACGTGCGTCGCCTCAACCAGATGCGGCGTTTTGTCAGTGTCGACGCCCAGCTCGAGCATACGCCTCGGGGCGTGGTGGTGCTGTACCGCGTGGTGGAGCGCCCCACGCTGAGGTACGTCAAGTTCTATGGGGCCACGGTTCGGCGGCGGACGCTCGCCAACAAGGCGGAACTCAAGGTCGGCGACCCGGCGGATCCGTATTCCGTGGAAGATGCCCGCCGCAAGCTCGAGGAGTTCTACCACTCCAAGGGCTACTCCAAAGCACGCGTGACCATTCTCGAAGGGGACCAGCCCCAGGATCAGGGCGCCGTATTCCTGATCAGCGAGGGCCAAAAGCAGCGCGTGTTCCGCGTGCAGTTCGAGGGCAACACCATCGCCAGCGACGGCCGGCTGCGCACCCAAATCCAATCCAAGCCTCCCTTTCTGTATCTCTTCAAGGGCGAGGTCGACCGCGAGAAGATCGAGGGAGACGTCGATCGTCTCACGGCCTACTATCGCAGTCTGGGCTTCTTTCGTGCCCGGATCGGCCGCGAACTGGAGTTCAACGAGCGTCAGAACTGGCTGACGCTGCGGTTCATCATCGACGAAGGACCGCGCTACAAGGTCCGCAATGTGGTTTTCTCCGGCAACCGGCGCTTCTCGAACGAGGAGCTGGCGGCCGATCTGAAACTGCGTCCCGGCCAGTACTTCGACCAGCTCAGCATGGATGAAGATGTCCGCAACTTCCAGGACCGCTACGGCGAGCTGGGTTACATCTATGCTGATATCCAGCCCGATCCCCGTTTCCTGGAAGAGCCTGGCACGCTCGACCTGGTGTATCACGTTCACGAAGGGGCCCGCTACCGGGTAGGCCGCATCGAGGTCCGCATCCAGGGAGAGAATCCCCATACGCGGCGGAACACGGTGCTCAACCGCATCTCCTTGCATCCCGGAGACATCTGCAATACCCGAGAACTGCGGGCCAGCGAAAGGCGGTTGAAAGCTTCCGGACTCTTTCTGGTCGATCCAGCACAGGGCGTCGAACCGCGGATCGTGTTCAAAGACCCGCGCAGCGTGGGCAAAGAATCATCCACGGCCCACAGCGCGCCGCCCGGTTTTCGCGGACAGAGCCCCGATGATGTCCCAGGGGAGTTGACCCTGGTCATTGACGTTGCGCTCGCTGGCCCCCCCCACGATGAGCCGCTGCAAGACCGCTGGCGGCCCTACCTGCACCGCACACAGGTTCTCCCCCTCGAGCCGGTACTCATACGCTCTCAAAGCCCCGACGACTCATGGTCCTCACAGAACCAACCGCCTGGCGACCCGCGCGCCCTGCCAGACTCCGCCTGGCGTGCCTACCAGTCGCGCCAAAGCGCCACCGGCCACGTGCCCTTGGCACGCAAAGACCCCACAGATGTGGGCGCTTCCGGCCCGCCCGTCAGCCCGCGCAACGCGGGCCCTGCCTTGCAGGCGGCGCCCACTGCTGCCCCGCAGCCAGCCGATGATGCCAGCGTCTGGCAGGGCAACAGGGCGGCGGCACCCAACCGTTCGCCTGCGCGTCCAGCCAGCCAGCCAGGACAACCTCTCCTGCCACCGCAACGGCCTGGCAGCGGGGCCGGCGCCAGGGCCGCCTATGCCCCGCCTTCATCGCCAGCCGCGCCTGCCGCCGCGCCGGCTCCCGGCCCGCAGGCCCCGGCTGGGGGAGGCCTCTCCGGCACGCCCGCCTTGCCCCCCCCACAAGGCTATCAGGACCCGGAAGAACTCTTCCCAGAAAACGGCTATCCCTTCTTGCAGCCCGAAGGCGAGCCGACACAGCCGATCGACCTGGAGGCCATTGTCGAGGAAACGCAGACCGGCCGCATCATGTTCGGGGTGGGCGTCAACTCGAATGCTGGCCTGGTTGGCAATATCGTGCTGGATGAGCAGAACTTCGACTGGCGCCGCTGGCCCCGCTCCTGGGAAGACATCCGCAACGGCACGGCGTTCCGCGGGGCGGGGCAGCAGTTCCGCATCGAGGCCACGCCGGGTTCTCAGGTCTCCCGCTATTTGTTCAGCTTCAGAGAGCCTTACCTGTTCGATACGCGGGTCGGCTTCGGCATCACGGGGTTTTTCTTCAAGCGCTTCTTCCCCGCCTGGGACGAGGAGCGGCTGGGAGGGCGGGTCAGCCTGGGATACCAGTTCCGCCCGGATCTCTCCGGCAACATTGCGCTACGGATGGAAAACGTGAACATCATCAACCCGGCTGTTCCCACGCCCAGCGAGCTGGCACGCGTGCTCGGCAATAGCGGGCTGTACACGGCGCGCGTCAATCTCGCCTATGACACGCGAGATAGTGCCTTTCTGGCCACCGAGGGCACCTACCTGGACCTGGGCTACGAGCAGGCATTTGGAGATTTCGATTATCCCCGCTTTTCCCTGGAAGCACGCCAGTACTTCATTGTGCGGCAGCGGGTCGATCGCTCCGGGCGGCATGTCCTGTCCCTGGGGATGGACGTGGGCATCAGCGGGCGGGACACGCCGATTTTCGAGAATTATTTTGCCGGCGGGTACTCTACGCTGCGCGGCTTCCGCTTTCGCGGCGCGGCACCGCGGGAGCTGGGAATCGCCATCGGCGGTCGGTTTCAGTTCATCAACTCGGTGGAGTACATGTTTCCCATCACTGCAGACGATGCCCTGCGTGCCGTGGTGTTCTGCGACTTTGGCACGGTGGAGCGTAGCGTGGCCATCCGAGACGAGAACTTCCGCGTGTCCCCCGGTTTGGGCCTGCGGATCAGCATCCCCGCACTGGGACCGGCGCCCATCGCCCTGGATTTTGCCATCCCGGTCGCCCGCGCGGCGGGAGACGAAATCCAGAACTTCAGTTTCTTCATCGGCGTCAGCCGCTAGCGGCAGATCAAGCAATGAGATGCGTCACGTGCCGTGCAGTCCGCGCTGATGTTCTTCTTGCGGTGTTCCTCGTGGTCCTGGCCGGCGCCGCTGAGGTGGAGAGACCAGGTTGCCCTCTGGCAACAGCGGCCAGGGCGGCATAGCATGATGAGCGGGCTGGGCCATGCCAGCAGTCGCATGGCATGCGATGCGGATGATTGGCACAGCGTGCAAAGGGACGAAGCGAGCATGACGATGGTGCAGAGCACGGCGCGTTTACGGCGGAAGCAAGCTGCCGGAGAGTTGCCACCCGAGCCCGATCTGAAGGCCGCGCGAGAGCGGGTGTTGAAGCTGCTGGCCATCGAGGGGCCCAGCGGCCGAGAGGCCGCCGTGGCGGAGTTTATCCGCGGCGAGCTGCTCCGTGCGGGGGCACCGCGTGCGTCGATTCGGGTAGATCGTGCGCACCGCAAGATTCCCAATGGCGGAGAGGTGGGCAACCTGGCCTGCCACTTGCCGGGCACGATGCGTGGGCCGCGCCGGCTGCTGATGGCGCACATGGACACGGTACCGCTGTGTGTGGGGGCGGTGCCGAGGTTGCGGCGCGGGTACATTGAGTCTGCCAACCCGGCGTCGGGGCTGGGTGCGGACGATCGTGCTGGCTGCGCGGTGGTGCTCACGGCCGCACTGGAGATCTTGCGGCAGAAGCTGCCTCACCCGCCGCTGGTGTTCTTCTGGGCCATCCAGGAAGAGGTCGGGCTGTATGGGGCGCGGTTTGCGGATCGCGCGCTGCTGGGCAAGCCCAAGCTGGCCTTCAACTGGGACGGCAACAACGCCGAGCGGCTGAGCATTGGGGCCACCGGGGCGTATCGCCTGACGATCGAGCTGGAGGGAGTGGCGAGCCACGCCGGCGGAGCGCCCGAGCAGGGCGTCAGTGCCATTACCATTGCCGGGCTGGCGATTGCCGAGCTGGCTGCGGGCGGATGGCTGGGCGACGTGCGGCAGGGAGATCGCCGTGGCACAAGCAACATCGGGGTGATTCAAGGAGGGGCCGCCACGAACGTGGTGACGGACCGGGTGCTGCTGCGTGCCGAGTGTCGCAGCCACGATCCCCAGTTCCGGCTGGAAATTCGCCAGGCCTTCGAGCAGGCCTTCACGCGGGCAGCCAGCCAGGTGCGCAACGTGGCCGGCACCTGCGGCAAGGCCCGCATTAGCAGCCATCTCGACTACGAGGCGTTCCGCCTGGCAGACGATGAGCCGTGCGTCCTGGCGGCAGAGGCGGCCATTCGCAGTATTGGAGCTGTGCCCGAACGCGTGGTCACCAATGGCGGACTAGATGCCAACTGGCTGACAGCGCGGGGCATTCCGACGGTGACGCTGGGCTGCGGCCAGGTGAACGTACACACGGTCAACGAACGGCTCGATTTGGGCGCGTTCGAGCGAGCGTGCCGCATCGCCCTGAGGCTGGCCACAGGCACGGAACAATGGAACTCGACGACGAAGTCTGCCTCTGCTTCCACGTAACCAAGCGGAAATTGCTGGCCTTCTTGCGCGTGGAGAAGCCGCGCCGTGCGGGGGAATTGAGCAACTGCTTCGGCGCGGGAACGGGATGCGGCTGGTGCCGAGGTTATTTGCGCCGCATGTTCTCAGAGGCAGTGCGCGGCGGCGTCACTGCCGCGCATGAGCCCACAGCGGAAGAATACGCCCAGGCCCGCGGAAGATACTTGCGAGCCGGCCGCGGCACGCCCCCTCCGGGCGCCACGCCGCCGCCTGATGACGGGAGGTAGGGCAAGCTCACGGCAGTCGGCGGCGTTCGCCGGCTCGCCTGGCTGATGTTCGCCATGCTCAGCGGCTTTCAGCGGAACGCGGCATTACACCCGCCAGACCGGCCCCGGCAGCCAGGCTGTGTGTCAGGCTGCAATGGCGCCGCTGGAAAAACGCTCTTCGTAGGCCGCAGCCACCACGCAGTGGTATAGCGGCAGGCCAATCAACACGCCCAGCGGCGTGCAAACCTGGCTGGTCATGGCCACCACCAGGCCGCCAAGGAGGTGCAAGGCCCACACGTCCCAGAAGCGGCGGCGCGTTTCGTTCCAGCTCAAATGGAACGCATCTCGGCACGCCAGACCCCGATCGGCGATCAGCGGCAGCACGAACAGGGCCCGGGCATGAAACCACGACAACCCCAGCATGGCAACGATGCCCAGCAAACCCACTTGCAGCCACAGCCCCAACATGAGCGGCAAGGTAAGCGGTGCCGGCTTGCCTTCTGCCTCCGTGCCCAGGTACGCCAGCAGGCCCATGCCTCCGGCCAACGGCAGCGCGATCACCACGAAGGCCACCAGTCCCGGCACCAGGTACACCCACAATGCCGCTACGATGCTGCGTCCTGCCAGCTCCCAACCCCTGGCTAGCGTCTGCGTCTCGAACGGCAGGCCGCGTACCGCCGCCAGGGCGCACGCATAGAGCCCGCAGGAGAGCGGGCCCTGAACGACCAGGCCGGGCAGGCAGCAACAGGCTGCGGCAATGATCGAGAGCCCCCCGAACACCAAGGCAGGGCCTATCCAATCGCTCGGCCGCGTGAACATGGCCCGCATTCCCGTCTCAAAGTGCTCCAGGCAACGGAAATACGGCCCATCGGCAACAGGCGGCGTTCGACTCTCGAAATGGCTCATCGTGGGTCGGCAATCGACTCGCCCCGCACACCACGCTAGCTACGTAACCCATTGCCCTCAAGTGTTTCGTAGCAGGGTGGTAGAATCTTGTATGTGCAGAGATGCCTGCCTGCCGCGCGAACCGGGGCGGCGGCCATGCCGGTATTGGTCCTACAGGGCGTGGCCGTGTGCGCAACTGTCTGAGAGCCTTGGAGTTAGATGCCTCGCTTTCTGGTTGCGGGGGCAAGCCGCAGCCAGCGGCAGCAGGACACCTGATGGCGGGCTGCCATGTACCGTGGGCAGCGGTCGATAGTTCGATAGGCGGCCAGAAGGCCGCGGCGCGTGGCCGAGCCTGAACCAATGGCAAGGAGAGACAGTCAGGGTCCCATGCAGCAAAAACCGGGAGGCAAGTCGTGTCTGGGGAGCATCTGGATGTGTCGAGCGAGTCGGGCGGCCATGCTAGCGTGGAGGCCGCCCGCCGGCGATATGTGGGAATCTACTTCGCCTGTTGTGGCGTGTATAGCAGGGTTTACGTCAACGCGAGCCAGACGGGCTACGTGGGTTACTGTCCCCGTTGCTGTGGGAGGGTGGAGCTGGCGATCGGTCCTGACGGAACCACACGGCGGTTTTTTGTTGCCTCTTGAAGCGAGTGGGCGTTTTGGGTACGCTGCCGCTGCCCATGGACTACGAGATCGAGCGGTTCACACGTCATTGCGCAGCGAGCGGGCGTGTGCTTGCTGAAGGCGAAGAGTTCTACTCGGTGCTGGTGGCAGATGGCGGGAAGCTGCGGCGGACGGACTATTCTGCTGCCGCCTGGCAGGGTCCGCCTGCGGAGGCGATCGGGTGGTGGAAGTCTCGCGTGCCCACAAGGCAAACGTCTGCTGCACGCCTGGCGCCGGGCGAGGTGCTGCTGAACTTGTTGCAACAGTTAGAAGGGGTGGAGGGACAGGAAGAGCTGCGCTATCTGCTGGCACTGTGGCTGGTGCGGCGCCGTGTGTTGAAGCTGGATGAGACGCGGCGTGCCGAGGACGGCAGAGAGGTGTTGACACTCTACGCCCCGGGTGCGGAGCTGCACCTGGAAGTGGCGGCCGTGCCGCCCGCACCGGATCGCGCGGCTGAGTTGGAGGCATATCTGGGACAGCTTCTGTTTGCCGAGGCCACCTAGGGCAGCGGCACGCCGCAGGAGGACCGAAAGTGGCATGCAGCACAGCCCGTTTGCACCCCCGCGTGCCGATGAGCCTAACTCCCCTCCTGCTCGTCGTGGCAGCAGGCTGTCCGCAAGCGATGCGGCCTTTTGCCATGCCTGCACGGGTGCTGCCCGAGGCAGCCACGCTGGCACAGGTCATTGATGCGGTGCATCGCAACACGGCACTGGTGCAGTCTCTGCGAGCAGACGATGCTTCTCTGCACGTGCCCGGGGCACCGCCGCTGCGGGCCGTGCTGGCGATCGAGCGGCCGCGACGTTTGCGTTTGCGGGCCAGCACGCTGGTGAGTGGTCCCGAACTGGATGTGGGCATCAATGACGAGCTGTTCTGGCTGTGGTTGAGGCAGAACCCGGAGCCATATGTCTATTTCTGCCGGCACGAGCAGTTTTGCGACAGTGCGGCGCGCAACCTGGTGCCCGTCGAGCCAGAGTGGCTGCTTTCGGCGCTGGGGCTGGTCACGTTTGATCCCGCAGCAGAGCATGCAGGGCCGTACGTGGCGCGGAACGGGGCGATCGAGATTCGTTCGCGCGTGGCGCACGCCTGTGGTCCACTGTACCGGGTGGTGGTGATCGATGGCGCCAGCGCGCTGGTCCTTCAACAGCACTTGTACAACGAGCAGGGCATGCGCCTGGCGAGTGCCGTGGCCAGCGGCCATCGGCGCGACCCTGCCAGCGGTGCCTGGCTGCCGGGAAGGGTCGAGATCAGCAGTCCCGGCACGCAGCTCAATTTCACAATCGATTTGGGACGCGTACGCGTGAATGACGCACAGGATCTGGCTCGCGAGTGGCAAATGCCCCAGTTGCCGGGTTGGGTGCCGCTGGATCTGGCCGATCCCAACATCCCCTGGCAGCAGATGCCTGTGCCCGACGCCTACCCCGAGCGGCGTGCGCCGCCTACGGCGCAGCGTGCACCCATCGCTTTGCCTGCCACGGCGCGCAAATTCTGAACGGCCGCGCCAACAGGACGCACACGCGGTTGGGCCGGCGAGCCAGTGTGGCGGCAGTTGCGCAAGGGACTGTTGTTGCTCTCACACGGCCAGCGGACTTCGAGCAGCGGGATCGTGGCCGAGGCGCTGCACGCGACCCTTCGCGAGTGCCATGGGAAAGGCGGCCCGTTCCCTTACATAGCTCTTGTTAAGGGCGGGGGAGGAGCGCCCGTGCGAGACGGTGAGTAAGGGCCGCCCTGGCAGGCTTGGGTGAGCCAGCGGTAGCAACGGCTACCAGCCGGAGTTGGAGAGTGTCTATCAGCGAGCGGCCGCCGGTGCCGGCGTGTCCCGGCTCGCGTGTGTTGACGTACCGCTTTGTGGAGTCGGGGAAGCGAGGGGTGCGATGGCGAGCCGGCGGGCGGCACGGGAAAGGGCGGGGGCCCTATTCCAGCTCGCGGATGAAGATGTTCTTGAAGTAGAGCGAGTTGCCGTGGTTTTGCAGCTCGATTTGCCCTGTGGGGTAGATGGGCTTGTCTCGCTCCCAGTAGTTCTCCAGCACGACGTTATCGACCACGAGCACATCGTTGAGGTACACGGTCACGCGTTCGCCGCGCATGATGATGCGGAAGGTATTCCACTGGCCGGCGGGCCGGTCCGCGGGGGTGAGCGGCCGGCTGGGATGCTGCTGGTTGTTGTACAGGCCGCCTGAGCCCTCGGGGTGGTCGGCAAGATCCCAGATCTGGACCTGGGGGCTGCCGCGGAGGTAGATGCCGCTATCTCCGTGCGGCTCGATCTTCCAGTCGACCAGCAACTCGAAGTCGCGATAGTCCTTGGCCGTGCACAGGTTCTGACCTTTGCCGTCGAAGACCAGCACGCCGTCCACCACGGACCAGTGGGCGCGCATCTCCTCGTCGGCCCTGGCCTGCGCCTTGGCCAGTTCTTCCGGGCTCATTTTGGCGCGTGTGGGGGGATCGGCTACCAGGCCCTTCCAGCCGGTGAGATCCTTGCCATTGAACAGGGCGACAAAGCCCTCGGGCGGAACGTTGTCCTCTGCTGCGCGTGCCGCCGCTCCACCTGCGCAGGCATCACCGGAAGCGCAAGCCATGAGCAGCAAGCCGGCCATCGTGGGCGCCATCACATACCGTACCACCATCAGGCGAGGGCGAAGCATCAGCAGGTACCTCCAAAGGATGCATGAGCGAGGGGGCTGGACATTTGTGGGCTATGGTAAATGCCGCGTGCGGGGGCAACAAGCGGTGAGGCGTACGCAGAGCCGTACGGGATGGTGGGGCCACTGGCCACGCTGTGCTTGCCGCCGGGACGCATCTGCGCCGCGCCAGAGCGCAACGCCGTTGATGGCCATCGTACATCGCAGTGGGGGGAGAGATCGGGGCCAGTGCGGGGCGATCATCGGCCCCAAGGACCGCGGGCGTCTGGCGTGGGGACAATTCCAGGCTAGGGCTTCATTTTGCGCAGCAGGCCGGCGCTCGACTTGAAGTAGCGGCGCCGCCTGCTAGCGGTATCGGGCCGGGCGGCTTGTTGCTGCTGGAGATCCGCCAGATTGGCCTGACAGAGCCGGCAGCCGATCACCTCGAGGTGGAAGCGGATGTAGGCGGCATGTCCGGCCTCGAGTACGCCCAGGAGGTAGCTGCCCAGCTCTGTGCGTTCTGGGCAGGTGATGCGGTGCCTGCGCCAGATGTCGCCCAGCGAGTGCAAGCCGGCATCTCGACGTGCGTTGATGGCCGCCAGGCGTGCGGCAAGTTCGCTGCTCGCCCGCAAGGCGGCCTCGATGCGCGCCATCTCTTCGACCGGCAGGGCCTCGTCGAGGTAGCCTTCCAGCTCTGCCTCGGAGAACGAACTGCTCATTTCGCCTCCGTGGCGTAGAGTTCGGGGAACACATCGGGAGAGAGGTCTTGCTGCCGCAGGGTGGCGCGCAGGCGTGCCAGAAAGTCGAACTTGTAGTTCGCCACCTGCTGCTCCGTGAGGCCCAGCGTCTCCGCGGCCCGCTTGTTGGGCAGGCCGCGCACGAACAGCAGCTCGGCACACTGGATCTTGATCCAATCGCCGCGCCGGCGCCAATGCGCGATCATTTCCTTGAGGGAGTCCGCCAGGGCCTGTTCTTCCAGCGCCCGCCGCTCCCGGCTGCGTGCCAGGCTGCTGGCCGGCCGCTGTGAGCCAGCCAGATCGAACTCCTCACCGCTGGTATGAGGCACGGCCAAAGGCAAGGCCGGCCGGCGGCCGCTGCGGCGCAGATGGTCGGTCAACTTGTGCGCTGCGATGGAAAACAGCCAGCTCTCCAGCGGTCTGGAAAGATCATAGTTGGGCAGGCTGGTGAGAAAACCCAGGAAGGTTTCCTGCACCACATCTTCGCTGGCGGCTCGGTCGCGCAGGCGGCTCTCCACAAACGCCAGCAGCCGGCCCTCGAATCGCTCGATGAACTCCTCCCAGGCCCTCTCTTCCCTCGCGCGGATGCGTTGCACCAGCAGAACTTCGGCTTCTGTCGAAGGCGGCATAGCCCGCACGCGGCAAAACCAAGAATGGCCATCGTCTGCGGCCGGAGCCTACCACCTTCGCGTCTCCAGGAGGACCTATCCCAGGAAGTATGCCGCCGCGCCGCCCACTATTGCCAGTATAGTCACCGCCGCCGCCAGCCGCAAGCGCCCCGTGTAGTAGCCTCGCGTCAGCGTGTCCAGGCGCAAGTAGCCATAGACCGCCGCCAGCAGCCCCAGCAGACTGCCGCTGGCGATCATCGCCTGCCACATCCTTTGCTGGCCAACCTGCTCGCGGAAGCGGAATTCGATACGCCGCTGCACCTGAGGCGTAAACACCACCAAGGCATGAACGGTCACCACCTCTCCCACGGGATAACTTGCCTCGCGATGCTCCAACCAGGTTTGCCGTACCAGTGCGTCCTGCTCGCTTGGCGTCAGCAGCGTGCTGCCCCGAAAGCCCTCTCCCAATGCCCGGCGGACAACCTCTCGCCCCAGCAGCAACTCCACGTACTGGTCCACTTCCTGAGCCACGATGGGCCGCAGTTGCGCGTCGCATTCGATCCGTGTCTTGTACGGGCCGCTGGTGACGAGCACCTGATAGCTCCCGTCCCGTTGCCTGCCCGTGGGCACCACAAGCCACGGGCACTGCTGCCGCGGCGGAAGGCTGCTGGTATTGGGTACGTCCCCTCCGGCAGTACCCGACGCACGCTCAGTCTGCTCACTGGCAGTCTGCTCACTGGCAGTCTGCTCACTGGCAGTCTGCTCACTGGCAGTCTGTTTATCCCTGGGCTGTTGCGTCGCACTGGGCTGCTGCGTGGCAGCGGGGGGCTGCTCATCCTCCGGCTGCTCAGCACCCAGCGGCTGTTCCAGGAGCGGCTCGGCCACCCCCTCTTCCGCCATGGGTCGCGAAATCAGTCCGAACAGGGCGATCATCCCTACCAGACACGCCACCACCGCCCCGAGCACGCCCAGGACAACTCGATAGTACCGCGAGCCGAGCAGCCCAACGACGACGGCCAGCACAGCCGCCACGATCACGAAATCAGACAACGCCACGCGTACCATGGGACTCGCTCCACCACCGCTGCTGTGTTTGCCTCCCCACGAGGCGGCCTTGCCCGCCTACGTTAAGCACGCCCTGCAAGTTCCTTCGCCATAGGGGGCCCGGGCACCAGCCGCGGCGCAGCAATCTGTACCGCCAGAGATATGTTGGCCGCCAGCAACATGCCGATGGGTTGGGGATAGGGAATCACTAGTCCGACCAGCCACGCTGCCAGGGCCGCCCAACCCGAGAGCCACAGGCTGAGGTGCTTGCGGCGGCGCGGGCACACCTGATTCCACCAGCGCACCAGCGCAAATGCCACGGCAAAATAGAGCATGTGTGCCATGAGAGCGGGCTGGTTCGACTCGTAATCGAATAGCGCCGTACCTCGGGCGACGAGTCGTTCGGCAAGCGCCAAGAGCGGCCAGCTCGCAGGCACGTTAACCAGCAGCCATTGGCCGAGCAGCCAGCTCGCTCCGCCTACGGCCAAGCCCAGGCACAGCATCCACAACCGGCGCAATACGGCTTCTCCGCTGTTGCCCCGCCACGCGTGCCCGCTAGCGAGCACGCACCACGCGCCAATGGTGCTGGTCAGTGTGAACCACACATACTGGGGCGCAGAAGGTTGAGGCACCGCCAGCATGACCCACAACAAAGAGAGCACGGCGGTTGCTGCGGCCGAGACCAAGAGGGAGCCAGACAGTTCCGTAAGACGTTCACGCGGGGTCTGCCGCGGTTCTGGCGCCGAGGCTGGCCCACGGTCCACGCGTCGCCTGCCAGCCGTGCGCGGGCCCTGCCGCAATTCCTCGTCCTGAGGTACCAATTCGGCCAGCACGAACTCGCCTTGCTGCCGCTCGGCTTCGAGGTAGGGCACGGTGCTACGCGGCGCGCGGTGCGGCGACGGCACGTGGCGTGGCGCCACCACCACCGTCCAAATCACCCAGTACACGGCGTACAGCACCGCCAGGGCGCCCACGGTCATGGGCAACACGGGCATGGTGAAGACGGACACGAGCACGATGCCCAGCACAGTCCAGAACCGCTGGGCCGACGATGCGCGATGCCACCAGGCGGAAACGTTGCGGGCGGCCTGCCGCAAGGCCTCGGTAACCGGATCGCCGGCGGGCTGGGTCCCTGTCTGACCATGCAAGGGCGGCGCATGCGCAGCGGCGGGGCCCGACGTATAGGGCGTTCCGCGGAGCGGATCTCGCCGGCCACCTTGCCCCACCCCAGTCCCGGCGGCGCCTGGGCCGGCCGCATCTGGCGCGGGTAAGCCGAACCCTGCCAGCACCGCTTGCGGTTCGATTCCCAAGGCGTGGAGCATGTCGGTCACGCTTTGCCAGCGCTCCGCGGGATCTTTGGCCAGGGCGCGGCCGATGACGGTGCGGTACGGCTCCGCGAGTTGCGAGAGATCGGGCTGGGCCGTGAGGTGCTTGATCAGCACCTCTTCCACGCTCTCTCCATCGAACGGCACGTGCCCGGTAAGCATCTCGTACAAGATGATCCCCAGGGCGTAGATGTCGATCTCCTTGCCGTAGCGGCCGCCGCCGACCTCCGGCGCCATGTAGTGGAGCGTGCCCACGCTCTCGGTCTGCCCACTGCGGCGGCTGGCGGAAATGAACTTCGACAGGCCGTAGTCGCCGACCTTCACCAAGCCCTCGTCGAAGAAGATGTTGCCCGGTTTCAGATCACGGTGAACGATGCCGCGGTCGTGCAGGGCGGCGACGCCGGCGCAGATGCCGCAGAACCAGCGCTTGGCCTCGGCGGCAGGCAGGCCCTGCGGGTGCCGCTGCAACACGTCTTGCAGGCACTCGCCGGCCACATACTCCATGACCACCCAGCTATCCCCCGACTCGTCTTGCTTGATGTCGTACAAGGCGAGCAGATTGGGATGCTTGATATTCAGGCACTGGCCGACGCCGCGCAGCTCGACGTCCAGGTTGCGGCGAATGAGCTTGAGCGCCACTTCCTTGCCGGCGTCGCTGGTGGCGTAATAGACCTCTCCGAAACCGCCCCGGCCGATGCCGCGTTTGATGGTATAGCCTTCCAGCGGGCGTGAGCCGCCGGGATAAGCAAACCTGAGCTTGCCGGCTCGCGGCTCCTCGACGGACCCGCCGTTGATCGCATGCAGGTTCATGGGTCCTACCTTCGCAGCCTCAGGGTTCAGCTTATCCGGGCGAGTTGCTGCCGTCTACCAAATGTGCGGGAGAACGGCGTGGCAGACGGACTGCCGTCCCTAAACTGGTTCGAGATGGAACGAAAAATCTTCCCCCAAAAGCCGCGAAAAGGGGCCGAGCACTCCCTCCCCCTCCACCCAAGATCCGTCAAGCTGAAACCGCCCGGCGTAGCGCACGTGCCAGCCGTCTGCCTGCTGGAACAGCAGCACAGGCCGCTGCCAGTCCTTGCACACAATATGAGCAGTAGGCTCGGCACCAAGGATGCACGTGCCGGCGGCAAGCAGTACTCCATCTGCCGGCGGGTGCGTGCGGTGGCGGCTGATAAACTCCAGCCGGGCCGTGGCACACAGTGGGTGAGGGCGCCGAAAGCGTAGCCGGACACCGGGGGTTAACTCCAGCTCCGCACCGTCTGCCAGCAGCGTGGGTGCCCGCACCGCCCGATGATTGACCCGCACCTCCCGAAGCGGATCCAGCACATAGTCCTCCCCCACGCGCCGGATGCGACAATGGCGGCGGGAAAGATCCGCCAGGATGGGCACATCGGCACCGCGGCCGCCCGCTCCTGCCGCTACGTCTCCCCCGCTGCCGTACTGCTGGGCCGGCGCATCGGCCCGACCGCCCATGCCCCGCTGATCCGCGCTGTCCGGTTGGCCGATCACCACACTGGAGGCCTGGCACACCAGGTAGCCGCCCACACCGTCGATCCAGAGCATGAAGCGGTCTTGCGGCAGTGCCTGCTGTTCAGATGGTGAGTGCAAGGGAGTGTTCTCCGTCCGCTGCCGCTTGAGCAGGCCCACCTCTGCTCCACACTTGCAGCCGTTGAGCGACGGCGGCAACGGCCGGCCTTGCTGCCAGGGCCGTTCGCCGCGGTCTCTCATCGGGCGGACCGGCTGCTCCGCCTGGCGGCCGCCTAGGCCGGCGGCAGACCAGGCACGTGCGAGCGCCGCGCCTGCCTCAGGGTGAGCGGGACATACCTCCAGGATAGCCTGAGCCGCGGCAAATGCCTCCTCCCACGCCTCGCGCCGCAACGCACCATGCAGCACCGCAAGCTGCGTGCGCACCTCACTGGCCGCGTGCCGGCACGCCGCCACCGCGGCCTGCAACGCCGGCAACTCGGGCTCGATCGCGGCCGCTTGCTCCAGATGACCCAAGGCCTCGGTAATACGTCCCTGCTGGCGCGCCCGCTCCGCCGCCTCCCAGTGCCGCGCCGCTTGAGATAATCTGCGCGCCATCGCATCCAAATTGCCGTAGTGCCGCAGCGTCTCCAGCCGTTGCTGCCCAGCCCTCCAGTCTCCCGCCTCCAGAAACCCCCTGGCCTCCTCCACCAACCGCCGGGACAACGCCTGCCTGGCCTCGAACAGGCTCGCTTCCCGCGCGCCCGCCGCTGCGGCTGCTGCCAGGTCCTCAGCCCCGGCCGCGGTCAAGCCAGCCGCAACACGCTGCTTCGCACGCTCGGCCAGCGCTTCCGCCACTTGGCCCAGCAGCTCCTGCGCCGGCCGAAAGTCGCACAGCGGCGGCGCCGCCAGCATCTGCCGGGCGGCATCGAGCCGGCCCTGCTCGAGCAGAGACCGAGCCGCGCAAAGCTGCACTCGCCAGCCAAGCATCAGCCTTCCTCCCGCCGCATGTGCCGCACGCGCACCCCGGCGGGCCTGGCCGGCGGGCAACGGACCTTGGCCGGTCCGCTGCATCAGTCAGGCCCGCCGAGGGCACCCCTTGGGCGCGGCTTACTGATGGCGCGCCCCGGCCTCTGCCAGCGCCTGGCTGGCGGGCTGAAAGTACTCCGTCACCTCGTTGACGATGTTCTCCGGCGCCGGCTCCTCCAGCGGGATTTCAGAGCGGAAGGCATCCTCGGCGTGGACGAGCTTTTCTGCAACTTCGAGCCGCGTACGCAGTTCGCGGACCAGCTCCTTGGCGCGGGCAAGCTGGCTGTCGTCGAAGTTGTACTCGCTGGTGGTCTGGGCGGCCTCCACCATTTTCAGCCGGGCTTCAAGTTGCTCGACATCGACCTCCAACTGGCGCTTGGCGGCAAGCATGCCTTCGAGTTTCTGCCGCGCTGCCTCCAGGCTACGGAGGCGGGCCTCGTGCATGGCACGCAGGCTGGCCAGCGTGGCCTCAGCCGTCTTGTAGCGCTCGAAACGGCGTGCCAGGTCGAGCTTGACCTCCGCCGTCGTGTAGCGACGGCCCGCATACTGGAAGGTCGCTTGCCCACTGGAGAGATCGTCGCGCAGCCGCAGAATGCCGGCCCGGTCGGCCGCCAGACGCTCATCGGCCTGAGCGATCTGCTCCTCGAGCTGCCGCACCTCTACCTCTTCCTTGGCGATGAGGTGCATGTTCTTGCGGATTTCTGGCATCAGATCATGCACCATGCGGCGGGCACGGTCGATCTCGAACGTGATCGGCACGCTCTCCTTGACCGTCTCGCGCACCCAGCCTGCCGAGGTGCTGACGTAGCTCCACAGGTCCCTGCCGAACAACAGCAGGCCCACCACCAAC
This sequence comes from Pirellulales bacterium, assembly GCA_023511675.1. Classification (GTDB taxonomy): domain Bacteria; phylum Planctomycetota; class Planctomycetia; order Pirellulales; family JAIMBC01; genus JAIMBC01. The sequence continues at coordinate 18,447 of JAIMBC010000046.1, forward strand.
GCACCAGCCCCTGCAATGATTGCCTTCTTCAACATGGTTCGCAGCCTCCTCGAATCTTGTGCACAAGGCGCTCTGGCCGGCCCCCAGATGGCCTGGCACAGCGCCCACCTACAGCATGTTGCGACGCCGTGGCAAAGCGTCCACTAGTCTGTCCTTCGCAACGCTGGCCGCAATCTTGGGAAGTTGGGCTGCGTTTTTCGCGCTTCGGACGCGGATGAACTCGGCTCCCCTTGCCGGCCAGACTGCGGCGGGCGTGGGTTGGGCCTCGATCGCGGCGGAGCGAGTGTTCTCGTGCGGGTTATCACCGCCTTTCGCCAGGGCCGATGCCGCTTGAGGTGCAGGCATGTTGTCAGCGGCAGGAAGGGGGGGTGCAGGCATGTTGTCCGCCGCTCAGAGCGGCGTGCAGGCATCTTGACCGCCTCCTCCCTCACAGCATACGTACGCTGCTGCCGCCCTGGGGGTGTGGGCGTCCCGCCCGCCGCCAAATAGCGTACACGTCCAGCTCGCCAGTCAGGATCGTGGGCGCCGCGTCTGCCTCCGAACAGCACTTGGCTCAACCGGCGTTGGGATACAGCTTCCGGTAGCATCATGCCAGCCGGGGTGGCGCGGCGTGCAGCGCGTCAAGGCGGTATTGCCAGCGCACGGTTTTCGGGTAGGGGGGCGCCAGCTCTGACATGGCGGGTCGTAGGGCTATCCGCCCATCGTTGCCGCTGTCCTCCACCTCGATGAAGCGTGCCTCGAGCCGGGCCAGTCCCTCGAAGAGCAGTTCGTTGCCGTTGAGCAGCCAGGCGGCATGGAGGGAGTAGCAGCTTCCCAGCCGGTGGGGGCGTGCGTGGATGCGGCAGGCGACATCGAAGCGGATGGCGTCGGCCATATGGTCGAGTTCAATGCTGGCGGACCAGTGGCTGCGGCCGGCGCGGCCCACCAGCAAGGCTGCTTGGAGGGGCGGGGCGGTTCGATGCACGTGCAGCTCTTGAAAGGGCGGGCTGGCGGGCCAGATCTCGTTCTCGCCGCCTTCGGTAGAACGCATCAGTTCCACTGGGCCAGCGGGCGTGAGCCGGTGGAGAGCATGGCTCCAGCACTGGCGGCAGCGGAGGAACTCCAGCCGCCAGCCAGGCATGGCCAGGACGGTGGTTTGTGGCATCCGTCGGCTCCGGGCAGACGCAGCGCGGTTTACGCCGTGCCGCGCGCAGTTCTACTGGCGGCAGAGGGGGGCGCGGCTGAGCCGTGTTCGCGGGGGCCGGCAGCCTCGTGGCCCACGCGCCAGCGCAGGTAGGCATCGAGAAAGCCTTGGAGGTTGCCGTCCATCACGCTTTGGAAGTTGCTCACCAGGTAGCCGGTGCGGGCATCTTTCACCCGCTGCTCGGGATGCAGGAAGTAGTTGCGAATCTGCGAGCCGAAGCCCTTGCGCGCCTGAGACTGGTACTTGGCCTCCTGTTCGGCCTCACGTTTCTCTTCTTCGAGGCGGGCCAGGCGGGCGCGGAGCATCTTGTAGGCGGTGGCGCGGTTCTTGTGCTGGCTGCGTTCGTTCTGGCACTGCACGACGATGCCGGTGGGCAGATGCGTCAGCCTGATGGCGCTGGAGGTCTTGTTAACGTGCTGGCCGCCGGCGCCGCTGGCACGGAACACGTCTTCGCGCACATCCTCTTCCCGGATCTCGATCTCTGAGCTTTCGTTGATTTCGGGCGAGACGTCGACGGCGGCGAAACTGGTCTGGCGCTTGCCGTCGGCATTGAAGGGGCTGATGCGGACCAAGCGATGGATGCCCGTTTCGCCCTTCAAGTAGCCGTAGGCGAAGGGGCCGCGGACAGCAATGGCGGCGCTGGAGATGCCGGCCTCTTCGTTATCCTGGCGGTCCAGCAGCTCGACCTCGTAACCTTGCTTCTGGGCCCACTGGCAGTACATGCGCAAGAGCATCTCGGCCCAGTCGTTGGCGTCGACACCGCCGTCGCGTGCGTTCACGGTGAGAATGGCATTGGCCGAGTCATGGGGGCCGCTGAGCAGGGCGCGCAACTCGAGTTCTGCGAGGTTCTCCTGCAGCCGGTCGAGTTCCGCCGCCACCTCCGCGGCAAACGCCGGATCTTCCTCCGCCAGGACCAGCAATTCATCAAGATGGTCGGCGGCCCGTGCCAGCTCAGAGAGGGGCTTGAGTACGCTGGCCAGGGCCTTCAACTCTGCGACCGTGGCCTGGGCCTGCTCCGGGTTGCTCCAGAACTCAGGTGCTGCCATGCGCGCTTCGAGTGCGGCGACGCGCGCCTGCTTGGCGTCGTAGTCAAAGAGAGTCCTTGAGCTGCAAGATGCGATCCCGAATTGCGGCCGCCCGATCGCTGAGTTCTCGTTCCATGTGCAATGCCTGCGTGTGTTCTTGGGTTACCACAAGTATATGCGGCGAAAGGCCGCTGGGGGAGGCCGGTTTGCGGGCTGGTTCTTGCCTGCCCGGCTGCTGCCTGCCCCGTTCGGGGGCCGCCGCCGGGGACATGCCCAGGGGGCATCCGTCGGTGCCCGCCTCAGGCAGAGTCTAAAAGCGCAGCGGAGACTCCCCCGCCGGCATAGCCATGCCTGCGGTCTCTGCGGGGGAGTCAGATGTGGGAGGCGCAAGTGAGACATGCCGCGGGCATCATAAAACGCATGGGAGCGGGCGTACCCGCGCAGGCGAGGCAGCGGAGCGACGAGCAGTGGTGGTTTCAGTGCTGGCAGCCGCGTACCCGCGCAGGCGAGGCGTCCGAGACGTGCGGCCGTGGCGCGGCGTTTCGTGAGGCGTTTTTTCCGAGAATCCGTTCCAGGCCGGCTCAAGCTCTCTTTGCCGCAGGCCCGATACCACCGTTAGATTCGCCACATTTTGCCCACACCGGGCAGCCTTTCGATCTGGTGCGTAACATGCCAACAGTCATTTGCGAGACTTCTTGCGGCCATCGTCCTGGTGCGATGCACAGGGTGGCTGCCGCGTTGCGCCGCGGCCTGGCGGGGGCCATGAGGGGAGGGCTGCAAGCACGCCATATTGCCCTGGCCGCCGGGCTGGGCGTGGCGGCCGGGCTTGTGACGGGGCCTAATCTGATTCTGTTTGGGCTGCTGATCGCCTTGCTGGTATGCAACGCGCATGTGCGTACATTCGCGGTTTGCTGGGGGATCACGCTTGCGGCAGCGTGGTACTTGCACGCCGCCGCCGCACGCATTGGGGGCGTGTTTATTGACCAGACCCCTCTGCGAGAACTGCTCGAACACCACGCAGACAGCACGCTGGCCGCCTTGACGGGGCTGCACCAACCTGTGGTCTGCGGCGGGCTGGCGCTGGCAGTGCTGTTCTCCTTGGGCGCGGCGCGTACGTTCTACACCACTGTCAAGGACCTGCTGCGCAGCCTGCTTTGTGCGTGGGAGGCGTCGGCCGCCAGCTTAACGTCGGATCCGGCGAAACAGGCCGCGGCCGCTTGTCCCACTCCACCGCCACACGCCAGGGCCTGGTACCAGAGGCTTTCTGGGCCCCAGAAGTTGCTGGCACGGTTCTTCTGGGGATCACTCGATAGTGCCCCCGCGCGGGTGCAACGCCAGCAGGGCTGGCTGCGGCCGTACGGCTGGGCTGTTGCCGCGCCCGTGGCATGCGCAGGCCTGTACTACTTGCCCAATTGGCTGGGAGAGCAGCAGTTGAGAACTGTGTGGATGCCCAAGATTGGCGCGTGCCTTGGCATGCATGGCGTTCGTGGGGAGATCGAGTACTGCGGCTGGACGGGCAGGCTGGTGGTGCGAGAGGCAGCGCTGTCGCCGTGGCCGGGACAGGCACCGGCCGTGCGCATAGCGCGGTTGGAGGCCTGGCTAAGCCCTGGCCGCCTGCTGCGGTCCCAACTGCATGCCGAACGTGTCAGCATCGAGGGGCTGGCTTGCCCGGGGGCAGGGAATGCAGGGGGGCCGCAACTCCGCGTCGCTAGCAGCCGAGCGAGGCTGTCCAGCGGCACGGCTGCACAAGGGGGCACACGACAACGGCTGGACCTTACGCCGCTGCTGGCAGTGTCTCGTCCAGCGGCCCAGGCCGCCGGGCGGCTCAAGACGCTGCTCGATGTGCTTGGTGGGCTGGAGGCCTGTGAGGAGGCAGGGCAGTCAGCCGCCGAGCAGGCAGCCACTGAGAGAGAAGCAAAGCCCATGCCCCGGCTTTATGTCGAGCGGCTCAGCCTCGAGTCGCTTCCAGAGGAGTGGCGGCTGGGACGGCACGCGGAAGTTTCCCTGGGGCCTATCGCCAGTTCGCAGCAGGTGCTGGGCAGGCCCGTCCGCTTGAGCGTCAGCGTGCCGCGGCATGGCGTGCGCCTGACAGGAGCGATCAATCTGCATCAGCCTTCGAGCCCGCATCGCATCCGCTTCGAAGTCGAGGAGATGCCGTTGAGTCGCCTGGTCTTGCTGCCGCCAGCGGGCAGTGGGATCAACATCCGTCGCGGCACGGTCCGGCTGTACGGCCACGGGCGGTGCGAGGCCAAGGGAGTGGATCTGGCCGTGACGGTCGCCATGCGTAACCTTGACGTTGAAGTGGCCCCCCACGCCAACCTGGCCGGGCTGGACGCCAGGCTTTGCACGGAAGTGCTGGAGGTGCAGCCCAATCTGAAGCTAATCATGCAGTTGAGGGGTCCGTGGCATGCGCCACGCTGGGAACTCAGCCCCTCTTCTTTGGCCAAGCAGCTTGCTGGCCACCCAGGGCTTGCAGTACATGGGGATCTGCGGCGCAGCATCGCTCTGGTACTTGTCGGCCGGAAGCAACCACCCGTTGGTCGGAAGGCCCGCCAGGCCCTGGCCAGGGCATCTGCTATGCCAGCCGAGCCGCCGGGAGAGCCGCAAGCCATCGCCACGGACGAGGCTCCCCCTCCCGCGTCCCAGTCGGAGGTGGCAGCGGCCGCAGCGGCTGGAAAGCTGCCACCTTATCCGCGCACCACCACGCCTGACGACGATGACGTGCTGCTGGCACGCCGCGACACGACGGCCGCCGCTCCGCCCGGGCCTGGTGGCGATATTGCCGAGGAGGAGTCTGCATCGGCCGACGGTTCTCCACCGGCAGATGATGCTTTGCGTACCGCTACCAGGCTGACCGCCGGCCTGGAGCCCATGCCCTTCAAACAGAAGCGGCAATCCCAGATCGCCGCCCACGACGCTGCGGCACATCACGCGCCGGCAAGCGATGCTACGGCAAGCGGCGCTGCGGCAAGCCGCCCTGCGGCATCCGGCCCCGCCGCAAGCACCCCCGCCGCAAGCAACCCTGAAGACCAGCAGCTCGACCCCTCCAGCGGGTCTGCTTTGGCTGTGAGACGGCCTGTTGCCGCAAGCAGCACGGCCGGCACCAGGCCGAACGCCGCAGGCGAAGTCACATCCCGCCAGGGGCCGCTTCCGCCAGAAGTGCCGCTGCCGGGGCCCATTGGCCTGGACCTGGGCCAGGATGAAGATCAGCCGCCGCCCTTGGCCCAATCGGCCAAAGCAGCGCGGCCTCCCCAACGACGCCCGCAGCCTGCCACCGTGGCATCGTACATCCAGCAGGAACAAGCTGCCGGGCCCACCGGGGGCGACGTTGCGGCTCCACCTGAGTACCTGCAACCGCCAGCAGCGGAGCCAGAACACGGCAAGCCGAGGAGCGGCTTCTCCCGCTGGGCGCGGGGCGTGGTCAACAGGGTATTCGGCACGTTTCCGCCGCGTCTCCGACCTGAGGCTGACGATGAAGGCGGCCAGAACGGCCCACCCTCGCAGCAACCAGGCGAGCAGGGGAAGCCTGACGCTGCACAGCAGCCGTGCCCCTACGACGAACCTGCCGCCGAGGACCAGCTTCCGTGGTATCGACGGCTGTGGCGGTAGGCTGGGCAGGTCCGTTCGAAGTGCGAACTCGTTCTGGCTGCTGAACGGACCAGCCGGCTTGCCCGTCCTGCCGAGCCGATGAGGCGCTTGGTGCGGAGCCAGTTGCCAGTGGCAGATGGCGCGTGGCCAGTGGGCGGCGGCTGCTGAGCCGGCGGGGCGGCTCAGCCGGCGGCAAGCTGCACGAGCGTGCTCAAGGACTCGCGCTGGCCAGATACCATCGCGTCACCTCCAGCGGCACGGTGTTGTGGGAAACGCTCCGCGGTAGGGCGGATCGTTGCCAACGCGCGGTCAACATCGAGGGTCGCCATGCCAGACATCGGCCGAGCGAGGTCACGCCGATTGATGCCGAACCCTCGACGAGGGCATTGCCGCAGGCTGGCCTTTGCCATCGGGCCGTGTCAGCCCGATTGACGCCGGGCCCTCGAAGTGGTGTTGCCGTGGCACGGCCAGTTGTGTGGGGCCGCGGGGCCCTTGTGGCACAAGCCTGGGCGTGTGGTGCGGGCGGACGCCTGGGCAAAGCGGCTTGCATCCGGAGGGCGGCTCGTGGCCGGGACGAAAGCCCCCGTGCCGCAGGGTACCAGGGCGGAGGCCAGCCCTGGCGGCCGAGGAGTCTCGCCAACCGCGGCCAGAGGAGGGCGAGGCGTCGCTGGCGCCGGCAGGGGCCCGTGTGGGCCTTGGCAGGAGGCGGAGGGCCTTCATCTGCTGGCGGCCTAGCTCGGCTCCCACCCTGGGCCGTGGCGAACCGATGCTGCTGCCGGGCCGTATGGTATGGACAGACGCTTGGGCATCAGGTTATTTTCATGGTTTCCATCGGCGTTAGTCGTTTCCCTGATAGGAGTTCAGCTACAGGTGAGCGGAACGAGCGAAGTGGCCAAGCCCAACGGCCAGCCCATGATCGAGGCCATTGGGCTGTGCAAGTACTACGGCGACTTTGCCGCCGTGCAAGATGTAACGTTCAGTGTGCATAGAGGAGAGGTGGTCGCCTTCCTCGGGCCGAACGGTGCGGGCAAGAGCACCACGATGAAGTTGTTGACGGGCTACCTGGCGCCCTCGGCCGGCGTGGCCCGGATTGCCGGCCACGACATGAGCCTGGATCGGCTGGAGGGTTCGAAGAAGCTGGGCTACCTGCCCGAGAACGGCCCGCTGTACCCGGACATGACCCCCAGGTCGCTGTTAGCCTTTTTTGCCGATGCACGGGGGCTGACGGGCGCCCACCGGCAGGAGCGGATCGACGCCGTGGTCGAGCTGTGCGATCTGAAGAGCGTGATCGGCAAGCCGATCGGCAAGTTGTCGAAGGGATACCGGCAGCGTGTGGGCATGGCCCAGGTGCTCTTGCACGAGCCGGACGTGCTGATTCTGGATGAGCCGACGGCGGGGCTGGATCCGAACCAGATTCGCGAGGTGCGGGAGACGATACGCCGACTTGGCCGCAGCAAGACGATCTTGTTGTCGACGCACATTCTGCAGGAGGTGCAGGCGATGTGCAATCGGCTCATCTTCATTGATGAGGGCCGGCTCAAATACGATGGAACTCCCCAGGACTTAACCAAGGACGGCAGGCCGCTGGAGGAGCACTTTTACGAACTGACCACCCAGTAGCTGCCATGGCGCAAGAAGACCGGCGAGGCGGATCCTGGGCGGCAGCAGGGCGAGCTTGCCCGCGGATCGCTCGCCTGAGCGGGAAGAGGTGAGATCGATGAACACACATGTCATCGCGGCGATTTTTCGCCGCAACTTCCTGAGCTACTTTGCCAATCCGACGGGTTACGTCTTCATCTGCGTCTACGTATTGCTGAATGCGATTGCGGCCTTCTGGCCCAACGAGTTCTTCAACGCCAACCTGGCCAATCTGGACCAGCTCAATCGCTATGCGCCCTACATCATGCTGGTGTTCATTCCAGCGATCACGATGAGCATTTGGGCAGATGAGCGGCGGCAGGGGACGGACGAGCTGTTGCTGACCATCCCGGCGACGGACTTTGAGGTGGTGCTGGGCAAGTACCTGGCGGCGGTGGCCATTTTCAGCGTCTCACTGTTGTATTCGATGCTCTGGAACTACGGCTTCTTGTGGTGGTACGGCGAGCCGGACCTGGGGCTGTTCATCGGCAACACATGCGGCTACTGGATGATGGGGGTATCCATGCTGGCGATCGGCATGGTGGCTTCTTTCTTGACAAACAATCTGACGGTGGCCTTCGTGCTGGGGGTGGTGCTGAACGCGCCCCTGGTGTTTGCGCCCTTTGCCGATGCGATCCTTTCTCCGGAGTGGGCCCCCTTGGTGCGGCGGCTCAGTCTGGCCGGGCAGTTCTACGACTTCGGCCGCGGCGTGTTGACCCTCTCGGGGGTGGTGTATTTCCTGATGATCGTCACGGTGATGCTGTATTTGTGCATGGTGCTGATCGGCCGGCGGCACTGGGCAGGCAAGGGAGAGGGCTCGATGCTGGGCTGGCACTTCTTCGCCCGCACCCTGGCGC
>JAIMBC010000047.1 GCA_023511675.1 Pirellulales bacterium
CACCACATGGATATTGCACACTGGGGGATTGGCTGCGAGGAGTCTGGTCCGATCACCATCGAGGGCAAGATGAGCGACGACGAACGCCGGCGGATCTCGGCACCGGGCAACAACTTCAACACGCCGGCGGACTTCACGGTGGAGATGATCTACCCGGGCGACGTGCTGGTGCAGGTTGTGCTGGGAGACGAGGGGGTTCTGTTCGAGGGGGAGAAGAGCCGGCTGTACGTCAACCGTGGCCGGATCACGGGCAAGCCGGTTGAGGAACTGGCCGAGAACCCGCTGCCGGGAGATGCCGTCCGCCTGTATGTGAGTGATGATCACATGGGGAACTTCTTCCACTGCATCAAGACGCGTGAGAAGCCGATTTCGGACGTGGTCAGCCAGCATCGGGCGGTGAGTGCCTGCCATGTGGCCAACATCTCGCTGCGGTTAGGCCGCAAGCTGACCTGGGATGCGGCACGGGAGGAGTTCGTCAGCGACGAGGAGGCCAACAGCATGCTCAGCCGGTCGCCGCGGTTGTACAACTTCGCATAGGCTGGGCAGGGCCAGACAGGGCCCCGAGTCAGCGGGGGGCGGGGATCGTGCGGGGCATGCCGCGCTGAGAGAGCAACGGGGGCTGCCGCTGAGCCAGCGCGGCATGCGGTTGCATGCCGCTGAGTCAGTTGCTGCTCGCTTGGGCTGGCCAAGGTAACTGGTAGGCCATAGCGACATGCCGCCAGATGCTTGCGGCACGTGCGGTCTTGCCGCGCTGGCCGGCACGCTTTGTGCCATGCGGCACACCAGGCCTGGGCAGTCCGCTGCGGCTATCTCTTGCCGCCGAGGAACGAGGCCAGGCACATCGACCAAGCTCCCAGCATGTTCGTGCGGGCCTACGCCTTGCCGCGCAGAACGGCACGCCATTCGCAGGGCCAGAGCAGAGGAAAGCTCATCCCTAGGCCCGACATGCAAAGGAGGCCCCCATGCCGCCAGAAGACAGCATGCAGAGGCGATGCTGGCAAGCACTCGCGCTGTTGGGGGCAATCGTCGTGGCAGCATGGGGCGTACAGTGCCGGCCCCCCCAGCCGCAGATGGGTGGCCAGGGGGAACATGCGGAGGGCCAGAGTCAGGGTCAGCCCGCATCACCGCGCGTCTCGCCAGATCGGCAGGCAAGAACTCGGCACGGGGTACGTAGACAGGTTGCCGCGAAGCGGGGCAAACGGGCACAGCCGTCTGGAGGGAAGAGCGCGCCGACACCACAAACGGGTGCTGCCCTCTATGCACGGCATTGTGCGGCCTGCCACGGGGAGCGCGGGGACGGACAGGGCATCGCCGCGGCGTTTCTCTATCCCAAACCGCGAGACTTTCGTACAGGGCGGTTTCGTCTGGTAAGTACCGTCAACGCCATCCCCACGCGTCAGGATCTGCTCAGCGTGCTCCAGCGGGGTATGCCGGGGTCGGCCATGCTGCCGTGGAACCACCTGCCGCCGGCCGAGTTAGAGGCGTTGGTCGATGAGGTCCTCAACTTTCGCCGCCAAGGCGTGAGAGACCTGGTGCTCTCCGTGGCAGCCGAGAATGAAGAAGAGCTGAGCGAGGAGGAGATCGCAGCAGAAGTTGCCTCCGCCACCGCTCCCGGCGAGGTACTCCCCGTCCCCGATGTTCCGGCCACGCCCGCGGCGGTGGCCCGCGGTGCGGAACTGTACCGCAGCAAGGGGTGTGCCTCCTGCCACGGAGAACAGGGCAAGGGAGACGGTCAACAGAAAATGGTGGATTCCGAGGGCTTGCCCTCGCGTCCCCGCGACCTGACGCGCGGCATCTACAAGGGGCTGCCCGAGTTTGCTGACGTGTTCCGCCGTATGCGGCTGGGCATGCCGGGCAGCCCGATGCCTGCCAGCCCACTCTTGGACGATCAACAGCTTTCGGATCTGGTGCATTTCGTGCTGTCCCTCTCCACTGCTGAGGTACGCCAGGCGGCTGTGTTGCGGCGCGAGACGATTACCGCGCAGCGGCTGCGGAAAATTCCTGCCGGACCAGAGGATCCCGCCTGGAACAAGATCCCTGCCGTGGCGGTGCCCGTGGTGGCCCTGTGGTGGTATTACGATCGCCCGGATGCCGAGCTGCGCGTGCAGGCGGCGCATGATGGCCGCCGTCTGGCGCTGCGCCTGAGCTGGCGCGACGACACGCCTGATACGGGCGCCGCACGCCATGAGCATTTTGCCGATGCGGCCGCCGTGCAGTTATACCGCGGCACGCAGGAGCCGTTCGTGGGGATGGGCGCGCGGGACGGCCCGACCGAGGTCTGGCTCTGGTCGGCCGATGCGCCTGCGGAGCCCATCGAGGGTACGAATCCGCGCATGGTGGTGGATATCTACCCGCTGACGGAAGCCGCCGTTTCCACGCCCGAATACGAGCGGCCTGGCACGGCAGAGGAGGCGCAGCATCTGCTGGGCCTGCCGGCGCGTGCGGCCGGCAACCCGCTGGCCTCCCCCTCGCGCGGAGCCGGCAGCCCGTTGCAGGCGGCAGGTCCGGGGACGCTTGCGTTCTATCTGCCGGCGGGACGCGAGGTGGAGGCGGCGGCTGTTTGGAGCGAAGGGACGTGGGCCGTAACCCTTGCGCGGCGGTTGCAAGACCCAGATCCGCAACGGCTGCGGCTGGCGGCGGGAGAGCGGGCGTCTTTGGCGATCGCTCTGTGGGACGGTGCGCGGAACGAGCGGGACGGACAAAAACAGATCTCCATCTGGCAAGACCTGGTGCTGGAGCCGTAAGCGGCGGCCGCTTGGCCGCCGGCAAGGAGCCGAACATGAACGCATCTCGCCGACGCTTTCTGCAAGCCTGTGCCGCAGCCGGCGGCTCGTGCTGGCTGGCGGGTGGAGCCGCCACTTGGGCGTTCTCTCCGTTGCGCGTGGAGAATCCGCTGGGCAGCTACCCTGACCGCAACTGGGAGCAGGTGTATCGGGATCTGTATGCCTATGATGAAACGTTCACCTGGGTCTGCGCGCCCAACGACACGCACATGTGCCGGCTGCGCGGCTTCGTCCGCAATGGAGTGCTGTTGCGTAGCGAGCAGAATTATGACCATGCTAGCTATGGCGACTTGTATGGACACCGCGCCACGGCCGCCTGGAACCCCCGCGGCTGCGCCAAGGGTTTTACCATGCAGCGGCGGATTTACGGTCCGTATCGGCTGAAAGGCCCGGTGGTGCGGCGAGGCTGGAAAGAGTGGGCCGATGCGGGCTTCCCTCCCCTCTCCGACCAGCCTGAGCTGCGCACCCGCTACAAGTTCGATGATCGCGGCCATGACACCTTTGTGCGAGTGAGCTGGGACGAAGCCTTCGACTACCTGGCACGGGGCCTGCACGCCATCGCCCGCACTTACAGCGGGCCGGAAGGGGCGGCTCGCCTTGCGCGAGATGGATACGAACAGATCATGATCGATCAGGTGCAGGGCGCAGGCACCCGCACCATCAAGATCGGCTCCAATCTCCCCTTGCACGGTCTGGTGGGGAAGTTCGGCATCTACCGCATGGCGAACATGCTGGGCTTGCTCGACCATCATGTGCGCGGCGTACCCCCGGAGGCCTGCCGTGGCGCCCGGGACTGGAACGAGTATACCTGGCGCGGCGACCAGGCTCCCGGCCATCCTTTCGTCACGGGCCTGCAAACCTCGGACATGGACTTCAACGACCTGCGGTTCTCGAAACTGGTGATCCAGATCGGCAAGAACCTGATCGAGAACAAGATGCCAGAGTCCCACTGGCTGAACGAGGTGATGGAACGCGGCGGCAAGATCGTCGATATTGCGCCCGAGTACCACTGCCCTGCCATCAAGAGCAACTACTGGATCTCCGTCCGCCCGGGCCTTTCCGATACCGCCGTCTTGCTCGGCGTCACGCGGCTGCTGATGGAGCGCGGCTGGTACGACCGGGAGTTTTGCCTGCGCTTCACGGACTTTCCCTTGCTGGTCCGTACAGATACGCTGCGCCGACTGCGCCCCCAGGATCTGGACCCTGATTACAGGTTGCGCGACCTGACCCGCGGCCCGTCGTACCTGCGGCAGGGGCTGCAAGACGCGCTGCGCGAGCGGATCGGCGACTTTTGCGTGTGGAACCTCGAGACTGGGAGGCCCGAGCCCATCACACGCGACGATATGGGCCAGCAGATGCGCGTGCCGGCAGCGTTGGAGGGGTCGTTCGAGATACGTCTGGCCGACGGCAGCACGGTGGAGGTGCTCACCACCTTCGAGATGTACCGGCGCCATTTGCAGGACTATGATCTGGACACGGTGGCGGAGATATCCGGCGCGTCCCCCGAGTTGGTGGAGCGGTTGGCGCGAGACATCTGGGAGACGACACGAGCCGGTTTGCCAGTTGCCATCCACCTGGGAGAGGGGGTCAATCATTATTTTCATGCCACGCTGCACAACCGCGCGTCCTTCTTGCCATTGATGCTGACGGGCAACATCGGCAAGCATGGAGCAGGCGTTTATACCTGGGCCGGAAACTACAAGGGCGGCCTGTTCCAGGGCTCGCCCTGGAGCGGTCCCGGCGCCGCCACGTACACGCAGGAGGACCCCTTTGCCCCCGTGCTCGATGAACAGGCGCGCATCGGCCGCGAACACCTCCGCCATCTGAGCGATGTGGAGGATCCCTCCTACTGGGCCTGCGGGGAGCGTACGCTGACCGTCGATCTGCCCCGCGGCGGCCCCCGGACGTTCACCGGCAAGACACATCTGCCCACCCCCACCAAGGCCATCTGGTACAACAATGCGAATTTCCTCAACCAGGCCAAGTGGGTGTACAACATCATCGTACACGTGCTGCCTAGGGTCGACATGGTGGTTGATCAGCAGATCGAATGGACCGGCAGCGCCGAGTATGCCGATATCGTCGTGCCGGTGAACTCCTGGGTCGAGGCCCAGGACTACGAGTGCAGCGGCTCCTGCTCGAACCCCTTCATTCAGGTCTGGAAGGGGGGCATCCAGCCGGTGCACGATACGGTGGATGATGCGGAGGTGTTCGCGGGGACAGCGCGGGCGCTGGCACGGATCACAGGAGACCAGCGATTCGCCGACTATTTCAAGTTCGTCACCGAGAAGAAGTCAAAGGTATACATTCAGCGGGTGTTCGACAACTGCACCACCACCCGCGGGCCGGACGGTCCCTACGACGTGGACCGCTTGCTAGCGGGAGAGTATGGTGCGCCGGGTACGGCGCTGATGCTGTTCCGCACCTACCCGCGTGTGCCGTTCTGGGAGCAGATTCACGACTCGCTCCCCTTCTACACGGACTGCGGCCGGTTGGCCAGCTATTGCGACCTGCCCGAGGCGATCGAGTACGGAGAGAATCTGGTGGTGCACCGGGAGCCTGTGGAGGCCACGCCGTACCTGCCGAACGTGATCGTGTCCACCAGCCCGTATGTCCGGCCGGTCGACTATGGCATACCGCTGGACACGCTGGACCCGGATTTGCGGCAGGTCCGCAATGTGAAGCTGCCATGGGAGGAGGTGCGCAAGACGGTAAATCCGTTGTGGGCGCAGGGCTACCGTTTCTATTGCAGTACGCCAAAGAGCCGCCACTCGACGCATTCCTCCTGGTCGACGGTGGACTGGCACTGGATCTGGAGCGACAACTTCGGCGACCCGCATCGCACGGACCGGCGGGCACCGGGAGTGGCGGACCGGCAGATTGAGATGAACCCCGCGGCGGCCGAGGCGCTGGGTCTGCACGATGGCGATTACGTGTGGGTGGACGCCAACGAGGCCGACCGTCCCTACATCGGCTGGCGCGACGATCGCGGGCCGCGGCACACGGCTTTTCGTTGTCTGGTGCGTGTGAAGTTCAATCCTGGTTTGCCCTACCATTTTACGATTCTCAAGCATACGGGGTGGATTGCCACAGAGCGTACGGTGGAGGCGCACGAATCTCGCCCGGACGGCCGGGCCCTGGCCGCAGACACTGGCTATCAGGCTAGCTACCGTTATGGTTCCCATCAGAGCATCACCCGCGGCTGGCTGCCCCCCATGCATCAAACGGACACGCTGTTTCACAAGCGGACGGGCAGCGTGGGATTCGTGCTCGGCTTCGATGTGGACAACCACGCCGTGAACACCGTTCCCAAGGAGACCCTGGTGCGGATCACCAAGGCTGAAGCCGGCGGTCTGGGAGGCGAAGGGGTGTGGGCGCCGGCCGCCCGGGGCTGCGGCCCCAGCAATCGATCTGAGGAGCGGCAGCGATATCTTCAAGGTCTGTATGTGCGCGTCGCAGAGTAGTGCCATGCCAGAGAATCTCGATTTGGTCGCCGCCATGCACCCCTCGTCTCGGCCGGCTGAGCCGGACGATCCCTGGCAGCTCCATGCCTGTGAGCTGCCGGGACGGCCCGAAGTGATGCTGCGGATGATCGTGGAGGAATATGCCCGCCTCGGCTTCGATACGCAGCAACTTCTGGCGCTGGCTCGTCACCCCTTCTACGCCGGCCTGCACGGTCTGTGGCGCTACTTTGGAGAAGAGCGTCTGGAAGAAGAAGTACGCCGCATCCTGTCCCGCACGGGCGTGATGCGCGTCCGCGACGTCCAGGCTCCGCCTTGCCCCGCAGTGGTGCAGATTCGCTTGCCCCAGCCCTGAGGAGGAATGGTCATGCCCAGCGTATACAACTGGCAGCTTGGCAGGAACATGAGCTATCCCTACGAGGAGCAGCACCCTCGGCGGCAGTTTGCGTTCGTGTTCAACATCAACCGATGCATCGGCTGCCAGACCTGCACCATGGCCTGCAAAAGTACCTGGACCTGCTTCAAGGGGCAGGAGCTGTTCTGGTGGAACAACGTGGAGAGCAAGCCATACGGGGGGTACCCCCAGGACTGGGACTCGCGTCTGCTGACAATGCTGGAGCAGGCCAACCCTGGGGGACAGGTGTGGCGGACCAGCGAGCGGGAGACGGAGCGCAGCCCGTACGGGCGCTTTGAGGGGTTGACCATTTTCGAGGCGGCGGAGCGGTTGGCCGCGCCCGAAGCCCCGCGGGCCGCCCTGGGCTACCTTCCGACGGATGACGAGTGGCGGCACCCCAATATCTACGAGGACACGCCCACAGGCGATGCATTTGGCGGACCGGATGCGGTGGGCATCTCAGCCGAGCTTCCGGAACACCGCGTCTGGTTCTTCCACCTTGCACGGATCTGCAATCACTGCACGTATCCGGCATGTCTGGCAAGTTGTCCGCGGCAGGCCATCTACAAGCGGCCGGAGGATGGGATCGTGCTCATCGACCAGCATCGGTGCCGCGGGTACCGCAAGTGCGTGGAGGGCTGTCCCTACAAGAAGGCCATGTATCGTCCGAATACGCATACGAGCGAGAAGTGCACGGGCTGCTTTCCGCGAATCGAAGGCCAGGATCCGGCGATCAGCCCAGGGGGAGTGCCGGTCGAGACGCGCTGCATGGCCGCGTGCGTGGGCAAGATCCGCTTGCAGGGGCTGGTCTCGATCGCCGAGGACGGCACCTGGGAGCACGACCCCGCGAATCCGATCTATTACCTGGTGCGCCAGCGGGGCGTGGCCCTGCCTTTGTACCCGCAGTTCGGCACGGAGCCCAACGGCTTTTACATTCCGCCCCGCTGGGTGCCGCGTCCGTATCTGGTTCAGATGTTCGGGCCTGGCGTCGACCACGCGCTGGAGCAGTACAGTTGTCCAGACCGGGAGCTGCTGGCGGTGCTACAACTTTTCCGTGCACAGCGAGACATTCTCTTCCGTTTTGCCGTGGAGCAAGGCCCCAAGATCGGAGAGATCGAGGTGCAGATGCCTTCCGGCGAGACGCGCGTGCAGGAAATCTTCAATGACACCGTGCTGGGATACAATGAGCGGGGTGACGAGGTCGTACGGCTGACTATCGAAGAGCCGACCTTCGAGCGCCCAGCCGAGTTGCATCTCAACTCGATTTGAAGGAGCGGCCGCATGTCCCACACTGTCGATCAACAGGCGGGGCCGCGTAGCGTGTTGCTCCGCGCCCGGCAGGTGTTGTACCGGTTCGCCTCGGCAGCCTTTGCCGATCCCCGTTCGGGCTGCTGGCAGGCGCTCGCCGGGCGCGACACGCCCTCACTGGTAGATGCGGCAGCCCGCGTATTACGGCTGGCCGGATGCCGCCGCGGCGCAAGGCGTGCCTGGGGCGAACTCCACCCCTCCTGGCTGGAGCCTCGTCGCGTGTTGCGCCGCCTGCCTGACTCGCCCGCGGCGCTGAACGCGGAGTACGAACGTACCTTCGGGCTGCTGGTCTCCGGGGCGCATCCGCCTTACGAGATGGAGTATGTGGCAGGCAAACTCGTGTTCCAGCGCGGCCAGCTCCTGGCAGACGTGGCCGGCTTTTATCGCGCCTTTGGCTGGCGGCGCGCAGAGCATCATCCCGAACGACTGGACCACGTGGCCCTGGAACTGGAGTTCATGGCTGCGCTGTGCGAGCAGCAGGCCCGCGCACGCTGGGACTGGAGCCAGGCGCATCGCCAAGGAGATGCTGCGGCTCTGCACCTGGCAGCCCAACACGCAGCCGTGTGCTGGCAGGCACAGCAGCGGTTCCTCTCGGCCCATCTGGCGTGGTGGTTGCCCGCCTTCGGCCGGCTGCTCACGGCAAACCGGCCCAAAGGCTTCTATGCTGCCGCGGGCAGATTTGTCCGCGCGCTCCTCCCCTTGGAGCGTGCGCTGTTGCATGTCGGCCCCGTCAGCAGGCCGCTGCAAGTGGTTGAAGAGGCACGCCCTGAAGCGTGTGCCGGCTGTCTGGCGTCGGCGGAGGTGTGCGAGGCATGAGCGTGGCAACCGGAACACCGAGTCCCCCACTGCCAGGTAAGGCAGCGGGCGGTCGCGTACTGCAAACGCCGCCTCCGCGAACGGGCCGAGTGGTGGCGGTGTGCGTTTCGGCCGGAGGCATCCCCAAGCTGCCGACGGAGCAGGTGCTGATCCAGCAGGACGGCCTGGAAGGAGACCGCCACGCACACGCCAAGCATTGCCGGCCGGATCGGGCAGTTTCTCTCCTGGACGTGGAAGTGATGCAGGAGCTGGTGGCGGAAGGATTCCCGCTTGTGCCCGGAGCGACGGGCGAGAATCTGAGCATCCAAGGGCTTCACGTGCAGTCGCTGGCTCCAGGCATGGTGCTGCGCGTGGGGGAGGCGATGCTCCGCCTGACGGCACCGCGCAAGCCGTGTTATGTACTCGACGCCATCCATCCCTGCTTGAAAGATGCCATTGTCGGCCGATGTGGCTACCTGGCGGAGGTGCTCGCGCCGGGCGTGGTCCGCACAGGCGATGAGGTGTCTGTGGTACCCGTGGCAGAGGGCGGTGAGGGGGACCGCTCTGGCAGCGAGGAGAGCCGGCCGGGGGCGTGACGCGGCGTGTTCACCACTCCAGATGGCACACAGGCTCGCTGCCGAGATGGGAGCTGTTGCTAGCGGGCAGCAAGAGGCGCGCTGAGCCGAAATCTGGGCGGATCACTGGCAACGGATCTCTGGAACCGAAGCCGGCAGGCCGTTGCCAGGGCGGCCGGCAGCGGATGCGCTGAGCCAAAGGGGGTTGGGGCCTGGATGGGGGGGGCCACGTCTGCGGCGCCGCATGCACGCTGGGGGGCCACCCGTATCAGGGCGGTCAGTGCCTGCTGTGTGGATCGGGGCGCGTAGGGCTGTGTCCTTCAAACGCCTGGCCCCGAGGCAGACCATTGGCGCCACGCCTCGTACAGGGCGACTGCCACGGCATTGGAGAGGTTCAGGCTGCGCACCTGGGGGCGAATGGGTATGCGGACGGTTTGGTCCGCATGGGCGGCCAGCATTTCCGGCGGCAGGCCCCTCGACTCGCAGCCGAACACGAGCACGTCTCCGGGCTGGTAATGTATCTCGGTGTAGAGGCGTAGCCCCGCCTTCGAAAAGTAGTGCATGGTGCGGCCGGCCAGCCGTGCGGTGAGGGCCTGCCAGTCATCGACCACCTCCCACTCGAGGTGTTCCCAGTAATCAAGGCCGGCGCGGCGCAGATAATAGTCGTCGATGCGGAAGCCCAGCGGCCGCACAAGCCACAACTTGGCGCCGGTCGCCACGCAGGTGCGGCCCACGCTGCCGGTGTTGTAGGGGATTTCCGGCTGGTGGAGTACAACGTGCAGTTGCGGTTCGTATTTCAAGGCAGACGATGACGGGTCCCGATGGGTGCCGATGCACGGATGAGGGCCGGGGAGGCAGGCTCTACGGGCAATCGCAGCAAGGCGGGCCGCAGTTGCCGTGGCGGCAAGGATATTCCACGGTGCCTTGCTCGAGCTGCTGCCGGCCAGGGGTCGCACAGCGGCGGCGCGTGCTCGGCGAACTGGCGGGCGGCAGTACGTGCCGGACGGGCTCCCGTCTCACAAGGCTTGCGGCAGGCCCGGCAAAGCCGCCTGCCCGTTATATCACGGGTAGGATAAGATGCTAGGGGAGGCCGGCCCCAGCCAGCTCCAGCCGGCCGCGCGCCGGCCGCGCGGTCCCTAGCCGCCCGTGGCCGAACGCTGAGGAACGAACCCCGAAACGCCCTTGTTCACCACATGGCCCTTCTCATCCAGCGCAATCCCACCCGTGCGGTCAAGATCGGCACCTGCACCATTGGTGCGGGGCACGCCATCACCGTGCAGAGCATGACGGCCACGCCCACTCAGGATGTGGCAGCCACCGTGGCGCAGGTGAACGACCTGGCGGAGGCGGGCGCAGACCTGGTGCGGATTGCCGTCGACAGCCGGCGAGACGCCGCGGCGCTGGCCGCCATTCGGGCCTCGGTGCGGGCCAACCTCTCGGTCGATCTGCAAGAGAACTATCGCCTGGCCGCGGTGGTAGCCCCCTATGTGGACGAGGTGCGCTACAACCCCGGCCATCTGTACCATCATGAATCCGAGAAGCCCTGGCAGGACAAGGTGCGGTATCTGGCAGACGTGGCGGCGGCGCACGACTGCGCGCTGCGCGTGGGGGTGAACTGCGGCTCGGTGGATCCGGCGCAGGCCGTCCGCTTCGACCGGTCCGACCGATTAGGCCCCATGCTGGCGAGCGCCCTGGAGCATTGCGAGCTGCTCGACAGGCTGGGCTTCACGCGCTACTGCGTTTCGCTGAAGGACTCGGACCCGTGGCAGGTGGTCGAGGTAAACCGTCGTTTTGCCGCAGCGCGGCCAGACGTGCCCTTGCATCTGGGAGTGACGGAGGCTGGACTGCCGCCGGAGGGAGTGATCAAGACGCGGATCGCCTTTGAGCAGCTCATCAGCCGGGGGATTGGCGACACGATTCGGGTTTCGCTGACCGTGCCCAATCACCGCAAGCGTGAGGAGATCGAGGCCGGACGGCAGATCCTGGCAGACATTGCGGCCGGCCGCGTGCGCAGCGTGGTGGACTACGGGCTGCACACGCTGAACATCATCAGTTGTCCGAGCTGCTCGCGGGTGGAGAACGAGGCCTTTGTGGAGCTGGCCGAGCAAGTGCGGGACCTGACGGCCTATGCTCGGGACCACAAGCTAACCATTGCGGTGATGGGCTGCCGTGTGAATGGCCCGGGCGAGACGGATGATGCAGATCTAGGCCTCTGGTGTGGGCCCCATTACGTGAACCTCAAGCGGGGGGCGGAGACCCTGGGCGCGTTTGGCTACGACGCGATCCTGCCGCGGCTCAAGCAGGAGCTGGACCGCTTGATTGCCGAGCGGACCGCCGGCGCAGGCGGGTGAGCCGCGCCAGGAGCGTAGCGGGCCATGCCGAACTGCGCGGCCCTCGGTCGTTGTGTGCCCGGCCGCCGCGACGATGGGCAAGCCGCCCTGCTGAGTGTTGGCCAGAGGCCCTGGGGCCCATGTCGAGGTGGCGAGGGATGCAGCACATGCGCTCCCCCCGACCCCACGCAACATCTTGTTTCGAGCGGCCGTTGATCTTGCCGGGCGGGCGCGGCGATCCTGGGCATGAGGGCGGCAACGGCGTGCCATCTTGCCGGCCAGGCAGGCGGGGACGCGACGTGTGGGTTGCGGCGCCAGGCGGCACCGATCACGCGATGCATCATCGCCCGAGATGGGGGTTGCAGCCTGTGCTGGGCGAAGAGCCAGTTTAGGAGCACCCAACTCGGCATGCCCTTTGACCTGCGCCTGACCGCTGCTTAGGCTGAAGCACGTGTTCCGCGGGCGTGGGGTGGCTGGCGGGGCCGAGTCGAACTGGTGGAGGTGCATATGAACGTGGCGCGTGCGGCGTGGTGGAGGGGCAAGGGGCGATGCGTCTGGGGGTTGCTGCTGTTGGCAGCGGCGGGGCTGCTGGCGGATGAGTACAAGAGCGGCATCGAATGGCCGGAGCCGCCGGTGATCACGCCTGGCACGGACCAGGGGCCGCCGTCCGACGCCATTGTGTTGTTCGATGGCACCGACCTCTCGCAATGGGAGGGGGGATCCCAGTGGATTATCCAGGATGGGGCCGCGACGGTACGGGGAG
Organism: Pirellulales bacterium; assembly: GCA_023511675.1. Lineage (GTDB taxonomy): Bacteria > Planctomycetota > Planctomycetia > Pirellulales > JAIMBC01 > JAIMBC01. The sequence goes on from JAIMBC010000047.1 coordinate 12,410, forward strand.
GCGGCATCACCAGCAAGCGTGCGTTTGGAGACTGCCAGCTCCACCTCGAGTTCGCCACTCCCGAGAAGGTCGAGGGAGAGGGGCAGGGGCGTGGCAACAGCGGCGTGTACCTGATGGGGATGTATGAAGTGCAGATCCTCGACTCGTACGAGAACACCACCTATTACGACGGCCAGTGCGGGGCCATCTACAAGCAATATCCGCCGCTGGTCAATGCCTGCCGTAAGCCGGGCGAATGGCAAACGTACGACATCATCTTTACCCGGCCCCGCTTTAGTGCCGACGGCAAGCTCGAGACTCCGGGGTATGTTACCGTGCTGCACAACGGCGTGGTGATCCACAACCATCGCGAGTTGCTCGGCACCACCTCCTGGGACATGGCGCCGCAATACACCCCCCACCCTGACAAGCTGCCGCTGTTCATTCAGGACCATGGCAATCCGATACGCTTCCGCAACATCTGGATTCGCGAGCTGGAATAGATCCTGGACGCAGGGCAAGCGGGCAGGCAGGCACGCATCTGGCGCAACGCCAGCGGACCGCCCTGCCCCGCTTGTGAGGGCCAGCCTTGCCGCCGCACTCGCAGCCATCTCGCTCGCAGCCGCCGCGTCACTCCCTGCCCATCCCCCACAAGGGAGGCAGGCCCAGCTTCTCGAGGTTACCGAACAGGACGAGGCGCTGCTGCACACTCCCGCGGGCTTCGCTGCAGCGGGCCGGCCCGAGACGGCCAGCGGCAATAGCGGTATCCTGGAGCTGAGTTTGAGAGATGCCGCCACGGGCGAGGCAGTCTTCGGGCGTGTGAACGTGGTGGGGCCTGACGGCAACTACTACGAGCCTGATGAGAACCCGCTGGCTGCCTTTAGCCGCGTGCGTATGGGCAATCGGCCGCGCACCGGTCCCATGCTGTACTATGGCTGGTACTTCTACTGCCGGGGGGAGGCACGCGTGCGCGTGCCGGCGGGAACCGTACAGGTGGAGGCGGTGCGCGGCTTCGAGTATCGCCCGGCCGCCGTGCAGGTGCAGGTGCCTGCCGGACAGGTGCGGCGCGTGACGGTGCGGCTGTCTCGCGCGGTCGCGCCGGCCGAGTGGGGATATGCCTGCGGAGACACGCACGTCCATCTGCCGCGGCAAAGTGAGCAGGACGACGAGACGGCGCTCGACCTGGCGGCGGCTGAGGATCTGAGGTTCATGTTCCTGCTGGCCATGAACGATCCACGCTCCTACAGCGGCCTGATGGAGCGGCAGGAGTTTCCGCAGTCGCGCGGCTTCGGCCGGGCGTCCGTCGTTGCACGGCGAGGACATGCCATTGCTTCCGGTCAAGAGTACCGCGCCGCCACCTATGGCCACATCTGCCTGTTGCTCCACGAACGGCTGGTGCTGGAGGGCCTGACGGTGGATCCCAACAACTGGCCTCCGTTCGGCCATGTGGGGCTGGAGACGCGGCGGCTGGGCGGCGTGGCCATCCACGCACACGGGGGCTACAGCAGAGAGATCTGGATCGATGCCGTACAACAGGCAACCGACGGCGTGGAGCTGCTTCAGTTCGCCCTCTATCGCGGCATTGGGCTGGAGGGCTGGTATCGCTTGCTTAACGCGGGCTTTCGCTTTCCTGCCCTGGCTGCCAGCGATTATCCCTACTGCCGTGCCCTGGGAGACAATCGTACCTACGCTCTGGCAGGTCCCGAGCCTACCCTGGAAAGCTGGCTCAAGGCCGCAGCGGCGGGCCGGAGTTTCTTCTCCACCGGACCGATCCTGTTGTTGGAAGTAGAAGGGCAGCCGCCAGGAAGCACGCTCGAGCTGAAGGGCTGTGGGCCGCATCGCGTCAAGGCCTCAGTCCGCGCACGTTGCGAGCTGGTGCCCCTGACGCTGGTCGAGCTGATTGTGAACGGCCGCTCCGCCGCACACCTGCACGTGGCGCGCGAGGCCGGCCAGGACTGCTGGCTGGAACTCGAAGAGGAGCTGCTGCTGGACCGCCCGGCCTGGATTGCCGCGCGGGCCGCCGGCCACACGCCTTCTGGCCTGCCCGCCGCAGATGCCCATAGCAATCCCGTGTTTGTCCACATCGATGGCCAGCCGCCCTACCAGCAGAACGATCTCGACTGGCTGCTCGAGCAAGTGGATGATCAGATTGCAGAGGTTCGCAGCCGAAATTTCCCGGAACGCGACGCCGTGATCGAGTATTTTGCCAGGTCCCGAGAGCTGCTGCTGGAGATCCGCCGGGCACACGCGCCCTCCTCAGCCCCCCCGCCGAGCCAGTAAGGCGGCTGCCTCCCCTCACACATCCCATGGGGGTGGCAGAGGGCCGGGCGCGTTAGCCTAGGCCTGTGCGGGTATCACAGCCATCCTCCCTACCTCACGGCCATACCGGCCATGCGAGCATGACCATGCACCGAATCGCCGAAGCCTATCTTGCCGCTCGCCCCAAGAGCCAGGCGCTGTGGGCACGTGCCCAAACACTGCTGGGCGGGGGGGTGGGGCACGACTTGCGGCACCACACGCCGCTACCGCTCTACATCTCCCACGGGCGCGGCGGACGCAAATGGGATGTGGACGGCCATGAGTACATCGACTTCTTGCTGGGCAACGGCGCCTTGTTGCTCGGCCATGCCGATCCGGAGATTGGCGAGGCCGTGGCCGCTGCGTTGGCACGCGGCACGCACTTTGGCAGCGACCATGAGTTGCAGATGGAATGGGCAGAATGGGTCTGCCGGCTGTTGCCCTGTGCCGAGCGGGTGCGGTTTGTGAATTCGGGTACGGAAGCCACGGCCCTGGCGCTGCGGTTAGCGCGGGCATACACGGGGCGAAGCAAGGTGCTGCGTTTTGAGGGGCATTTTCATGGCTGGCACGACGAGGTGGTCCACGGCTTTGCGCCTCCCTTCGAGGCAGACGGCTCGCTGGGAGTACCGGCCAAAGTGCGCGAGCAGGTGGTGATGTTGCCGGATGGGGACCTTGAGCGTGTGGCGTCATGTCTGGCATCCGATGGGGAGGTGGCGGGGATGATCCTCGAGCCGTCTGGGGCATCCTGGGGCAGGGTGCCGATAGAGCGGGCCTTTCTGGCCGGGCTGCGCGAGCTGGCCGATCGGCATGGCGTGTTGCTGATCTTCGACGAGGTGGTCACGGGCTTTCGTTTTGCGCCCGGCGGGGCCCAGCAGTTCTATGGAGTGACGCCCGATCTGGCCTGTTTAGCGAAGGTACTGGCGGGCGGCATGCCGGGCGGTGCGGTGGCGGGCCGAGCCGAGATACTCGATCTGTTTCGCTTCACGGGCGATCCCCAGCACGATCGGCACCGTCGCGTGGTGCATTTGGGGACGTTTAATGCCTCTCCGCTTTCGGCCGCTGCGGGAACGGCCGCCTTGCGGCGCATTGCCACGGGCGAGCCTACCGCGCGGGCCAACGCGCTGGCTGCGCAATTGCGGCAGCGGTGGGATCAGGTGCTGGAAGCGCAGGGAATCGCCGGCTATGTGTACGGGGAGGCATCGACATTTCACGTGTATTTTGAGACCGATCGGCATCGCGTGCGTGCGGCCGGGAAGCGGGCGGCCCTGGTGACGCGCGATGCGCGCCGCCTCAAGGGCATGCCCTCGGAGTTGGTGGCACAATATCAGCAGCAGCTTCGTTTTCGAGGGGTGGACGTAATGAGTTCCACGGGCGGGGTGCTCTCCGCTGCCCACACGGAAACGGACGTGCAACAAGCGACAGAGGCCTTTGAGGCGGCCGTCAAGGCGCTGTGCGAAGACGGACTGGTGCTGTGCCTGGACTAGGCCGCGGAGGAGTTGTTTTCTGAACCGCGCCGTTTTCTGGGCCGCACCAGCGGCGGCAGGACATCTGCGGCTGCGGCCCAGCAGTCACTGCTGGGAACCGCGTGCCAACAGCAGCAGGTAGCGTTGCCTGAGTGCCAGCGTCACCCAGCCCTGGTAGGCATTGGCGGCAAGCGAGGCGCACAAGGCTACAAGCGCCAATCCCAGCGGGAGCCACGGCCTGGAGGGGGCTGTCTGGGCAGGCGGGGAATCCTGGTCGGAAGGCGACGGCTCATCTTCGCCGCCGACAGCCTCGCCAGCCGCAGCGTTGCCGGCGGCGCTGCGCCCGGCAGCGCCGCCGGCGGCACCCGCGCCGCGCTTGGCTGGTTTGCCATCTGCGCCATCGTGCGTTGCTTGCTCGTCGGCATCGTCCGTTTCTTCCTCGTATCCCGCCGGGTTGACGTCCGAGCCATGATCGTCGCCGAGGGCGGGTCGCCGCAGAGGCTTGGCAGCCACTCCGCCAAAGGAGCCTTCGAACGGATCTCTGCCTGGCCCAGGCATGCCTTCGTTCTCGTCTGGCTCGGCGGCCTCCTGCAAGGGGGGCGGCTCGCCTTGATGGGGCAGCGGACCGGTGCCGACGGTTATGCGGTAGCTCCTCACCCCTCTCAGAAAGGGGGGGATTTCGCTAACAATGTCGGCGCGGCCGGAGGCCAGAGACTCCAGCAGCTCGGGTTCGATCTGGATGATGTACTCCACGCCGCCGCCCGCAATGGGCTGCCAGCCAAAGTCAACGCCTATGCTGGCCGCTGCCAGCAACAGCATGGGTCCGCACATGGTTACCTCGCTTGGGCCGATGGGCCGGGGCTGCCGGCCGGGGCTGCGGCTGGCTCGCCTGTGGCCCCGGCGGCCGGCCGCTGCTCTCCCATTGTAGCCAGCTCTGTGCGCAACATGACCAGCAGAACCTGCAACAGCGAGACCGCCAGTGGTCCCACTAAGATGCCGATCGGACCTAACGACTTCACGCCGCCCAGCACGCTGAGCAGCGCCAGCAGCGGATGCAGGTTGGAGCGCCCTTTGAGTACCCAGGGCTTGACGACGTTATCGCTGCTGGAAACCACCGCCATGCCGTAGAGCAACAGGCCGACGGCCGGCCATAGCCGCTCTTCCACCAGCAGCAGCCACGCAGCGCAGCTTACGTACACGGCAGGGGCTCCCACGAACGGAATCAGCGCGCACAGGGCGGTGAGCATGGTTAGGAAGAATACCGATTGAAAGCCCGCCACGTAGTAGCCAATGCCCGCCAGGCCGCCTTGTACCAACGCAGCTAGCAGCGTGGCCACGACCACCGCGCGGCTCACCGTATCGAATTGCTCCAGAAGCTGTGCCTGATAATGGCGATCTAGCGGCACCAGGTTCATCACCGCCTCGAGCATGGCCGGCCCGTCTGCCAGGAAGTAGTACAGTGCCACGATCATCACAATGCCCCCCAGCAGCAGGGCGACCAGCCAGCCGCCCACTACCCGCGGCGTCCGCAAGGCAAGCGGCCCTAACCAGGCCTGCACGCGCTCCCACAGGTTGCCCCGTTCCTCGGCCGTCGGATTCGCCTGGGCTCTCAACCAGCGCAGCAGCGTCCCACCCAGCACACGGCTTTCCAGTTCCTCATAGGCCGTAAGGGCCTGAGACAAGGCGTGCGACCACCCCGGCTCGTTGGGCTCAGCAGCGGCCAGGGCCTGCAAGGCCTGCTCTAACTCCTCCACGGCGGTCTGGCAGGCTGCGCGCACCGCTGGAGACACATCCTGCCGCTGGCGCAGCAGTTCCTGGAGTGCTTGCGACTTTTCCACCAGCCCCTCCGCTCGTGCGCCGGCCTCGCGCTGCGGTGCCTCCGTCTTCCATTCCCGCAAGGTTCGCCCGATCTCATCCAACAACGTGCGAACCGCCTCGGGCGGTTGGGCCAGCCCCAAGCGCTGGCGAAGCTTCTCCACCTTGCGGTGCGCCGCCGCCGTGTCGAACAATGACGCCATGGCCACCATCTCGGCTGTTGCCCGAGAAACGAGCAGCGCCGAGGGCGCCAGCACGATGAGCAGTATCGTCAGCGTCGTCAGGCCGGCCGCCAGCCGCGTCCGCTTGCCGCAGCGCGTCAGGTACCAGCCATGCAAGGGCCGAAACATGATCACCAGCACCACCGCCAGAAACAACGGCAGCAAGAAACCGGCCATCACCCGGTAGAACAACGTGGCGATAACCGCCAGAATGGCCGCCAGGACGACAAAGGAGACAACTCGCGACATGCCATGTTTTCCCATTGCGCTTGCCCACAGCATCCACCACCTGTCTCCCCGCCACGCAGCCTGTGCCAGGCCGAAGCTTGCTTGAGCCGGCAATGCTACGGGCTGGCGGCACATCCGCCAGGGACTGCCACACGGCGGCCGCTGCGGCGCTGCTCATTCGGCCGAGCGCGTTTGCACTAGTGTTGCCTTTCGCGTGTCAACTGCCAAGAAGTTCGCGGGCCTGCTGTTCCGCCTGGCCGTGATCGGCCTGGTGGCCTGGGGAGTCCATCGCACTTTGAAGGATGCGTTCGCCGAATGGCGGCAGCACGGCTGGTCGCTGACAGACTTGCAATGGGGTTGGCTGGCGGCGGCGTGCGTGTTGTATGTGGCTGGGCTGCTGCCAGCCGGCATCTACTGGCACCGCCTGCTGGCGGCATTAGGTGTGGAAACCCGCCTCGTGAGGGCGCTGCGGGCATACTATATCGGCCATCTGGGCAAGTACGTGCCCGGCAAGGCGATGGTGGTGCTGCTACGCGCCGGCATGGTAGGCGCAAGGACCGTAGAAAGACCGGCTGCGGCGGTGCCATCCGTATCTGCTGCTCAGCATGCCTCAGCAGAGCCAGCCGCTGTGGCCGAGGTTTCACCTCAGCAACGAGCAGCCGACATGCAGGTGATGGTAACAGCGGCCGAGCCGCCCAGTATGCCTGAACCCCTCCCTGCCCACGAACGGCCTGCGCTGCCCCAACAGCAGCCACCGCCTGAAGCATCTAAATCGCCTGAGACCATTGAAGCGGCCTCGGCCTTTGAGGCGGCCGAGGTTGCGGGTCCGCCGGAGCCCTGTGGCGTTGCCGAGGCCTCTCCAGCCGCCACGCCGGCTCCGGCAGCGAGGGAGCCTCTGCCGCCTGTGCTGCCGGTTTCGCCAGCGGCAGGAATCCAGCCTGCTGAAGCACCTGGCAGTCCTGTTTCAGCAGCAGGCACGGAGGCAGGCGAAGTCGGGCTGCAAGGTACCGGGCCGTCGCCTGGAGAGCACCACGTACATGTGGCGGGCCTGTCCCCCGCAGCGGCGATGGCCCGGGCCGCCACGGCAGTGTTCTACGAGACGTTTGGGATGATGGCCATAGGATGCGCGCTGGCGGCGCCACTATTGCTGATCGTGCGCTCACGTGCGGATCTTGTGGCGATGGCCGCGGCGGGCAGCTTGCTGTTGGGCCTGCCCACACTGCCGGGGGTGTTGCGGTGGGCAGTGCCGTGGCTGCGTGTGCTGGGCCTGCGAGCCGAAGCGGCGGCATGGATTGCCTCGGTACCGGTCCGGGTTGTCGTGGGAGGGTGGTTGAGCATGGCTGGCGGCTGGCTGCTGTTGGGGCTGGGCCTGTGGGCTGTGGTCCGTGGGGTGGCGGGGGGCGTGGAGGTAAGCTGGTATGAGGGGTGGCTGGCCTCCACGGCGACGACGGCATTGGCCACGGCGGCAGGCTTCTTGTCTCTTGTGCCGGCAGGGCTGGTCGTGCGCGAGGCGGTGGTGTTGGTGTTGCTGGTGCCGCTGGTGGGGGAGCAGAAGGCGCTCGTGGCCAGCGTGCTGTCGCGCGTGGTGAGCGTGGTGGCCGAACTGGCTGTTTCCGCTATCTTATACCCCTATGCTGTCGATCGTGATCCCCGTTTGCAACGAAGCCGAGAGCCTGGAGACCCTGTGGAATGAGTTGGATGCAGTGGCCCGCGAATCCCAACTGGAACTCGACGTCATATGGGTGGACGACGGTTCCACCGACGGCTCTTGGGAGGTGATTCGCCGGTTGGCCGCCGCCGATCCTCGCGTGTGCGGCGTGCGGTTGCGTCGGAATTTCGGCAAGGCCGCCGCCCTCTCGGCCGGCTTTCAGGCAGCCCGCGGCGAACGCGTGATGACGCTCGATGCCGACTTGCAGGACGACCCCAGGGAAATCCCCCGCTTCCTCGCCGCACTCGATGAGGGGCTGGACGTGGTCAGCGGCTGGAAGCGCGTGCGGCACGATCCCTGGCACAAGGTGATCCCCTCGCGAATGTTCAACTGGATGGTCAGCCGCTTCACGGGCGTTCGTTTGCACGATCACAACTGCGGCATGAAGTGTTACCGCCGCGAGGTGCTGAGAGAACTGCGGCTGTATGGAGAACTGCACCGCTTCATCCCCGTGCTGGCGCATGCCCGCGGCTTCCGCGTGGGAGAACTGGTGATCCAGCACCGGCCTCGCCGGCATGGCCGCTCGAAATACGGTCCCTCTCGATTTGTGAAGGGGTTCTTGGATCTGCTCACCGTCAAGTTCCTTACCGGCTACGGCCATCGGCCGCAGCACATGCTGGGGACGATCGGGCTGTTGAGCGTGCTGCTGGGGGGATTGGGGCTGGCCTACCTGGCGGGTTATTGGATCTGGGCCCAGCTTAATCCCGAGCAGAAGCTGCTGCCGCTGCACCAGCGGCCGGCCGTGTTGTATTCGCTGGCGGCGTTGCTGTTTGGCGGGCAGCTTCTGTCGATCGGCTTGTTGGCCGAGCTGCTGACGGCGTATCAGGGGCATGAACATCTGCCTTACTCGGTTGCCGAGCGGATTGGGGCGCGTTGCGGCACACACGGTTCAGCATCGCAGACGCCACATGGATAATGGCACCACGGCGCTCCGGCGCAGCATGTATCTCCTCTGGATTGCGGCGGCTGTCGGGTCGGTACTCGGTCGGGTACTGGCGGTGAACGCGGTGGATATGATCCGGCTCGAACAGTATCTCAAGAAGCGTCTGGAGAGTTCCCTGGCTGAAGCCCGGCAGCGGGGCGACGAGCAGGCTGCTCGCCGCTATGAGGCGGAATTGGCGCGGGGCACGTGGCGCAAACAACGGCCTTTCTTGAGTGCCAATGACCGCAGCCGATGGTGTACGGTGCGAGCGCTGGTCGAACATGGAACGTACAAGATCGACGCGATTGTGAGCCAGCCCAACTGGGACACCATCGACATGGTGAAGCACGATGGAGCCGGGCGGCCGGCCCCGGGGCCGGACGAGGGGCACCTCTATTCCAGCAAGCCGCCGCTTTATGCCACGCTGATGGCGGCTCCGTACTGGCTGATCCACAAACTCACGGGCTGGACGCTGGGCACGCACCCCTATGCCATAGGCCGCATGCTGCTGGTGATGTTCAATGTGCTGCCGCTGGCCGCCTACTGGCTGGTGCTAGCCCGTCTGGTGGATCGCTACGCCGCCACCGATGGCGGCCGTTGCCTGGTCATGGCGGCGGCCACGTTCGGAACCTTTCTCACCACCTTTGCCGTGGTGATCAACAACCATTTGCCAGCGGCCATCTGTGCCCTGCTGGCACTCTATGCGGCCATGCGCATCTGGTGCGACGGCGAACGCCGCTGGCCCTACTTCGCCTGCTGCGGCCTGTTCGGTGCCCTTACCGTGACGTTCGAACTGCCAGCAGCGGCGCTGGCATGCCTGCTGGCGGCGATGCTGCTGTACAAGTCGCCACGGCATACGCTGGCTGCCGCCGCCCCCGCGGCCGTGGCGGTCGCCGCGGCGTTCTTCGGCACAAACTACGCCGCCCATGGCCGCTGGAGCCCTCCTTACGCACACCGCTCCCCGCAAGACAACTGGTACGACTACCAGTACCGCCTGCCAGGAGAGACGCGCGTCAGGCAAAGCTACTGGAGCGACCGCCACAGCCGCAGTCCCATCGACCAGGGCGAGCCCTCTCCAGCCGTCTACGCGGTGCATGTCCTGGTAGGACACCACGGCATCTTCTCACTCACCCCCCTCTGGCTGCTGACCATTCCGGGGCTTGTGTTGTGGTGCCGCCAAGCTGGCGGAACACGCGCAATAGGATGCCTGATTGCCATCGTCTCCCTGGTGGTAATCGCCTTCTACCTCGCACGGCCCGTCGATGACCGCAATTACGGAGGCATGACCAGCGGCTTTCGCTGGACCTTCTGGCTGATCCCCTTGTGGCTGGTGGGACTCATTCCCATTGCCGACCGCGCCAGCGGCCGCCCTTGGCTGCAAATCGCCTGTGCCCTGTTGTTGTGCCTCTCCGCCCTGTCTGCCGCCTATCCCACCTGGAATCCCTGGACACACCCCTGGCTCCTCCAGTTCTTGCTGGAAGAAGATCTCATCAGCCTCGGCCTGCAGGACGCGGCGTAGCGCTCCATGCACCGTGCGCAAGGCTGAAGCGGCGGTTCCGGGAGAGTCTGAGGCCGTTTTGCGAATGTCGCACGCAGCAGGTTCCTGCCTGCGGCAGACCCTGCCAAGCCATCGGCCGAGCCAGGCCACAGAACCGCTCTCCGCGTCCTCTGGCTGCGGGTTTGCTCGCCCACAAATGGGCTAGAGGCTGGAAGGCACGAGCGGCAGGCACGCTCCTGGCGCCCCATGGGCTGAGATGGGGATTGCCCGCTCGCCCCCTCGTCAAAGAGGGCAGAACAACGCGGGCAGACTGGCCTGGACCCCGTGCCGGTACCACAGGCGTGTCGAGGTGGGGACCAACAGCCCGCGATCTCTGCCTGGCGAGCAGCGTCCAATGGCGCGATGAGCGTCATGCAATCCCGGTGCTGCCACCCAGGCATGCTCGTTCTGGCGGTGGGCAGGCGGGCGGCCAGTCCGCGCTGCTGGCCGTCGGTATCTTGCCAGCCCCCAGGTTGCCGGTGTGTTGGCACGTCTCTCGTTTTCGTCTTGGATCGATGGCAGGGGGCGTGGTACGCTGCGGTCTGGTGAGGAGCCGGCCGGAGAGGTCGAGTCATCAAGGAGGGTGCGGGCATGAAGCCCCATTTCGACTGTTGCTGGCGGCGCGAAGAGGCCTGCGACGTGGACGTGGGTCTCATCTGCCGCGACGATGCTGAGTGGTTGGGCTCATTGATTCGCAGGCTGCCTGCCGCTGCCGATGGGCTGCGGATGCGGCTGTTGCTGCTGGATGACGCCTCGTCTGCGGGCACGGCAGGGTGCGACGAGCTGTGGGAGCCTACCACGGTGCTGCGCAATCCGCAGCCGCTTGGGTTTGGGCAGAATCTGAATCGTTTGCTAGCGGCCAGCACGGCGTCGCTGTTGGTGGTACTCGACCCGTGCATCCAGTTGCCGGCCGGCGAGCGGGTGGTGGCTCGGCTGGTGCGATTCATGGAATCGCAGCCGCGTTGCGGGGCATGCACGTGTCGTGTTTATCGGCCTGACGGAAGCTACCTGCATCCAGCCCGGCGCTTTCCCACCTTGCGGGGACTGGCCATGCAATGCCTGGCGCAGGGCTGGCCTTGCTCGCGCCTGCTGGCGGAGCAGTGCTATTTGGGTTTGCCGAGAGATGCGACGTACGAGTGCGACTGGGTGCTGGGCACGTGCATGGTGCTGCGGCGCCGTGCGGCGCTGGCTGTGGGAGGGTTTGACGCGCAGCTATGTCCGGGGCTGGCCGAGGCGGACTTCGGCTTGCGGCTGGCTACGGCGGGGTGGCAGGTGAAGTTTCACGGCGCAACATGGTGCCAGATGCGTGCGCTGGCGGGTCAGACGGCAGACGTGCGGCCGTGGGTACAGGCGGCATCAGCGCTCCGCTATCTGGCTCGTCGTTTCCGCACGCGCTTGCGTCGGCGGTTCTTGCTGCCACGTACCGAGGTGCAGGAAGCGAGCGGCGGTGTCACGGCAGGCGCGCGACGCTGAACTTTAAGCAGCCTTGCGGGGGCGGATGCTCTCGGCAGTGCTGCGCATGCTTGCAGGCAAACTTTCGGTTACCCGGTTGCTTGATCACACAGAGCTGGCAGGGCTCCCGCAGCGGCTTGCCCGAGGAGAGCGCGCCACGGCCGTTGGCAGGCGTGCCGCGGGGGATGCGTGCATCAGGCATCGGGCGTGCCGCGATTTCGGCGGCTGCGTCTGCCAGCCGGTGCGTGGCGGGTCCGGGCACGGCCGCCGAGTCTCAAGGCAGGGGCAGCTCGACCACGGCCGGCGCATCCAGGCGGAGGGGGAATGCCCTGGCTCCGGGCCGGGCGGGTGCAGGTTCGTGAGGCGGCAGGCTGGCGCCAATTTCCAGGAAGCGGTGGAAGTTGGCCTCGAAGGCCTCGACTATGGCGGGATCGAACTGCTTGCCAGACTCTTCCAGGATCATCCGCCGCGCTACGTAGGGGTCGTAAGCGTTCTTGTAGACGCGAGGCGAGGTGAGGGCATCATACACGTCGGCGAGGGCCACAATGCGGGCTGCCAGCGGGATTTGCTGCCCTGCCAGTCCGCGGGGATAGCCCTTGCCATCGAAGCGCTCGTGATGAAAGCGTGCCACGTCGGCAGCCATGATCAGGAATCCCGTGTAGCCGGAATCGCGCGCCGCCTGGGCCAAGGCATCGGCTCCGATGTCGGTGTGCCGCTGCATCAGGCTGAACTCCTGGGGGGTCAGTCTGCCTGGCTTCAACAGCACGCTGTCGGGGATGCCCACCTTGCCGATGTCGTGCAGCGGGGAGGAGCGGTAGAGATCCGCCAGAAAATGCTCGTCGACCTGGTCTTGGTAGGGGCCGTGCTGGCTTAAATGCTCGGCCAGCACCTGCGAGTACGCGCGAATGCGCTCAATGTGGCCGCCAATCTCGTTGTCTCTCGACTCGGCCAGTTTCGCTAGCGCCAACACCGCAGCATCGCGTGTAACGGTCAGCTCCGTGGCCAGGCTGCGCACCAGACGGCCCAGCTCCGAGTTCTGCCGGCGAGCCAGTCCCTCGGCCTGCACCAGTTCTCGCTGAGTGCGTTCCAGAGATTCTATGGCACGCTGCGTCTCCAGCAGCCGCTGCTGCTCGGCATCCTTGCCCCCTTCGCTGCCATGGCGATGCCGTGCCGCCGCCACCAACAGCAGGCAGGCCTCGGCCACACTCCAGGGGCGTTTGTAAGTGAACAGATGGGGGGGGCAGCCCAGCCTTACTACCGTCTGGAACACCTCGCTGTCGATGCTCTCCATGCACAGCACCACCGGTAGCTGCGGGACGCATGTCCACAGATGCGTCACAGCCAATAACAACCGCTCCGACGGCATGCTACGCGTCTCGATCCATACCATCAGGCAGTGCTGTGGCTCGGCGATGCTCCAACCGTCGGGCTCGCTTTCCCTCGGCGCTGCAAGCGGTGCGACTTCCCACGCAGCGGCGGCCCAACCGTTGAGGCCAGGCGGCGCACTCTGTTCCATCGCCAGGCATTGCGCGGCATGTTGGCACACCGACAACAGCTCGGTGCCCTGCGCCGCTACCAGAATCCTCGCCACTGTCTCCTTGTTCACTCGTTGCGTCTCGTGCCTGCCTTAGCCTTCTCCACTGAACCGTAGCATAGCGCCCATCATCAATGCGCATGCCGGCCGTTATGCGGACCTCCTCCCGAATCGGTGTTGTGGCCAAGGATCCCGTCGTGTCATGCATGCCGGTAATAAGGAAATCTCCGTTCATGCGGACCGTTTGGGTACAGCCCCGCGTAGCGGTGTAGCCGTCGACGGATCGCCCCCCAGGAGCACAACTTTGGGCTGACGCCCGTTGCCGTGTGCTACCGGAGCCGAGGCCGCCAAAGGGAGGTTCGCCCCACGCCTGCGGCACGTTAAGGATGCGGCCTGCGCTGCGGCTCACCGTGGCAACTGCGGACACGATGACGGCAGAGGTGCCCCTCGACTGCGTACAGGTACGGTGGCGGCGGCTGTAGCGGTGGCATGAGCTGAGGCCGGAGCGCGGATGCTGCCGGCAGGACGACGCCCATGCAGGCACGTGGCCGCCCGAGGCGCGGCGTGCTGGCGCGTAGGGGCGGCATCAGTCTAAACAGGGGTCCATGGGGTGGGAGCAGGGCGGCGTCTCGCGAAAAAAGGGTCAGCTCGGCGATGCCACCGAGGCGGCGCTATTCTCGGCGCCGGCGTGCCGTCGTCGAGCTAGACTTGAGATGCGGGCTTGCCGCCTGCTGGGACGTGCCCTGGCCTAGTGCGGCCGAACAGGTGCCTTATCTGTGCGCGGCGTCACGCGCCACGTCTGCTTAAGATTATCTCGACTTGCTGCCCATGACCTGCGCCGAACTTGCCGCGCGGATCGAGTTGCTTCAGCCCGACGCGCTGCCGCGCGATGTGGCGCGGATGTGCCTCCTGCTGGCGAACACGGTGCCCGACCTCTCGACGCTCCGTGACGAGGCTCGCCTGGCTGTGGCGTGGTTGCACACGGGATGGCGCCTTCAGTCCGCAGCCGACCAGCACGCCGCCATGACCGAAGAACTGGAACGGCTTGCCCAGCAGGACGCCTCTCGCATCAGCCCGGATCAGGTGCGGGTATTGAACGAACGGTTGCTGGTGCCGATGAATGAGTTTTCTTATCCCGATGTAACCCTCTGGGACCCGGTCACCGTTCGGGAAGGGATATTTATCGCGGGC
>JAIMBC010000005.1 GCA_023511675.1 Pirellulales bacterium
GTCCGGGGCGGGGCGGCGTATTCGAGGTACGCGTGGACGACGCGCTGGTCTGGTCGCGTGCGGTCGAGGGCCGCTTTCCGGAGATCAAGGAACTCAAGACCCGCGTGCGCGATCTGGTAGCGCCGGACAAAGACCTCGGGCACAGCGACGCAGCACGCACCGACTGACCCCCTGCACCCCAGACGTTTCCCGGCCCCTCGTGTACCGCCCAGCGCGCCTCAAGCCCCGAGGTATTGGCGCGGCAGCTCCGCGCCGGCCACGAAATTGAGCTTGGACAGCTTGCACATCTGATACACGTTGACGCGAAAGTCAGGACAGGTGCTTACCAGACAGTAGGCATCCGTAGGGGTAAACCCATAGTCTGTGATCAACCATTCCATCAAGTTCACGATGGCCGTCTCCACCGCCACCTCCAACGGACGATAGGCGTACACCGACACAATCGAGCCAGACTTTTCGATCCGCATCCACGGAACGCGCCGGCCCTTGATCAGCTCCAATCGCAGGCGCACCGTGGCACACGTCTCCGCAGCCGTGCCGGTGAACTCGGTATCTCCCTGACTGGCGTGCACGTCTCCCAGGTAGAACAACGCCCCGGTATGAAACACCGGCAGCAAGATGCGGTTGCCGGGGCAGCAGTCGCGAATGTCCAGATTGCCGCCCCACTCTCCCTGGCCGTCGGCACTGGTCGCAACCTCACGGTCGGGCGCTACTCCCAGCGTGCCCACAAAGGGCGTAATCGGCCACGAGAGCCGGTCGCTAAAGTGCAGCGTGCCATCCCGCGTCGTACCACTGGGACCAGGCTCGTGCCGAAAGATGCGCGTCGTGTAGTCCGCAGACAGCTCGGGCCAGCGGGTCGACTCTCCCAGTGGCCCGCGCCGAGGACCAATGGCGATCCAGGAATAGGCATCCACCACGATCTCCTCCAGCAAGACCACCAGCGTATCGCCCCGTTCTGCTCCCTCAACATAGATCGGTCCCGCAACTGGGTTGACGAGCGGAGGCGAACGGTCAAAACCCGGACGCATCGCAGGGATGGCCTTGTCTTGCGGCGACTTGAAGTAGCCCGCGCTGGCATCGTATGTTTCCACCTCGAAGGTCTCCCCCGGTTCGACCCTGATCAGCGGCGCGTCTCGCCAATCCAGGGCATACGTGCGTGCTTGCTCCCGGGCAATACGTTTCATGGTAGGCGTGCATCCAAGGGCCAGTCAGGGCAGCGAACAACCAGCGTGGATTCTCGCTCAGCAACGCCGCACAGGCAAGCCGCATCCGGCACCGCGGCAAGTGTTCACGATGCCGCTTGCAAAGCCGGCGAGCTTGCCGCCGTCCTAACAGTTGCTGCATGGCTCCTCCCCCAACCACGGTGATCCCATCTCGCCTGCCACAAATGGAATGCCTCCCTCTGCCTTCTCAAAGGGTTGCGGGCCTACAGCCGCCAACCGCGAAGCACTCCCCGAGGACGGCGCTGCGCTGGCGCGACAACAGCTTGCGGTCCTCTGGTCGCGCGGCACGCGGGCATGGCCCCTGCCTGTGGCGCGCTTGGCCTTCTTCACATCGCACGCAGCGCGGCCACGGGGCCGATGGTGGGGGGCGCGCTACGGTCTGTCCGCCTTGTCGACCACGGCGAAGTCGATGGTCGCGGTCGCCAGCTCGTTGCCCAGTGCATCTTCTACCGCGAGTTCGAGCGTGTACCGGCCGTCGTAAAGCCGCGAGGGAATGGTCACAAAGTAGCAGACAAAATAATCGCGCCGTGGATGGGCACAGTATTCTTCGGTGCGCGGCAAATCTCCGTGCGCTACCCGCTTGCCGGACGCGTCAAGAATCTGATAGCGAGCGCGGAAGGAGGTATGCCAGCCCCGAGGCGTGGAGCGGCTCTGGAAGTTCTCCAACTCCGCATACAACAGCACCTCTTCGCCCGGCTGAAACCGATCCTGAGGATAGCGCGTGTACATCCCGTAGCTGGCCACCTCCCGGCAAAACGCAAGGTTCTGTACGCGCAAGGGGGCCATCTCAGCCAGGGCCAGCGCTGCATAGCGATGGTGCGGCAGCGCCACGGCGGCCCGCTGGGCTGCGTCGGTACGTGGGTTGATCAGCTCGGCCAGCGCATAGAACTCGTTGTTCCAGAAATCCTGCTCTGCCGGCGCGAGAGAGGCGATCGGCCGCAGGGCGTCTTCGCGCCGGCCAGCCGCCAGGTACAGCAGCCGCAGCCGCAGAGCCAGCGACGTATCCGAGGACGCCTTCCCA
Source organism: Pirellulales bacterium (assembly GCA_023511675.1). Classification (GTDB taxonomy): domain Bacteria; phylum Planctomycetota; class Planctomycetia; order Pirellulales; family JAIMBC01; genus JAIMBC01. The sequence continues at coordinate 2,245 of JAIMBC010000005.1, forward strand.
GAACCCAGCACTTGCTCCAATTGGGTAAGCGTGCCCGAGAGGGCCTGCTGCCAATCCGGCTTTTCTCTGCTGCTCGTTCCGGCACTTCCATCGTTCGCTGGCTCATCGCCGGCAACGAAGGCCGCGCTCACGACGTGCGGTGTTTGTAGCTCGACAGCCCTCGCCGCAAGAGGGCTGGAGGCCGTTGTGCCGCCTGCGGTTGGCGGGCGATTCGTCCCGGCGCTGGCGTCCATTGCCTGGGCCCGCTCATGCCCCGCCGGCGCGGCGGGGCCATGTATCCAAGATGGACCCTGTGGGCCAGAATCACCCTGTGGCCCAGAATGGCCCTGAACGTCGGGCGTTGCACGCTGGTCCTCCGCAGGCGAGGATGTTACGTTTGCTGAGTCTGTGGGTGCCTTAGGCGAAAGTGCAGCCAGCAGTCTGGCTTTGACGTCCGGTGCTAGCTCTGCCGCACTGATTGCCTCGGCCAACGAGCGGGAGCTAGCCGGCACATCCGCGGGCACGCTGCTCACCGATGCATGCGTTGCGCTACCACTCCCAGGAGCATGCGTGGACCTGTCGCGCGGTGGCGAAGGGGCAGCGGCCTCCGCCATCTCCCCCGCAATGCCGCTTCCCACCTCCGACCGTCCGGCAAGCCCCGCAGCCTGCCCCACGCCAGCCTCGCGCGCTACCAGCGCTGGGCCCGCACAGCCTGCCAGCACCAGCACGCAAGCCGTCAGCAAACAAAAGGTCCCTCTCGCGCCTGCCATGGTGGGGCAGAAGGATAAACGTTGCCCCTGAGTGCCGCAATAGGGAGCAGGGTGGCAGCATATCGCTATCGTCAAGACTCCGAGCTGGCAGATCTTGGAGGCGAAGACGGGGCGGAATTCATGCGTGGGACCTGCTAGCAAGGGAGGAGAAGAGGGGATGGCAGGACTTGCGCGCTATGGCGGCAGGGTAAGATGGGCTGACTCGATCACCTGCGGCAAGAGGCGAAGCCCATCACAGCACGCCAGGTGTACGCGCTAGCACTCCGCGCCGTAGAGGTGCCAGCGCCGGCTGCTCGTCCAGCCGGTAGTAGCGCAGCAGCCAGTAGGCAAAGAGAAAATCCATGCCGCAATAGGCCATGTTCTGCGGCGGGCCGTTGCGCTCTTGCCGTGAGTAGGGGTTCCAGTGCCAGTAGTTGTCGCAGGCCTTGGCGTCATCGCACCATTGGAGCTGCGGCATGATCACGTCTGGGCCGTCTCGGCAAAACCGGTCGAGAGGGTAGCGCGCAAGCTGCTCGACCCCCTCTTGCAGTGCCCGCTCAAGCTGCGGCCAGACGTGCTGCTCCGCGGGGCGGACAATCGCCGCTCGGGCCTGCGGATCGGAGAGCAATCCAGCCCACATGAAGGCACACAGGCTATTGCGCTTGTCATGGAGGTAATCCATGCTCCAGTACATGGTGCGGCCCAACTGGTACAAGAACTTCTCGTTGGGCGATTGGCCGTGGCGGCGTGCCCAATCGAGTTCCAGCGCCAGGCCATAGAAGGCGGCCAGGGTGACGTGGGCTCGGTCGTTCATCCCCTTGACCAGGGGGCTGGCACCCACACGCTGGGGCAGTACCAGGCTGCGCAAGGGGTATTCGAAATACACGTGGTGCTCGCCCCGCAGGCGGCGAAACTCCGCGGCTACCCGTTCGCGTTGTGCTGGGTCATCGGGCGGGAAGGAGTAACCGAGAGCGACAATCAGATATGCCACCTGGGCGTTGAAGGGGACGCCCATCGAGCCTACCAGGGGCCGCAGGTCGCCATAGCTGGTGGGAGTGCCGTCGCGATGGATGGCCCGCCAGTCGTGCTCGATGAGGTGCATGATCATGGTGGTGCAATCGTGGCGGGCCATCTGCTGCACGTCGGGGGGCAAATCTTCACAGGCATGCATGAACAGGGCGGCATAGCCGCCGGCAATCTGGTTGAATCCCCCCTTGGCTGGATCGGACTGGAAGAAGTATCGCGTGCCGTCGGGCGCCACATACGTCTGATCGAGTTCGGGCAAGCGGAGGTTGTCCTCGCGTGCCACGGCGCGTGCCATCAATCCGGGCTGGTCGGTGACCTCAAAGAACAGGTGCAGTCCCCGGATGACCGTGGCAATGCGGGCCAGCGTGTCGGGATCTCGCGTGGCGGCATAGCGAAAGGAGAGGGCCCCCAGCAGCGCGCCGTTCCAGGTAGAGCTGTCGCGCGCGGGAAAGGCAAGCGGCGGCTGCCCCGGCTGCTCGGGAAACACCGACCGGTTGTACACCTGATGATACGGTGTGAGGTGATAGCGCCACAGCTCCCAGTCAAAGTAGGCCGCCTTCACGTCCAGCGGCATCTGACGGTACCCGCCATAGTGTTTCTCGAGGCGCTCTTGATACGCGCGCAGCGAGGCCGCCGTGTAATCGTCTCCCGCCGGTGGGTCCAGCAGGGGCGCCGCCGCAGCCGCCTGATCGACACCAGCGTCTCCGCCCGGTTCCCCGGCACGCAGCGGGCCTGCCGGCCGCTGCCACGCCACGGCCAGCGCGAAACACACTGCCCATCGAAGCGGCAGGCGCGTAGCTGCCCAGCTTCGTCGCCATCTCTGTTTGTGACAAGCCACCGGTGCAATCATGTGTGCCTCCCTGCGGACGTCCATGTAACGGCCTCAACCGCGCGGCGCCTCATCCTCCGGCCGAAGCTCGAGCTTTGGCGAGGCCTGTTCCCGTGGTGCGGGGGCAAGCTGTGCAATCATGCCGGCGAGAAAGCGGGCAAGCCGATCGCTTGCCACGAGGGCCAGCTCTTTGAGTTCGAGCATGTCCCAGACACAGCCGGGGCGGTTCCAGATGGCCGCGGCGGCCGCCCCCAAGCGGGCAGAACGCGTCCGCTGGCGGGCCAGCACTTCCAAATCCGCGGGCAGCTCGTCGTGAACGGTGTCTGATACGATGCGTACAGCGAGCAGCCTGGCACGCCGCTTGCGGCAGACCTCAGCCACGGCGAAGGTCTCCATATCGACGGCCAGCGCCTGAAATCTCCGACCCAACTCCTGCTTTTGTGCTGGCAGACGCACAATGCGATCCACGGTGAGCAGCCCTCCCACATGCAGCCCCTGACGGCCGGCCAACTCGGTGGGATCGACAGAAACGCCAATGGCCAACTGCTCGCCCGACTCATGCAACAGCCGATCGGCCAGCAGCACATCTCCCCGACGGAGCCGCTCGTTCAGCCCGCCGCAAAACCCGGCAGAAATCACCCAGGCTGGTCGATAGACGTCAAGCAGAGCCTCTGTGGCGCGTGCCGCGGCGGCCCGCCCCACCCCGCTCTCAAACACCACCACGAGTCGCTGATGCACCTGTCCAACGTGCACTGTGAAGTAGGGGGTGCGCTGCGTCGCCCGAGCGGCCAAGAGATCGACCAGCCCTCCCGCCTCGGCACCCAGAGCAAATAGCACTCCTACGTCGCAGGGAGGGGGGGGTTCGCTTGCCGCATCTGGCACCGCTTGTGCCGGTTCGCCGCGCGGCTGAGCCTCTACCTGTTGGGTTTCGCCGGCGAGGGCCTGCGCAGCCGCGTGCCAGAGCTGAGCCTGCGCCTGCCGCCGGATCCATTGTGCCAATAAGCTTTGCCACATCGCATACACCGATTCGCTTGTGCCGCCGCGGCCGCTTGCCAGGGTATTGTACCCGCCAGCCAGCCCGCGCCGCTGCGCGAGGCCGGCCCTGTCCTCCATTCCAAGACGCAGCTACTGCGGTACAGGATAACGCCGATGACGGCCACCCTTTGTCCTCCGTACCAGGGGGCGGCCGTACGGCCCTCTCACGCTGCGGCCTCTGGCAGCGTCACGATGCTGCACGCCAGAGGCGAGTTTGCGACCGGCGCGAGGCACACGCCGCGTTCTGCGCCACGCCGAGGTATCTGAAAGGCCGCACTTGCCAGCGGCAAGGTGCGAAGTTCCGTCCCGTGCCGACGCCTTACCAGCGAGGATCGCTCCTTGAAAGCCAACGCTGGAACTTGGCACGGAAAGCTGGCCAAGCTCGATCGCCCTGGCCACGAGCGGTCCAGCAAGTCTGGTTCTTATGCAGGACCGTAGTTGAACGGCGCTAACGTTGCCCAGCGCAGGCTGCTGGTGCCGCCCTGTATGCCGCCTCTCGTTGCGTGCTCACTCAGCCCTGTTCCGTCTCCTCTTCCAGGGCCATGACCAGTTCGGCCATGTCCAGGCTGTCCAATTCGAGGCCGCTAGCAAGGGCGGGATTGTGCGCCAGCTTGTGCCGCTCAATGCCCAACATGCGGACGAGCGACTCCATGACGCGTTCCCGTGTCGATACGCCTGCCTCCGACTCCATGTAGCACGTGACGCCATTTAGGTTGATGAACCACAGCAGATGCCCACAACAGGGACACGGCGCATCGCCAAACGGCTGTGAGGGCTGCAAACGCACCTCCGCGCCGCACACGGGGCAGGTGTTCGGCACCCCCTCTGGGGTGCGCGAGGAGATCGTGGCAGACATGGGTGGTCTTCCTCCACCGCGGTCGGGAGGCCGTCGGCAAACATCACACTCCCCGCCTCCGCCGTGATTCTATTCCCGCTAACACGTGGAGGTCAAGCGGCCGCACCATGCTGCTTTGTCATGCTGCTGCATGAGCAGCGATTGAGCGTGCCTTAGGTGTCACGGCGGCACGAAGAGGTGGCGCAAAAAGCGGCACACCCGGCGCGCAAAACAGCCTGCTGGCAACGAAAACGGAAAACCTCGCTTTGCCACAAGTGCGTGCTTTGCAAGGTTTTGCAGCAACTTGCTGTGTAGTGCAAAACCCCCAGGTGGGCGATGAGGGACTCGAACCCCCGACTTCTTGCGTGTAAAGCAAGCGCTCTAGCCGACTGAGCTAATCGCCCGCTACGGGATCGTAATCCCAGCCGTGGCAGCCTGTCAAGGATGGCTCACTTGCGGACCGGAGGGGCGAAGTCCAGCCCCATAACCTGTGCAGTGGCCACAAGAGATCCTGGGCTGAGGGCCGCGGCGAACGGTCCCCAAGGTGTGGTCCGCGGGCAGTCCCGAACTCTGGAAGCCACGAACGCGGGCAGTGCCGAACGCGGGCAGTGCCGAACGCGGGCAGTGCCGAATTTGGGCAGCGGCGAACTCGAGGAGCGCCAAACCGGGGCCGTGTCAAACCGGGGCCGTGTTTGGGGCATCGGCTGGCGGCTATCGCCGGCCAGCCGGCGGCGTTATGATCGGCACAACGGAGATTCGCTGACGCAAAGTCGTGGGTTCAAGACCGATACGTACCGCTGATGTTTGATTTGACAGAACTCCAGGCTGCCCTGCGGACCGCCTCGATCGATGGCTGGCTGTTGTACGATTTTCGCGGTTCCAACGTGCTGGCCCGCCGCATTCTGGACATGGAACAGCGCCCCATCGGTTCGCGCCGCTTCTTCTACTTCATCCCGGCACAGGGCCAACCGGCAGGGCTCGTGCACCGTATCGAGGCTGGTGCGCTCGATCACCTGCCAGGGCCCAAGCACGTGTACCTGCACTGGAGGGAACTCGAGCAAGGGGTAGCGCGTCTGCTGGCGGGAACTCGGCGTGTGGCCATGGAGTATGCACCCCGCAACAGCAATCCCTACGTGTCGCGGGTGGATGCTGGCACGATCGAGCTGGTGCGCGAGCTAGGCGTCGAGGTGGTGTCCTCCGGCAACCTGATCCAGCAGTTTGAGGCAGCCTGGGACGACGAGCAATGGGCCATGCACCTCGAGGCGGCTCGCCACACCACCAGCGCCTTCGACCGCGCCTTCGGCTTCATCGCCCGCGAACTGGCCGGTGGCCGCCGCGTGCGTGAGAGCGCCGTGCAGGCCGTGATCCTCGCCCACTTTCAAGAACATGGCCTGGTCACGGACCACCCCCCGATTGTGGCCGTGGGACCGCACAGTGCCGATCCGCATTACGCCACCACCGCCGCCACCGATGTGGAAATGGGCGAGGGAGACCTGGTGCTCATCGACTTGTGGGCCAAGCTCGACCGCCCGCGCAGCGTGTACAGCGATCTGACGCGCATGGGCTATCTTGGCCGCAGCGTGCCGGAAGCATACCAGGAGGTATTCTCGATTGTGGCGCAGGCCCGGGACGCGGCCATTTCGTGCGTGCGGGATGCGTATCGGGCAGGCCGGCCGCTGCCGGGCTGGAAGGTCGACCAGGCGGCGCGCGATGTGATCGAGGCCGCGGGCTATGGGCCGCAGTTTGTCCACCGCACGGGGCACAGCATCGGTCAGGAAACGCATGGTAACGGGGCCAACATGGACAATTTGGAGACGCACGAAGAGCGGCTGGTTCTTCCGCGTACCTGTTTTTCGATCGAGCCGGGAATCTATCTGTCCGAGTTTGGCGTGCGCAGCGAAGTGAACGTGTTTGTCGATGCGGGGGGGGAAGTGCACGTCACCGGCGGCCCTGCGCAGAGAGAGATTCTCGCGGTGCTCAGAGACGCTGCGGGAGAGCGGCCGTAAGCGGGCCGGCCATCCGGCAGGGTGAGCTGCCAGCAGTTTGTCGGCACAGCATGGCGCCGCGGCAGAGGGCACGTGGCGGGGCGTGCGTTTTGCAGACCGGGCCAACACGCGGCATGGCGGCGGTCGTCAGGTAAGCTGCCAGAGAGCCATCTTCAGTGCGTCGCCCAGGCGGCGGTTGACGCCCAGCACGGCGGCAGGCTCAAAGCCGCAATGCACCATGCAATCCTCGCAGCGCGGGTCGTTGCCCTGGCCCAGGGACTCCCAGTCTGTCTGTTCGAGCAGGTCCTGATACCTCCGGTAATGCCGGTCGGTAATCAGATAGCATGGTCCCTTCCAGCCGCGGACGTTGCGCGTGGGACTGGCCCAGGCCGCGCAGCGCAGGGTGCGTTCGCCCCGCAAGAACTCCAGGTAGACGGGCGAGGTGTTCAGCTTCAGACCGCGGAGCAATGTTCGGGCCTGGCGGAACTTCTCGTGTACCTCGGCTCGCGTCAAGAAAATTTCACGGGCGGCGTGGGGGTTGGTCTGGTGTACGGCCGCATAAGGGTAGGCCGGAGAGAGCATGAAGCCGTCAACACCCAGCTCTCTGAGAAACCGCAGCAGCACGGCGATCTCGTGCATATCTGTCTCACGATAGATGGTGGTGTTGGTGCAGACCAGAAAGCCGGCTTGCTTGGCGGCCTTGATGCCCTCGACGGCCTCGTTGAATACGCCGGCGCGCTCCACCAGCTTGTCGTGCGTTTGCTCCATGCCGTCGAGGTGCACGTTGAAGAAGAAGCGGCTGGTGGGCATGAAACCGTGTAGTTTGCGGCGGATGAACATGCCGTTCGTACACAGGTATACGTGCTTGCGGCGTTGCAAGATCTGGGCAACCAGCGATTCGATCTCGGCGTAGATCATGGGTTCGCCCCCGCAAATGCTGACCACGGGGGCGCCGCACTCGTCGACGGCTTGGAGGCATTCCTCGACGGTCAACTTTTCCTTGATTGTGCCGGCATACTCGCGGATGCGGCCGCAACCCGTGCAGGTGAGGTTGCAGGCGTGCAAGGGTTCGAGCATCAACACCAAGGGAAATCGCTTCCGTCCGGCAAGTCGCTGGCGAACAATGTAACCCGTCATGGCCCTGGTCAAAGAGAGCGGAAAACGCATGGCGAGCCTCCAGCGGCAATGGTTCGAGGGCAGATCGGGTTCACAAGGCTGTCAGGGCAGAGAAGCAACTGCCGAGCACAAGTCAGCCGCCTGGCAGCGCCGGCGGCTCGGTCAGGGCGACGCGCGGTTTGAGACAGCAGGAAGCCCACCGCGCCAGCGCCAACAGGGGAAAGTACAAGGGATACAAGTGGTAGCGTAGGTAGAACACACGTGGAAAGCCGGTACCGGTGAAAGCGGTCTCGGGCCAGGAGCCATCGGCTGCCTGCGTGCGCAAGAGGTACTCAATGCCGCGCGTCACGGCAGGATGCTGGGCAAGGCCTGCCTCGATCAAGCCCAGCAGGGCCCACGCCGTTTGAGAGGCGGTCGGTTCGCCCTGCCCGCGCAGGGCAGGCTCGGCATAGCTGTGGGGCGTTTCGCCCCAACCGCCGCATGGCTGCTGCCAGGCTAACAGCCAGTGCGCGGCATGGACAATGCACGGGTCGTCAGGTGCCATGCCCACGGCTCGCAAGCCCGCAATGGCCTGCCAGGTGCCGTAGATGTAGTTGACGCCCCAGCGGCCGAACCAACTTCCGTCCGCCTGCTGCGTGCGGTGCAGGTAAAGGACGGCACGGTCCACGGCGGGGTCTCCCAGGCGGCGGCCCAGGCGGGCGAGCGCTTCCAGCACACGGCCGGTGAGATCCGGCGTGCTGGGGTCGATCATGGCGTTATGGTCGGCAAAGGGCACGTGGCAGAGGAAGCGGGCGTCGTTGTCCCGGTCGAAGGCGCCCCAGCCGCCGTCGCGGTTTTGCATGGCGAGCATCCACGCTTCGGCGCGAGCGAGGGTCTGATGTGCTCGGTGCAAGAGATCCTCGATCTCGGGGGGGGCTTGCCCCACAGGGGCTCGGAATTGTGGAGAGCCTAGCTGGGGCGAGTCCCCTGGCGAGACGTCCTGACGAGCCATGTCCGGCGGCAGCTTGCCGGGCGGAGCGGTGACGGGAGGGGCGAAGAGCGTTTCGACGAGGGCCATGGCCGTCATGGCCGTGTCGTCCAGGTCGGGGTAGAACTCGTTGGCGAATTCAAAATACCAACCGCCCGGCTCGGCACGCACGCGGCGGGCCCAGTCTCCGGGCTTGCGCACCTCGCGATCGAGCAGCCACGCCGCTGCGCTCTGCACGCGGCGGTCGCTGCACGTGTGGCCGACGGCGGCCAGGGCGCGTAGGGCCAGGGCAGTGTCCCACACGGGCGACTTGCAGGGCTGCACGCGAGCGGTGTCTTCTTCCTCGATCACTAGACCTTGTAACGTGCGGTGGCAGTAGGCCAGCTCTGGCCCCTCCTCGTCATGGCCCAGGGCGGAGAGGGCGATCACGCTCCACACCATGGGAGGGAAGATGGCACCCAGCCCGTCGCTTTCTGGAAAGCGATCGAGCATCCACTGCGTAGCAAGCCGTACGGCTCGCTTGCGCGGCAGCAGCTTCCACCGCTCAGCACGCTTCACCAGGCGATCAAGCGTGCGGAAGAACCGATCCCAGCTCCACAGGCGGCCGCCCGATTCCAGGCCGGGACAGCGCAGCGGCGGCCAGGCCCGCGGCGGTCGGAGAAACAGCTCGCGGATACCCGCCTCTATCGGCACGGGACGTGCCGGCTGCAAGGCCCAGATGATGGATAGCGGCACCACAATCGTGCGCGTCCAGGCGCTCATGTTCTCCAGGCAGATGGGAGACCAGCGCGGCAACAGCACCAATTCCGGCGGAACGGCCGGACAGACCGAAAACGGCACCTGCCCCAACAGCGCCAGGTAGAAGCGCGTGAAACTATTCACGCTGTCGGCTCCGCCGTGTGCCAGAATTGCCTCTCGTGCACGGCGCAGTGCGGGGCAGGAGGGAGCGTGGCCCGTGAGTTTCAGCGCAAAGTAGGCCTTGACGCTGGCACTGATGTCGATGGGGCCGCCCGGGAACTGCACCCAGCCGCCGTGCGGCTCTTGCTGCTCCAACAGCCGTCTCGCCAGTTTACGGGCCAGGGGCTGCCCGTGTCGTCCCAGCCACCCTAGCAGCAGGATGTACTCGCTTTGCAGGATGCTGTCGCCCTCGAGTTCCCCTACCCAGTATCCTTGCGCGTACTGGAGCGATTCCAGCCGCTGGATGCCGCGTGCGATCGCCGCTTGCCAATCCCTCGCTGCGAAAGGTTCTGCTTCGGTTGCAAGCGCAAGATCGTCCTGACTCTGGCGAAATACCACCGTTTCCTCCGTGCGGGGCAGCAGCGAAGCTGGCGGCAGGCGGTTTTGCGGCCCGCCGCCATGTGAACTGGACATAGCTTAGGTGAACGCGGGCAAGCCGACAAGAGTGACACCGCTTGCATGGATCGGCCGGATGCGTAGACTGTGAGGTGAAGCCTGGTCGCGTCGCTTGCCGGTCCCGCCAGCACAACTGGAGCGGACGAGGGATAGCCTGCGGTCGCTCCTCGGCGTCGGCCCGTGCCGATGGGACCGTCGGCCGTGCGTCGGCGCGTGCAGGCGCGACGGCCGTGCGTCGGCGCGTGCCGACGCAACTGTCGGCCTTGCAGGACCCCAGTTCGGGCCCACGGCTGCTATGATCGCTAGCTCTTGACAAGGGCACGTGGCATGTTCGACCCATATCGCAAGTGGCTCGGAATTCCTGAGGAGAGCAGGCCTCCCACACACTACCAACTGCTGGGGATTGCGCCGGGCGAACAGGACCCAGAGGTGATCGATGCTGCCGCCCAGCGGCAGAGTGCGTTTGTGCGTACTTTTCAGGAGGGTGAGCACGCCGAGGAGGCCACACGGATCCTGGGCGAAATCGCTGAGGCGTGTGCAGTGCTGATCGATCCCGAGAGGCGAGCGGCCTACGACCGCCAACTGCTGAACAGCAATCTTACGCTTGCCGAGGAGGAGCCGGAAAACGGTCCCGGCGCGCGGAAGGACTCCGGCGACCACGCTGGCAGCCCTAGGCCAAAGGCCGCACTGCATGATGGTGGCAGTATGCCCATGGGAAGCGGTGTACATGGCTTCGCAACGGATGCCGCTGCGCGCGGGGCATCGCCAGCTTCCGTCCGCACGCACGGTGGGTCCGTGGGGAGCATGGGCAGCGCGGTGGGTGCGGGGCCCATGGCCACAGCGGCAGGTTCCGCCGCCGCGCTCGTGCCTGCGGCGGCGGGCTCGGCCTCACTCGGTTCCCTGGAGCCTGCCGTGGTAAGCAACGTGTCGGGGGCGCCCCAGGGGAGACTGATCGTGCCGGCCAGGCTGATCGCGGTCGGCCCCCCGCCAATCCCGGCCATGAGCCATGCCGGTGCAGGGGCAGCAGTAGACGACAAGGTACTGTTGCTTTTGCCAGAGAGTCTGCGTGCCAATCTGATTGCGCTGGCAGTGGCCAGCGGCCTAGCGATCTTGCTGCTCGTCAGCGCCTTTGCCTGGTCAAGCCGTATCCAGCGGATGGCCCAAGCGGACGGCCCACGTGGCGCCCCTTCTGCGACGGCGCGGACCACAACTTCGAGACCAGCAGGCCGGGCCTCATCTACTAAGCAGCCGCTTGACTCGTTTTCACCGGGCAGGAAGCTGCCATACGATCCGCTCGATGATCCTCGCTCTGTCGGGCGCACTGGCGGTGCGGGCATGGGGGGCGCCGCGGGCACAGCCGAATCGTTGGGGCCAGATGCGGCAGGTGGGCCACCCTCGGTGCCGGGGGCCAAAGGCCCTCTGTCTGGCACACTAGGAGGCATTATTGGGCAGCCAGAGGGGATTGGCGAAGACCAGAGTGGACCGGCGAGGGGTGCAGCAGGACCAACGGAGACCAGCGAATTTCTCATCGACTGGAGCAGCAGCCGGCTCAACATCCCCCTCACGCGAGATTCGGTCATCGTATACGGGCCCACCAACAGCCCGTATGTGCTTGTGGATGGCACCGTGCATAACCTGACCACAGGGGAGCAGGTGTTTCAGGTCGGTTTTTCCAGGGGAGCGATGGCGGACTTGAATCCCTTGGCAGCGCTGGCTTCAGACGGCTCGATGTTCGCGTATGCCACGGCCCCCTTTGGAGAAGCAGCGGCGCTGTATGACTGCCGCAGCGGCCAATTCTTCGATCAAGTGCAGCCGCCTCAACTGGCTAGCAAGGTCATGTTCGTGGCCTTCCGCCAGCCGAACGAGCTGTTGGTCGGTTGGGGTCCTCTCAACAGCCGCCTTCAGCTATGGAACCTGAAGACCAAGAAGAAGATGAAGGAGATGAGCTGCGAGCCATTCGAAGGTACACGTGCCGATTTGAGTCCCGATAGCCGCCACCTGGCAGTGCCGGTCCAGGGCGGCGTGGTGATCTACGATATCATGGCCGCCAAGGTGGCCGCCCGCGCCGTCGTTCCCGGCTCGACGCAAGCGCCGGACGGCGTACGTTTCTCGCCCGACGGCCTAGAGCTGGCCGCAGTGACCGACAAGGCCCGACGCCTGGTGTGCTGGAACGCATCGGCCGAAGTGCAGCATGACTTCCCGCTCGGAACTGAGGCGGAAACGTTGATGTACAAGGGCCGCCCGCTTGAATGGGCCCCGGACGGCCAGTCCTGGCTGGTTCTCGGACATCACCTGGTTGATCGCAAGACGCGCCGAACCGTCTGGACACTACAGCCCTCCGGCCACCTGAGTGCGGTCCATGGCTTTGCGGACCAGAACCACCTGGCCGTGGTCCGTGGCAGTTTCGATCAGGCAACACTTGCCGTGGTGCCCATTCCCTGGGCCCAGATTGGGCATGCTTTGGCAAACCGGCCCTCGCCGGGTTCCAACCTACCACCGGTCGCGGGACCTGTGTCGATCAAGGTGGAGACGGGCACACTCCTGGCCGGTGCCGCCGAGCAGGTTGCGGGCGAGATTAGCGTGATGGTCCAACTGCGTCTCGGCCAGCTTGGCATTCAGGTGCAGCGTGACGCCAAGGACGAGCTGCGCGTAACCTACAGCGAGACGCGGACCACAAAGAAGTCTGCTGCCCCCGGCAAGCAGCCTGGTGCTGCCCCCGGCAAGCAGCCTCGCGGAGCCCCCGCGCGAGCCGCCGAGGCCGTCGAGGTACACGTCGCCCGCATCCATCTCGTCTTCCGCCTGTACCGCGATGGCAAGGAGTCGGCCGCGGTGCAAGAACTTATTGCTGAGGTGGAAAGCGCTGGCGGTGCGTTCGATGAGCGGACACTGCGTGCCGCCGCCACCAAGGTGCTCGAGGATTTGCGCGCGCCAGCATGGGCAGACCCGGCGCACGGCGTGCTGTACCGCCTGCCGCTAATAAGTAGCCTGCAACAGCTAGGCCCCGGACCCCTCAGGCCTGGTGGGAAGAAGATGTGATGGGTGGTAACGGGCCGAAAGGACGCCACGCATCGATGGCGTCTGCTGCTGCCTCCTCCCCGTATGACCCGGGAAATAGCGGCACGCACGGCAACGCACGGCCATTGGGAGCGAAGCTTGTTGGCCGCAAGGCGGAGACTCCTTTACGGTCCGTGTTTATCGCCGCATTGCCGGCGTCAGCGGACTAGGAGCAGACACTGCTCACTCGGCAACAATCACGCCTAGGGCCGAGGCAGCAGGCGCCGCGGCTGCCACGCGTGGCTGCTGGCCAGCCGAACATCGGGGCGGGCCCATCGACGGTCTCTTGCCCCTTGTCCACTCCGGACTGCTGCCAGGGTGAGGCGCGTGCTCGCGCCTAATCACCAGATTCCCACCTCGTGAGGTAGCTCGCGTGCAGGGCGTCTCGCCGCCGCAGCTCGCCGCGATTCGGGTCCCACGGCAGCGGTTCCACCGTCTCCCCATGCTGCGTGTAGAGGTCCATGTCCTTGCACCAGCCCTCCGCCTCCAGCACGTAGCGGCGGGTCCACGGCGGCTCGATGGGAGTGTTGCATGCTGCGAATTCCATGTGGATCTCCTCTCCCGCCCCGCACACCACCAGGGCGTTATCGGCTGCTTGAACCAGTTCTTCCACCGGCCCGAACCGCGTGTACAGGCCAGGCAAATGCCGCATGTCGCCAAACGGTGATCGCCGTGTATAGTCGTAGTTGGGCAGCCGCTGCGGCCCCATGGTACGCCGCGGAAAGCCGCAGCGAGCAAGTGTGGCCCGCAATAGCGGCAACTCGTGCCGCCGCGCGGCAGGGCAGGGCTCGGCCACTCCGATGGCCAGCCGATCCCAGTAAATCTCCATGGTGGTGGTAAGCCGCAACCGCTGCGTGCCCACAGGCAACTCGGGCAAGGGAATGGCCAGCGAACGCGGCATGCCCGCCGGATAACCAAAGCCCGCCAGCACTGTCTGCCACCGGCCATCGCTGCCCTGCGCCTCGAGCGTCGGCGATTCATAGGCCGCTCCGGCCTGCCATGCAGCGAACATCGTTTGCGAATAGGGGTACTCCACCCAGCCATCGGCTATCAGCAGCAGCCTGCCACCCAGTCGATCGAGCGGTTCTGCAAACCGCAGCTCGACCGACCAGGGAAAGGTACGCCCGACAAAACGCCGATCGCGGCTACCGGGCTCCACCGCTACGCCGTCTACGTCTGACACGGCCGATCGTGCGTCTTCCCCGCGGGGCCCTACCGCTGCGTCCGGACGATACAGCGTGCGGTAGAACAGAGCCTCTCCGGTTGGCTCGGGAGCCGCCGTGGCCATGCGCTCGTCCAGCACCATCTGCCAGCCTGGGGGCAGATCGTAGGCTGTCAGCCGCGCAGCGTCGACGTAACACACTTCTTCCATGGCTTGCAACAACTTGAGAGACAGGCGGCCACCGCGCGGGGCAGGCAGCCCAGCAGGCAACAGCAGCCGCTCCCACGGCCGTGACGGTGCGTACACACCCCTCCCAACCGCAAAGCCCACACCGCCCACGCCCAGCACGTCCGTTACAAAGGCATAGCCGCTGCCATCCCACGCGAAGACCAGAGGACAACTGCTGGTTTGCCGATTCTCTTCCACCACCCGGTGCAGCTTTCCCGCATCGAGGCCGATCTCGGTCTGCATGATGCCGTCGCTCCAGTCGAAGCGAACGAAGTCTGCCCGCTCGGCCGGGCCCATACCCACCGACACCGGCTGCCAGCTCTGTCCAGGCCCCGAAGCGGGCCGCGTGCTCTCGACCACCGTCCAGCGGCTGCCCACCCGTACCGCCATGCGCGTGCCCACACCCGAGGCGTTCGAGCGAAGCTGCATGTTGCTGTCATGCTTGCCACTGGGCCAGAGCGACACAAACCGCTGCCGATTGGCAGGCCCCCACTGCTGCATGCCCCCTTGCGATAGGCCCACCACACTGGGGCCGGCCGCGGGATCATCGTGCAGCAGCAGCCAGCAATGGAGTTTCGTTGCCTTGCCTTGAAACGTCACGGGCGTGGCCCCTTCCGCAGGCGGACCGTCCAGCGGGATGGCTGCCCAGCCAGAAGCCGTGCTGGCTAGCAAACTGAGCCTCCCCGTACCGGAAACGTCTGCGATGGCAAGTTGGGGCCGTTGTTCGGCTCGTGCAGGTTCCAGCGCAGCGAGTTGAGCCGATTGCCAGTTCCCTTTGTCATCGGATTGCCAGCGCGTCACGGTTCCGCGGTGCAGGGCGTAAAGCTCCGGCCGGCCATCCACATCAGCGTCGGCCACCAGCACGGCCTGGCACTCGGCGAACCGGAAGCCGCCAAGGTCGATGGTTTCCTTCCAGGTCCAGTTGCGCTCGTTGATGTAGATGTGGTGGGGGGGCTTGGCACGAACCACGATCAGATCCAGATCGCGGTCGCCATCGAGATCTGCGGGCATCAGGCCCACCGCGGGCTCGTTGTGGCGGAACCAGGGCACGTCGGTATCCGCCAGCACAAACCGTCCGTCTTGAGTGTTGTGGAGCATTTCCAGCCCGGCGTCGCGGCTGGCCACCAGGATGTCGAGGTCTCCATCGTGATCGATATCGACCAAGGCCCCGTCTTCTGCCTCGAGGCTGCGGCCGGCAGCACCGCTTGCCGGATCGACCTGCTCCCACGTGCCCGGAGAGGATTGCCGCCACAATTGATTGCCGCCTGCACGGCAGAGATAGGCATCGATCAGCCCGTCGTTATCGATGTCTCCCCAGAGCGCTGCCCGCACGTCAGGCACGTCGGCAAGGGTGTGAGGGGTGGGTTTGTAGCCGGTGTCAGTACGCACAAGCAGAACGCTGCGTTTCCCACCCTCGAGGGCCGCGGCGGCAAAGAGATCGAGGCGGCCGTCTGCATCCACGTCACAGGCCGTGAGGGAGGCACCCTTGGGACGCCAGCGGAGGGCATCTCGGGGCAGCGGCAGGGGCCGCGCATCGGCAAAGGGCGGCCCCGTGGGTGCGGGGGGCTGCTCCGTCCGGCCGAGGACCGTCACCTCTGCCTTGGGGCCCATGCGCGTGTAGACGAACTTGAAAGGTCGAGCGCAAGGATTGTTCTTCAGCCGCTCGCTGTCCGCCAGCAGGCTGGCCGCTTCTTTCGACCGCTTCAGCCGCGCCAGGGCCTGGCTGAGCGAGTAGTACGTACTGGAAAGATGCGGATCGTTGCGCAGCGCCCGCCGAAACCAGAGCACGGCTTCCTCGAACTCGCGGGCCTCCTGGTAGCAGCGGCCCACGTTGTAGGCCGCGTAGGCGTCTGTCGGGTCGGCGGCGGCCACCTGATCGAACAGGGGCAACGCCTCCGCGGGCCGCCCCCCGTGCAAGTGCAACAGGCCCAGGCAATATAGGGCACGCAGGTGATTCGGATCTTTGCGCAGCACGTCCTGCAGCAGCCCCATAGCGTGTGCGTAAGGATCCTGGGCCTTGGGCGGCTGACCTTTGCCTTCTTCCTCGACGGCGCCTTGACGGTTGAGCGAAGCGATGGCCCAGTTGACCTGGACCTCCAAATTCTCCGGCAGGGCCTGATGCACCTGTTCGAAGATGCGGTACGCCTCGTCGTAGTTGAACTGGCCCATCAATGCCACGCCGCGGTTGTGGAGGGCGACAAGCTGCGGGTCGGGCTCGGGTTCCGGCCTGGCGCAGCCTGCCAGGCTGCACAGGTGTAACAGGACCAGGATGGCAAGTGCTCGGCAGGGCAAGCACGTTTGGGTAAGCGAGGGGAGCGAGTGCCGATCCGATAGCGTCTGGATCCCTGTAGGGTAAAGTTGGTTCATGAGGTCGATCTCTACACTTGCCTGCCGCCGTGCTGGGGGACGCCAGCACAACTAGGGGCGGCGTTCGTCTGTACGGGGATGGCCGCTGTGAAGTTCGTTGGGGTGGGCCTCGCCGCGGCCAGCTTCGTGGGGGCCAGCTTTGTCGGCTCCGGCCTCGCCGCGGCGAGGTACGCCGCGGCGACTCACGTCGCAGCTTGCCATGGCGGTCGCCTGCTTGCCCAGGGCAATCCGGCGTTCGATCTGAGCCGAGGAGAGCGGATGGCTCTCTGCCGGCGGCAGGTACGACCTCTGCAAGTATGTGTGGATCTCACTACGCAGATGGCTGCGCATGTCGTGCATGCGGCGGCGGGCGCGTTCGGCACGCAGGCGGCAGATGTCAATCGGGCCGACCACGACTTTCTCGCCCGGACCGGGGTCCGCCTGGGCAAGAATGCGGCCGTCGTAATCGACCAGCATGCTGCCGCCCGGCCAGGAGAAGGGAGCATAATTGGCCAAACTTGCACCTTGGTTGGCGGCCACCACGTAACAGGTATTTTCGATCGCGCGCACTCGGTTGAATAGCGTCCACCAATCCATCGGGGCGGTAGCTCCCCAGGGATCCATGTACGCCGAGACCCGTAATAGCACCTCGGCACCCGCAAAGGCGAGTTGACGGATGGTTTCCGGCAGCAGCCAGTCATAGCAGATGGCGGCGGCGAGGCGGCCCAGTTCGGTTTCCACAACCGGGAAGGGATCATCCTCATAGTCGGCAAGATCGTGGGGGCTGGCGTGCAACTCCCAGGGCAGCCAGGGATTGATCTTGCGGTAGCGCGCCAGCATCCCCTCTGGCCCCACGAGTGCGGTGGTGTTGAACAAGACGTTCGACCAGCGGTCAACTGCCTCGATGAACGTGCCGGTCTGGATGTAGCAGCCATGCTTGCGGCACACCGCCACATAGCGGTCAATATGCTCGTTGGGCAGCGGCACGGCCAAGCGGTCTTGCAGCTTGGCGAGAGAGTCGTAGATGGGAGCTGCATGTGCGAATTCGGGGAAGACCAACAGCCTCACGTCTCCCAGCGGGGCATAGCCGGTGATGGCGTACTCGGCCAGGTCGCACATCCGCCTGGTACGTTCGGCAATCTCGCTGCGATCGCGCGGGCAAGGAAAATCTGTTTGACACGCGGCTGCGTAATAGAGCTGGGTCACGGATGCTAAGCTCGAAGGCCTGTGGTGGATGGTCCAGAAATGGTGGGCCGGTTCGCCCCGGCGCCCCGTGGTCTCTGGCTGGATCGTTTGTCAGGCATGCTGGTGTCGCGCCATGCAACGCCGGTGGCGAGCGATGGGCGGACAAGCTATGCTACATCGCGTGAAAACCATCTGCCGGAGATTCCTTATGCTATCTTCCACGCGACGCAAGTTCCTCAAGACCAGCGGCGGGGCTGCTCTGCTGTTGTGCTCGGGAGGGTCGGCCAGGGCCGAAAGCGACAAGTTTGGCGGATTTCTGATGGGCATCCAGAGCTATACGCTGCGAGAGTTTCCTGCGGAGGACGTCTTGCAGTTCGCCCACGATGAGGGGCTGGGTTCGGTCGAGTTCTTTGACCGGCACTTCAGCATCTCCAGCAGCGATGCCGAGATTCAGGCCATGCGCAGCCGGGCCGAGGGACTGGGAATCCAGATTCTCGGTCACGGCGTGAATGCCTTTACCAGGGATCACGAGGCGAACCGCCGTATTTTCGAGTTTGCCCGCAAGGCGGGCATCCGCAACATTTCGGCCGACCCGCATGAAGACTCCTTCGACAGCCTGGAAAAGCTGGTGGCGGAATACAAGATTCGCATCGCCATTCACAACCATGGCCCAGGTGCTCGTTACGACAAGGTGGCGGACGTGCTGAACGCCATCCGAGACCGGCATGAGCTTATCGGCGCCTGCGCCGATCTGGGCCACTATATCCGCTCCGCAGAGGATCCCGTACGCGCCATTTACTTGCTGAAGGGCCGGCTGTTCGGCATCCATCTCAAGGATTTTGCCGAGCCCAAGGCAGATGCCAAGGGGGTGATTCTCGGCAAGGGCCAACTGGATGTAGACGCCGTGTTTGCGGCCCTGCGCGAGGTGGAGTTTCCCCCAGACGGCAGCCTCTCTCTGGAATACGAAGAGAACCCGCAGGATCCGCGAGACGACGTGCGCGAGTGCCTGCAGATCGCGGCAGAGGCCGCGCAGCGCACGCGGGGAAAGAGCTAGTACCCCGCCGGCCCCCCTGCCAAAGCCCAGATCGGCCCAGTTATGGCCGGAGCGAGCAGCTTCTCGCTGAGGCCTCACAGCTCGCCGAGCAGCACTGGCTGGACTGCCTTGGCGTGGTAAGAGACACAAGCTTCTACGGACGCCCCACTGGTGCTGGGGGGCGTCCTCCATTGGGCGGAGGAGCGTGGGGGCTCGCGCCGCGGTGGCAACTGTGCGCTTGCGTCCTGCGGAGGAGCGGCTTGACTCCAGCAGGCTGTTGCTCGAGCTGGCCGCCCCGCTGCCAAGGAGGGGCACGCAGCAGGCAGCGAGAGGAGCGCAATTACTCTGGTTTGGCAGTAGGAGCAGCTTGGTCTGCCGCCGGCTCCTGCGGCACGAACTTCAGGGCGGCTGAGTTCATGCAGTAGCGCTGGCCGGTGGGGGGAGGGCCGTCGTCGAACACATGCCCCAGGTGGCCGCCGCAACGTGCGCAGTGGACCTCCGTGCGGACCATGAACCAGCTCGTATCGCGCTGTGTGCCGATCGCCTCGTCGGAGAGCGGTGCCCAGAAACTCGGCCAGCCGGTACCAGAATCGAATTTGGTCTGCGAGCTGAACAGCTCTTGGCCGCAGCCGGCGCACAGGTAGATTCCCGCGCGATGCTCGTTCCAGTATTCGCCCGTGAAGGCTCGTTCGGTCCCATGCTGACGCAGCACATGGTACTGCTGGGGCGTGAGCCGCTGGCGCCACTCTTCGTCAGAGAGCACGAGTTTGTCGCTGGGGGGGGATGGCATGGCAGCAGAGTCCTTGGTATTGGTAAGGGAGCCGGAACGAGCCGGAGCCGCTTGCGGGCGGTGCGGCGGTGGCACCGCGTAGCGGCGCGCGGGCTCCTTTTCGCCTCCCGAAGGCGCGGTGGCCAGGGGGCCGCCTCGGGCGAGCCAGACGAGGGCAGCGGCCAGCACCGCCAGGAATGTTAATCGAGTGAGCGTGGCCTTCATCTTTCCAATCCATGTTGGCCGAGTCCCGACCCAGCAGGGCGCGAATTCGACATGCCGTCGAGGGACAGGACGCACCCATCAGCCGAGCGGAGCCGTTCCCAGCGGCCATCCCTCCCGTCGGCAGCCACCGCGGTCGGCACAGGTCCATTCTACGCGCCGATGCCAGCCTGGGGGTAGAGCCTGCAAGCCGGCTGCTGGGCGAGGCGATGTGCGCGGGCATTCACAAGTGGCAGCGGCCCACCCACACCATGCAGAGAATGTGCGCCCCGCAGCACACCCGCAAAGTAGCGAACCATGCCGCGGGGGGAGCTGCCTCCGCACCTCCTCAGGTGCGGGGTGCGCGATCGAGGGCCTCTTGCTCTCGCTGGTAGACGGCCAACTCCGCCTCGAAGGTCTCGGAAGCGATTTGCCACACGGGGTGCTCATCGGAGTGCTGGCTGCAATGGCGGGCGAAGACGCGATACAGCAGCTTGAACATGTGCCGGGGCACGCGGAGCTGCCGCAGTGCATCGAGCAGGCGGCTCTCGCTGACGGCGGGCTGGAAGAAGTCCCGCAGCCGCGGCGAGCGGCCGTCGGCCGCGCAGGCGGCCAGGCGGGCATTGGCCACGTCGTACAGCGTTTCGCCGGTCCAGGCCAGGGAACGGATGACGTTCTGCTTGTCCAACCGTGCGGTCTCCTGGAATTCCGGGCCCTCGCGCTCGATCAGGTACAACAGCTCCATGGGCAGCAACAGCTTGAAGCCCACGCCGGGATGCTTGAGGAACTTGTTGTCCAGCAGCGGCCACAGCAGCTCCCGCATGCGGGAGGGAGAGCCTTTGATCAGGTGCGGTTCGTCGATGCGATCGACAATGACGACCAGGCCCGTATAGCCGAGAGATTCCAGAATCGCTTGCAGCTTGGCTAGCAGGGCAAAGCGATCGTCGCTGCGCTCCATCATCGGCAGCGGCTGCCCGGAAAGCTCGTCGGCGGTAAAACGGCCGAGCAATTGCCGCACCGTATTGGCATCTCGATTGACCACCCGCAGACGCCTGGCAACCCGCATGGCCCGCCATTGATAGCGCACCAGCCGCACCAGCCAGGGGAGCCACCCCGCCAGCACAAACAGGTAGGGCCAGGGGCTGGCCAGCCATGACCACTGGCCCAGGGCAGCGATCACCGCCGGTACGGCCAGGCTCACGGCGATGCCCAGCGCCGCCGCCCAGCGGCTGCGCCAGGTGCTATAGCGCAGCTTGCGCGCCAGCCGCCTCCATCGCTCGCGCACCGGTTCGTCCGTGGATTGATCGTAGCAGGCTGCCAACAGCAGCAGGTCGCGCGCCTGGTAGCGGCCCAGCTTCGCCAGCTCCAGCGGCCCCTGTTGAGGATGATGACGCCTGCCACGCTCTGTGCCCAGACACAGGTCCACCAGCTCGGTGACGGCCAGCGCCAAAATCGCATCCATGTGGTCCCAGAGCTTCCAATGCTTCAGCGGAGAGGAAGAGCGCGCGTACGCCGGTATCCGGCTGACATAGCGGTCGAGGAAAGGGTTGAAATCATCGTACTCGACCACAAACACCCGTTGCAGCGGATGGGACTGGTTGTACGCCGCCAGCGAGCGGGCGATTTGCAGCCGCAGCGCCGTCTTGCCCGAACCCTTCTCGCCGAAGACGATCGCCGTGGCGGGTTCTGCGGGTTCGCCGAAGATCTTGTCCCACGCCGGATGAAATGTGGTGGCGATGCAGTGCTCTTTGAACACCGGGTCGCTCTGTGCATCCTCCTCCGCGAAGGGATTGGCAACCACTCCGTGATGTTGCAGAAACCTTTGCACGTTCACGACCGCCAGGCCTCGCAGTTCAAGGGAGGGGGAGCCGCCCTGCCGCATTGCATGGGGCGGGCGCTGCCTGTGCCATCAGGGCGGTTTGTCGGCCCAACAAGAGACAACCCCATGCCGCCAGCGGCCCGCTACTTGCGTTCCAGGCCGTTGAGCATGTCTTTGAACGCCTGCTCGTGCGCCGCCAGCGTGCTGGCGGGCCCGACCAACTTGACGAAGTAGTTGCCCCGCTTCGTCTCGATGATCGCCCCCAGCAGCCGGTAGTCTTCTTGCGGCCCGGCCTGGCTGAACGGGTCGACATAGGTGCCCGCCACATCGACAAAATGGACCGTCTGATCAGCCACTGTGAGCTTCTCGATCTTGGCCTGCTCTTCGGTGCTGCTGCCGTCGGGCTGGACGAACTGATCCAGCCAGCGTTGGATGTTCTCCTTGACCTTGCCCCCGGCACTCATCACCGTCAGGCGGGCGGGCCGGCCGCCTTCTTCGTCCTCGGGCGGCGGTACCTCGAACTCGTGCTCGATAATCCGCACCCGCGGCGCCTTGCGCAGCCAGCCCTTGGGGGCGACCATCTGGAAGCGGCCCTCCGCAATGGAGATGATGCGTTCCGCCGCGGGCGATTCCTTCTCTT
This sequence comes from Pirellulales bacterium, assembly GCA_023511675.1. Taxonomy (GTDB): domain Bacteria; phylum Planctomycetota; class Planctomycetia; order Pirellulales; family JAIMBC01; genus JAIMBC01. Next base: position 24,556 of record JAIMBC010000005.1, read on the forward strand.
CCTCCTGGGCATCGGCCCAAACAGTGCCAAGCCCCAACAACAGGCCCATCAACACGGCAATGGCTGTTCTCATAAACGGCAACTCCCAGTTGCAAACACCGGCGGCATCTCCCCGTCTGTCGCCTGATTGGCATTCCACAGACCAAGCCTGTGCCATTCTACCTTGCATCCAGCGAGCGTCCAGATGGCCGGCCGCCCGTCGAACGGGCGTGCCATTGTGGCCTCCACGGTGCCAACCTGAGGCCATGTCCCCTTGACCTGCCTGGGAGATAGCGCGGAGGAGGTATCCACGCTGGAACAGGCCAACCCCGCAGCTTACGTTAGAGCAAGGCAAGGGTATGAACTGCCAATGCCCTTGCCAGTGCGGGAGGGGCGCTCCGCGTTCCCGCTCCAATCCGATCCCGCGCTATTTGGCGCCTGAGATGGCACGCCGCCACGTGCGGCCGCTGGCTTGTCAACCCCGCCTACGGCTCCTTTAGCCCTCGCCCAGCGGACCAATGTACTCGGTGGCCGCCACGATGTCGTCAAACCAGATCCGGCTCTCATGGCCGCGTGGGGCCCGCGTGATGTACACCAGCAGCCAGATAAAGTTGATCTTCAGTCGCTCGTCGCGCCGCCAGTGGAAACCTTCGAATGGCTCGCCCCCGGCAGCGACGGTGAACGCCTCGCGGCCGCCCCGCTTGTCGTTCCAACGGATGGCGTCGCCCCCTTCGTCAGGCAGAAACCGGTCGAAGATCCACTTGCCCTTGGGAAAGCCCGGTCCCAAATGGCTCACCAGGCGCCCATCAACCCACAGGGCCAGTTCGCCATTGCGTTGCTGCGGGTCGTTCAGGCGAATCATGACCTCCAGGCAGGTCCACTGGCCGCGTGCCACATCCGGCTTGTACCTTCCCAGAAAGCTATTGCCCCACGTCTGGCCGCGCGGCGGGCTGCCCCGCATCTCCATCCAGTAGGCATAATAATCCCACTTCCACGCCTCGCCGTACGGTTCGATCCCCACCGTAAAGCGGTCGTCTCCGCGCGGCCTCTCGCCGGCGCCTCCTTGCGGATATGCCGTAGCTGGTTCGTACCCGCCCACGTGAAAGAAATGATGTATCGGCGCGCACGTAGGATCGAACTTCACGTAAAACCGCACGTAGAGCTTCTCATAGCCTTGGTCCAGCCGGCGGTAGAGATGCCCGCCATCGCCCTCACCCCCCACGTGGCGCACGGCAAGCGACCGCCGCCCGCTGCTGTGCCGCGGCCGATCTTCCGCCAGCGACATAATCTCAGCATGGCTCACGCTCTCCCATCGCTCCTCGAGGGCATCCAGCGTGGCGTACTCGAAGTTCTCCACAAACACTACCGCCGGATGCTGCCAGATGCCCTCGTCGCCACGGTACTTCGCCGCCAGGCCCGCTCCTGAGGGCAAGCCTTCACCTGGGTCCTCCGCATGTAGCCGCTCCATCCCGATCAGGCCGAGCGCAGCGGCCGCCACGGCGCACACGCACCCAGTACGAGATTTGCCGCCACACAGCATCGTCTCGATTCTCTTCATCCTGGCGCCTCTCACAATCTGGCGAGCCATAAGACCACAATTCGGCGCGACAGCTTCGGTCAGCTTGTCTCTCCGCCCATGCCGTGCCGCGTGTCCTCCACCTGCTTGATGATGGTATCAGGCGATTAGGACGAGGCACACTTTTTCCCGGGCGGAATTCACGGCCGCTTGCGCTTACCCACACTGTCGCCGTGGCAGCACTGCCAGCGGTCATGGGCCGTGCCGCCTCGCGCCTTGGCTCAGGGAGCTTCGGGCGCGGCCTGCGGTGCGTCTTTCCGTGCAGATCGCACGAGCCGCCTCCCTTCGCCGCATGATGCCTTGCGTGCCAGTGCCAGCCAGTCGACGGGCGGCTCAAAGCACCGGGCACGATGCTTCAGCACGGCTAGCACCGGCACCGCGGTAAGGCGGGCCAGCTCGGCAGGATTGTGTGCCCTGGCGGCATCGGGCGTGGCATCGGGCTGGTTGAGCACAACGCCCGCCACTGGCACCTCAGGACAATGCTCTCTGGCCGCGCACAGGGTGGCGAGCACCTGGTGAATCGCCCCCACCCGGTTGGCCGCAACAACAACCAGCGGATAGCCGAACTCCCTCGCCAGATCGGCCACCAGCTCTTGCTGGGTGATGGGTGAAAGCAGTCCGCCCGCGCCCTCCACCAATACCAGGCTGCTGCGCTGCTGCCACCAGCGCAGACCGGCGCGCAACAAGGCGGGGTCTACCTGGCGGCCCTCTGCCGCCGCTGCCAAATACGGAGCCAGGGGGGCGCGAAACTGCTGGGGGCAGACACGCGCCACGGTGCCCGGGCAGCCCGCGGCTAACCAGAGGCGCGTGGCGTCATCTCGTCTGCGGATCACCTCCGCACGGGTGACGCCACTGGCCGCCGGTTTGTATACGCCCACGCGCACGCCCTGCTTGTGCAACGTACGGGCGATGAGCGCAGCGACATACGTCTTGCCCACGCCTGTGTCGGTACCGCACACGAAGAGGCCGCAGGGGGCCGAAGCGCGTTGCCGTGGAGAGCGTCGTTGGCGTAGGGTCACAGTTCCGGCAGGATAGCGGTGGGTGCAAGGGGAAGGCCGGCGGCTCGTTCTCGATCGCGGGTGATCACACCGGCTCGTGAGGTTTGCATGGCTCGCGCCGTGCTGGAGACTCTTGGAAGTGGGTGGGCGCGTGCAGCGCCGCGGCGTGACGCGTAAGGCCGTGCGGCGTTGGGCCGTGCAGCGCCACAGCGTGCTGCGGATCGGCCGCAGCGCACGGGGCTGCGCAAGGTCTGGCCCCACCGCTGGGCGAGCCTGATGCGCATCATGCACCGAACTTGGAGAGCCGGCCGGCATTGGCCAGGGCGAGAAGCATTAGATACTTGGCTTCGAACTGGCCCAGGCCGCCGCGCAGGCAGGCGCGCTCGCTGAACTCGGCCGAGTCGTCGCTGCGACAGCAGTCCGAAACCAGCAGCGTGGGGACGGGATGCCAGCTATGGCTGCGCAGCAGACTGGGAGTACTGTGGTCGCCGGTGACGATGATTACCGCGGGCCGTAGGGCGACGATGCGGGGCACCATCGCATCGAGTTCCTCGATGCGCCGCACCTTAGCGGCAAAGTCGCCGTCTTCTCCCGTGCTGTCCGTGTACTTGTAGTGCAGAAAGAAAAAGTCGTACTCTGCCCAGTGCGCCGCCAGGAGGTCGATCTGCTCCGCCAGCGTTTGGGGCTGGCCTAGCACGCGCATCCCCGCCAGGCGAGCAAGGCCGCGGTACATGGGATAGACGGCAATGGCGGCCGCACGCAAGCCATACAGCTCTTCGTACGACGGCAAATCCGGCCGACGGGAGAAGCCGCGCAGCGTGACGCCATTGGCCTTGCTCTGATCTGCCAGCAGCCGGCAGGCCTGAGACACGAACTCTGCGGCAGCCCGGGCAGTGGCCTGACTCGACTCGTCGGCGGCCCGTGGCGCGAGCGGCGGCACGCCTATGGCCTGTGGGTCCGTATCCAGCACATTGCCTCCCAGCCCCTCGCCTCGCAGCACCAACACAAAGCGGTGCTCCTTGACGTGTTCGACGAACACCTCCACCCCCTCGATGCGCACCTGCCGCAAGCGGTGCGTCAAGGGGGCAGCCTCTTCCGTGGAAATGCGGCCGGCACGCCGGTCCGTGATGCAGCCCGTGGCATCCAACGTGCAGAAGTTGGCCCGCACGGCAACATCGTTCGGCCCCAGCTCAAAGCCAATGCCCGTGGCCTCCAGCGCCCCCCGCCCAATCAGGTACTCAAGCGGATCGTATCCGAACAGCGCCAGATGCCCCGGCCCGCTGCCGGGGGTGATGCCCGGCTTGACAGGGATGCTCAGCCCCAGCACTCCGCGCTGGGCCAGTTGGTCGAGATGGGGGGTGCGGGCCGTCTCCAGTTCGGTCAGGCCTGCGGGATCATGAGGCAGGCCGCCCAGCCCATCCGCCACCAGCATCACGATCTTGGCCTCATTGCGGACATGCAGGCTGCGTGCCAGCTCGTGTGTTGTCAGGGGGGGCATGGTACGGTGGAACGATGACGGGGAATCCAAGGCTGCCGGAACCAGTGGTTCGAGGCTACCATGTTTTGGCGACGGGATGAAGGGCATGCGCTAGCGCCCATTCAGGCCACGCGGATGCGGCCATGGATGGGGCCTGGCATGCGCTGGTGCATGTGTGGCCTTTCTGGGGGTTCGACGGTACTGCGTGCACCGTGCCCTGTTCGTGGCGGTGCGGACGGAACGTCCCTCTCGCGGCGGCGTACTGGTACAGGGGCGTTTCCGGAGGCAGGTATGCCAGCCGAGCAAGGAGTGCTGCGGGGCCACAGGCGGCCAGTGGCATGCCGATCATGCGCGCCCCAGGCACCACGCAGGGCCCACATCGTGTCTGAGCGTAAGTTCGAGGGGAGTGGCGGTAGTTCGAAGCGGCATACGTGCTGAGCCAGCGGCACCCGCAGCCAGGCGCCGCAGCGGCCTGGTGGATTTTATTCGACGGTTGGGCCTGATCAGCCGGAGGCACGCGCTGCGGCGTGGCAGAGCAGCCCCACCATCTTGTGCAAACGGCGGCGCCTCCGTCGCCCTGCGCGCGGGCGGCAGGCTCCGCCGCGACAGGCCAAAGAACAGGCGTTCGGCCTGCGCCTAGCCGAATCTTCCCGTTACGTAGTCCTCGGTATCCTTCACGAAGGGCTTGGTGAAGATGTCGGTGGTGGGGCCGTACTCGATGACCTGGCCGAGGTACATGAAAGCGGTGTAGTCCGCGGTGCGCGAGGCCTGCTGCATGTTGTGGGTCACGATCAGCACGGAGTAGTTTCCCCGCAACTCCCGCATGAGGTCCTCGATTTTGCCGGTAGCGAGGGGATCAAGGGCCGAGCAGGGCTCGTCCATCAGCAGAACTTCCGGTTCCGCGGCGATGGCGCGGGCAATGCACAGCCGTTGCTGCTGGCCGCCCGAGAGTTCCAGGGCATTCTCATGCAGCCGATCCTTCACTTCGTCCCACAGGGCTGCGCCGCGCAGGCTGCGTTCGCACACTTCCGCCAGCAGTTGGCGATCTCGCACCCCGTCGATACGCAGGGGGTAGACCACGTTCTCGAAGATGCTCATGGGAAACGGATTGGACTTCTGGAACACCATGCCCATCCGCTTGCGCAGCTCGATCACGTCCACGCTGCGGTCGTAGATCGAGTCTCCATTGAGCCGCATGTCTCCCGCCTGGCGGACGCCGTGGATCAAGTCGTTCAGGCGGTTGACGCTGCGCAGCAAGGTGCTCTTGCCGCAGCCCGACGGTCCGATCAGCGCGGTCACCTTGCCCCTGGGGATGCGCAAGCAAATGTCGAACAGCGCTTGCTTGCTGCCGTACCAGAGAGAGAAGTGGTCGATCTCCAGCACCGCCTCTTCGCCCGCCAGAGCCGGATGCGTTTCCGTCGGCACGACCTCGCCACGGGCAATCGCCTGGAGCCGTCCCGTAATCACGGGGTGCCGTCGCACGCGCTGCGCATGCGGCGGATGGGCCCCCTCGGCGCGAGCGTCCGCGAGGCTGGGCCGCGCGTCGGAACCACCCGGGCGAAGCTCCGGCGACGGCGGCTGCGATTGCGGTCCAGTGATGTGAGGCGTGGCCACGCGTCCCCCTTGTGCTAGAAATGGCCGGCCTGAAAACGGCGACGCAGCCGGGCGCGCACCCAGATGGCCGTCAGGTTCAGACACAGAATCAGGGTCATTAACAGCAAGGTTGTGGTAAAGACCAGGGGCTTGGCGGCCTGGCTGTTCTGGCTCTGAAAGCCCAGGTCGTAGATGTGGAAGCCAAGGTGCATGAAGCTCCGTTCCAGGTGCAGATACGGGAACACGCCGTCCACGGGCAGATCCTGGGCCAGCTTCACGGCGCCCACCAGCATCAGGGGGGCCACTTCGCCGGCCCCGCGAGACATCGCCAGGATCATTCCTGTCATGATACCAGGCATCGCCCGCGGCAACACGATCCGCACTAACGTCTGCCATTTGCTGGCCCCACAGGCGTACGACCCTTCGCGCATGGAGTTGGGCACTGCCGCGAGCGCCTCCTCCGCCGCCACGATCACCACCGGCAGCGTCAGCAGGGCCAGCGTGAGAGAGGCCCACAGGACGCCGCCGGTGCCAAACGTGGGGCTGGGCAAGCGTGCCTCAAAAAACCACTGGTCTACCTGGCCGCCGACGAAGTAGCAGAAGAATCCCAAGCCAAACACGCCGAACACGATGCTGGGCACACCGGCCAGGTTATTGATGGCGATCCGCACGCAACTTACCAGCCAACCTGCGCGGGCATATTCCCGCAGGTACAGGGCCGCCGCCACCCCGAAGGGCGCCACCGCAGCAGACATGACCACCGTCATGACCAGCGTGCCGAAGATGGCGGGGAACACGCCTCCCTCGCTGTTCACCTGGCGGGGATCGTCGGTGAGGAACTCGTACCAGCGACCCAGGTACAGGCCGACTTTCTGCCCCCAGGAGAGGCGGTTGGGAGCATAGGCACGCACCACCTCGCCCAGCGGAACGCGGGCTGGCTCGCCACTGGTTGTGGCCAGCTCGAGCACCAGCTCGGCGTTGCGGCGGTCGAGAGCGTCAATCTGCCGCCGTAGCTCTGCCGTGGCCGCTTGAACCGCCTGCTGCGTGGCGAGCCAACGTGCCTGCTGCTGACGGACGAAAGACGAATCAGCGGCATGCGTCAGCTCGGCCTGCCGCACAGCGAGCCGCTGAGCCTCGAGTTCTCTGCTGAGGCGGCCTAGCTCGTGGCGCTCCAGGCGCCGCGCCTCACTGCGGCGGGCATGCACTGCCGGCAGGTGCTGTTGCACCTGGCGCCAGATGTCCACGGGCTGGCGTGCCGTCACCTTGCCGCGGACCAAGAGCCGCCGAGGATATCCGTACAGGCGGCTCTCGTTGTACCGCTCCACCACCACGGCCCATTCAGGCTGCCGTTCGCGCTGCACGAGAAACTCCGGCACCCACTCGAAATGGCTGCCCGTAAACTCAAAGTTCTCGGTGCGCAGCAGGCGGCGGCGGGTGATGCCTGCATTCGCCTCCAGGTAGGCTCGCACCTTCGGCACGAATTCCGGTTCCAACTCCTCGAGCACGGATGCGTCCGGCCGGTAGGTTTCCTCATCCACTACTTCCCCCAGATACGCCGTGCCGTCCAGGGAGGTCAGCTCCACAATCGGCCGAGGCCAGAAGGTGCCCACGCCCTGCACCACCACCAGCGCCACCAGGCCCAGGATCATGGCCAGCGCCAGCAGCAAGGCCCCCCCAGCGATCCAGATCAGCGGCTCTCCGTGCGCCCACGGCGGGGCGTGCAGCCCGCGCCCACGGCGGGAACGCGGCCGCGTGCCGGCCTCCCTGCGCTGCGCCACGCCGCCGGTCATAGCTGCACCGCCCGCTTGCGGAAACGCTGCCGCACCAGCTCGGCCACCGTGTTCAGCACAAAGGTCATGAAGAACAGCACCAGTGCCGTGAGAAACAACAGCCGATAATGCGTGCTGTGCCGCACCGCCTCGGGCAGCTCGATGGCGATGTTCGCCGAAAGCGTGCGAAAGCCATTGAAAATGTTGATGTCCAGCACGGGCGTGCCGCCGGCGGCCATCAACACAATCATCGTCTCGCCCACCGCCCGCCCCAGCCCCACCATCAAGGCCGAGAACAGACCGCTGGCTGCCGTGGGAATGACGATCCGCGCCGCCGTCTGCCAGGGCGTGGCGCCCGCCCCCAGCGACGCGCTACGCAGGTGCGCCGGCACGGCCGAGAGCGCATCCTCCGCCAAGGTGTAGATGATGGGTACAATCGCAAACCCCATCATCAGGCCCACCACCAAGGAGTTCGTTTGCTCGTAGGTGCCAAAGAAGCTGCGGCGGGGATCCAGCCCCGCACGCTCGAGCAGCCATGCCAGTAACGTTGCCGCCGCCAGCGTGACACATGCCGCCACAACAAACTTGACCGCCTCCAGCAGCGCCGCCTGAGATGGGCTGAGTCGGGACATGATCCCGCGCAGCAGCGGATTCACGTACGCCACCACCACCAGCAGCGCTAGCACCGCCAGGCTGGGCAGCAACAACAGCAGCCAGCCGCCGAGGCTGTGGGTACCCTCTCCGTTGAGCCACTGCACCATGTCTCCGCCAAACAGCAGGCGTTCCAAACGCCTCGCCACGGCCCAGCCCAGCATCAGGCCGCCCGCCAGGGCCAGCCCGATCAACACCGGCCTGTGTGCCTGCAACCGCGTCCGCAGCCGCCCAGGAACAAGCTGCCAGAGATAGGCGCCCAGCAGGCAGCACAAGGGCAGCGTGCCAAACCATGCCATGATCTCAGGCAGGCGGCGTGCCACGATAGGCGCCAGCACCAGCGCGGCGATGAAACCTAGCACCACGCTGGGCAGGCTGGCCATCAGCTCGACCACCGGCTTGACACGCAACTTGGCACGCTGCGACATGAACTCGCTGGTGTACACGGCGGAGAGCAGCGCCAGCGGCGCTCCAAACAGCATCGAGTAGAAGGTGGCCTTCAAGGTGCCAAACACGAGCGGCCACAGGCCGAACTTGGGCTCAAAGTCGTCCCCCCCCGTCGATTGCCAGACGTGTGCCGGCGAGTCGTATCCCTCGTACCAGCAGGGCATGGTAAGGCCGGCCAGAGAGACCTCGGGATGAGGGATGTCCACCTCCCAGCGGCAAAGCCGACCATCGACCGCCGCCCACAGCTTGTGATCCTGGGGAGACAAGGCCAGCCAGTCGGGCGCCTTCCTCTCCGGCGTGCGCGAGCGAGCCAGCAGCCGACCCGTGGTCATGTAGTACAGCCGCACCTCGCCATCGGCGTATGCGGCCGCCAGCAACCGGCTACGCTGCGAACAGGCCACCGCTCGCACCTCCGCCGGACCGGCCAACTCGTGCGCCGCTACCATCCGGGCGCCATCGCTCGCCAACCGCAGCCCCTCTGCAGCGGCAGCAGTCTCTCCCACACCGGCAAGCTGCGCGGCTGCCACCGGATGCTCCTCCTCCGCGGCTTCCGCTGCTGCCGCCTGCGTTGCGGCAGACGGCGCGTCGTGCTCCAGCCCGCGCACGCGGAACCATCCGCGCACTCTGCCCAACGTGTCCCCAGCCACCAGCGTCGTCTTACCGACAAGCTGCGTCAGCAAGGTTAACCGCTCGCCTGGCTCAGGCACTAGATCCGTCTTCTCGGCCAGCACCGGCCCCCCCTCTGCCGTGCGATGGAACCGCCACAAGCGGCCATCTTCCCAAACCACGAATACGTTGTCTCCCACGCCGCTGAGCAAGAGGTAGCGGGGAGCGGGATTCATGGGCAACCGGGCAAGTTCCTGCGTGGCGGCGCGGTAGTGCAGCTCCCCTTCCGGCAGCGGGCGCAACGTATGGGCTTCCAAGCGGCCGTCGGAACGGAGGGTGCACGCCAGGGGACCGATGGAGCGGGGCAGGTAGTCGAGCCAGAGGATCGGCTGCCGCTCCGTGGCGTTGAGCGCGATCGGCGGCCCGACTTCGACCGTCAGCCGTTCTGCGCGCACCTGGCCGGCCTGCGTGCGATGCAGCAGGCTGCGCCCCTGCACGGCGGTTTCTCCGGACGCGAGGGTGGCGAGCCGAGCATTCTCGGCCGTATCCAGGTAACGCGTGGCAAAGCGAACGCGTGCAGCGCGGAGAGTTCCGTCCGCATAGGCGAGCAGGAGATCCTGCCGGTTGCCGGCCAGGGCCAGCGCGGTCAGTTCGCCCGTGCCAGCTAGCTTCTCCTCGCAGAGCCGTTCGCCGGCATGCGCTCCATCCAGTCGGATGCAGCGCACAACCCCGGTGGCGTCCACGCTCCAGGCCAGCAGGCCGTGGTCAGCCACCACCCAGTAACGGGTCTGGTGCGCCTGCCACGGCCTGACGGCCGGATCGCTCGTAGAGCCTGGACGCAGCAGCGGCGCCACCACCCAGGCCAGGAACACCACCACTATCAGCACCGCAACGATGGTGCCGATCCCCGCCGTGGCAATCAGCCAATGGGCCAGGCGATCGGCCAGCCGCACGCTCCAGCGCGTGCGGCGGCGAGAACGACCCGTAAAGGTAGCTGAAGCCGCCATGCCCACAGGCTCAGTAAGCAAGTCCGACGGAGGCGAGGGCTTCCTCGGCGGTCTTTCGCGACACGGGCAGGTAGCCGTCTTCGATCACGGCCTGCTGCCCTTCGCGGCTAAACACGTAGCGGACGAACTCGCGAGGCAACGGCGCGAGTTGGCTGCCGGGCTGATAATTCACGTAGATGTATAGAAAGCGTGAGAGGGGGTACTCCTGGCTGTAGGCATATTGCTCCTCGGCTGGGTACGCCATCTCCCCCGCCTCCAGAGCCAGGGGCACCGCCCGCACATCCGCGGTCTTGTAGCCGATGCCACTGTACCCGATGGCGTACTTGTTGCTGGCCACGGCCTGCACGACGGCAGAGCTGCCCGGCTGCTCCTTGACCTGGTCCTTGAAGTCGCCGCCAAACAGCGCATGCTCCTTGAAATACACGTACGTGCCGGAGGTCGAATTGCGGCCGTACAGCGCAATGGGCTTCTTGGCCCAGGCCCCCTTCAGCCCCAGATCGCCCCAGGTGCGTATGTCTTTGGCGTGGCCCCCCTTGCGTGTCTTGGAGAAAATCGCATCCACCTGTTGCAGCGTAAGCTGCTTGATAGGATTGTCCTTGTGTACATACACGGCTAGCATGTCGATAGCCGACTTCAAGCCCGTAGGCTTGTAGCCGAAACGAGACTCGAACTCTTCGATCTCCTTGTTCTTCATGGGCCGGCTCATGGGACCAAGGTCCGCCGTGCCGCTGATCAGGGCCGGCGGAGCGCTGCCCGAGCCCTCCCCCTTCACTCCGAATTGCACGTTCGGATAGAAGCGCCGAAAACCCTCCGACCAGAGGGTCATCAGGTTGTTCATCGTGTCCGAGCCGATGCTCTTCAGCGAGCCCGAAATCCCCTCCACGCGCACGTACGGCGGCAGGTCCTCCACCCCTCCTTCCGCTGGAGCACGCTCCCTAGCTGCCAGGACCAGCGCTACCGCCAGAATCGTACTGCACATCACACCAGCGGACAGCAACATGCGTTGGCAATACACCTCTCACCTCCAGTCTCACTTCCTTCGTTTTGCTATGAGGGCACGAACCCGCTAGCCAGCCCATCGGGCCCGGTCGAAGCTGACCAGACAGCCCGACTGCCCGACACGTCACGCACGCGACTCCCCTCACTGCAGCGGGTCGCACAGCCGGCCCCCCACGACGGCCCAGGACGCTGCCAAGTCTCTCCCCGAGGCCCCCGGAAGCAATCTGGCAAGCCGCGCTGACAGAACACATGACGAGCAACCAGGCTGCGTTGTGGAACCAACACCCCTCACTTCTCGCCTTCAAGCTAGTGGATGCTTGTTAGGCATTTGTTAGGAGCAATCGGGATTTGGAACAGGCACGGCAAGTGATCTAACCCAATTTCGTACAATGGGTTGCAGCGCCCACTCCCTCCGCCATTTGCGGCCGCGTCACCGCAACCTTGGCTGCCGCTCGCCACGGCCGCCTGCTCAGTGCGAGGGGAGCTTCCCGCCTCGTCGGGAAGCGAACCGCACGGCACCCCTCCCTGGCAGCAGAAGTTTCAGCCTGCTTCAAGGCGACAGGCTGTAGCCGCCGGCTCCGCCGACCTTCTGGCGGGAAGCAGGCCCGAGGCAACCGGCTGCTGGTGCCAGACAGAGTATTCCCGCGCTCGCGGGGCGGCGCATCGACGCTCACCGCCGCGCTCCGTGTCTGCAAGGCGCGTTTCGAGGGCCTGTGCCCAAAGGGAAATTGGGAGATGGCCTCCCGGCACGCATGACCAGTCGCGCCGGCCACCCAGGAGGGGCGCCTCACGGCCCCATGGTCTCCCCCCACGCATGACCGGCCGCGCCGAGCGGCTTTGCGGCGAATGCGACGCGCTGCGCTAGCCACGCCGCCACGAGCAGGCCCGCCGCAGTGCCCGCCATGTCGGCACACCAGTCGAGCACTTCGGCGTCCCTCGCCACGAGCGGTTGCGTGAGTTCATCCAACGCCGCATACACCCCTACGATCATGAGCAGCCTCTGCCAGTGCTGGGGCGCAAGCTGGCAGGGCTGCGGTGTGCCCGCCGCGCCCTTGTCCTCGACACGCGTGCGATCTTCGGCAAAGGCGGCGGGCTCGCCCTTTGGCATGCTCGCCACACGCTGCGAGGGTTGGCCCTCTCGCTCGCCATCAGCCGCCTCATCGTCGGTCGCAGGCTGTGTTGGGGCCGGCAATTCGGCAGCAGTCCCTGGGATCGGTCCGCTGCGACGGACGGCCAGACCAACCAGCAGGCCAAGCACCAGGTAGCCGCCAAAATGCCAAACTTTGTCTTGGTGCGGCCATGTTGCCTTGGGCTCTGGCGGCGGCGGCAGGTGCGTCACCCAGGCGGCGGCCAGCCAGTACACGACCAGCAGGCATTGCACAGCGCGGCGCCAGCGAGCCGAACGCAGGTCACACTCCGTCACATTCGTTGCCGTCGGTACAACCATCTGTCGTCAAGTCTGCCGGGCCCTCTGCCACAGTAGCTTGTGTTCGGCCGCCCGTCGCCAAGCGAGTGAAAAGCCCCATCAAAAGCCACAATCCAAGCTCGCTGACCACATCCCGCTTGCAGGGTGCCCGCTCTTGCTCCCTCCCCCGGCAACGGCTAAACATGGCGATTTGTCGATCTGGAGTCCATGCTGCGTGCAACTTGGCGAGACCTATATCGAGGATACCTTCGCAGAAGCGTTCGGCATGCGCTACGTGCGGCTGATCGTCACAGCGCATGATCGCTACTGGTTGCTGGCGGGGGCAATGGAGTTTACCGGTTATGCCAGCTCGGTGATTGCCTGCGACGCCGAGGCGGGCATCGAGCGGCTGTTGGCACCCGAGGAGACTCCGGACGGGCGGCCGGGAGCGGCCTTGCTGGCGTTCGGCTTTACCACGCAGGCCCTGGGCAAGGCCATTCCCAACCGCACGGGGCAGTGCCTGATGACCTGCCCCACCACCGCCGTCTTTGACGGCCTGCCCGATGCCGCGGAGCGTATCGCACTGGGCAAACAAATCCGCTTCTTCGGAGACGGCTACCAGAAGAGCAAGCTAGTGGAGGGGCGTCGCCTGTGGCGCATTCCGGTGATGGACGGCGAGTTTCTGGTGCATGAGTACGCGGGCGTGGCCCGCGGCGTAGGAGGAGGGAATCTCTTGATCCAGGCGGAAACGCTCCCGGCCTGCCTGCTGGCGGTACGCCGGGCCGTGCGCGCGGTGCGGCGTGTGCCAGGTGTGATTGCTCCCTTCCCCGGAGGGGTGGCTCGCAGCGGCAGCAAGGTTGGTTCGCGGTACAAGAAGCTGGTGGCCAGCACGGCAGAGGCGTATTGCCCAACCCTGCGCGGCCTGGTAGAGAGCCGCGTGCACCCCCGTGCCAGCTACGTGTACGAGGTCGTGATCGACGGTGTGAGCGAGCAGGCCGTGGCCCAGGCCATGGCCGCTGCCATGCGTGCGGCGGCCGGGCCGCAGGTGGCTGCCATCAGCGCAGGCAATTATGGCGGCAAGCTGGGCAAGTACCAGTTTCACCTGCGCACGCTGCTGGGCGGAGCGTGAACAGCCACCCCGGAGGGAAAGTCGCGGTCGAGATTGTACTTCACGATCAGACTGAGGAAGGTCTTCAGATTCAGGCTGGTGCCTTTCAAGGCCGCCGGCAGCCGTTCCCGCTCCGTCTCCAACGCTGTGATCCGCTCGGCCGCGTCGTTGCGCGGCAGGGTGAGCATCTCGTTGAGCAGTACAAGGCGGCCATCCTCCCGGCAGCGGATCTCCCGCACAGCCTTGAGCGTGCTCAAACCCAGCATGTTGCCCAGCGGCTCAGCATCTCGGGGATGGTGCACGTCCTTGGAGCCGGCAGGATTGATGTCGCCGCCACAGCCCTGGATGATCAGAGCCACTGCGCCCGGACTCAGATTGTCTTCGATCACCTGCGAGGCAAAGCCGCTCAGATCAGCGGTGTTGACCCCGCCCGGCACACCCTGGATGGGATGGCAGGCAAAGTTGTACACCACCGCCAGCGTGCTGCCGTCTTGCCGGTCGAGCCGCAGTACGCCGATCTGAGGGTCAATGAGGCCGACTTCGGCAACCTCCTCATCGGGCGGCAGCGATTAGGCATGCGGCTGTCCACCACGCGGCCATCCTTGAGCTTGAAGCGGCGGTTCTCAGAGACGCGATCCTCGTATCCGGAGCCAGCGCCGACCCGCACCGGCTCTAATTGCTCCGCGGCCGCTTTGATCGCCTGAAACGTCCGTTCCTCCACATCCGCACAGGGCACCCCATGGCAGTGGCTGGCATTCACCAGCAGGTTCCTTGCGGGGATGCTGAGTTGCTCTTCCACGCGGCGGCGCAGCGCGGGCAGGAACTCATTGTCCAGATAGCCGATCTCTCCAATCGCCACCACGTCGAGCGCCACCAGTGCGACGCGCGTGTGCTCAGCCTCGATCACCAGTGCCCGCGCATGCAACGGACCGTCCACGGGCCCCGCCTCGCGGCGGGAGATGTCCACCTTGGCCGCACCGGCTTTCAACACGGCCGCCAGCATCGGTTGCGGCCAGTGCACGCCCAGCACCAGCAGAGCGACGACAGATGCCCACGTGGCAGGCGCATTGCGGCAGCGGCGCATGCTGCCGCATGACGGTCGACGAGGCGTACAAACAGTGTGCAGGCGGCGTTGTGCAAACAGGGCCATGGAACGAACTCCTCTTGTCAGACTGGTAAGAAGGTCAGGTACCCCGTGCGGGGGCGGAGCTGCCAGCCGCCGACTGCCGGCGGAGCCACACCCACGCCACAGGGGAGAGCGACGTGTCAAGTGGGGGGCGGTTCTTCCCGCAGGGGCCAGCAAGAGTGCGGCAGCCGTGCGGCAAGCAACCCACGCCAATGGCTTCAGGAGGCGTGCGACGCAGGGGCCTGCGCCATAGGGCGCAATCTGCTCAGGCGGCAGCCTGAGCAGGCGACAATCTGCTCAGGCGGCAAGCCACTCTGGCGGGAAGCCGCGCCAGCGGCATGGGGCGCTGTCGCCACTGTTCGCTGGCGGCAGGCTCCGCAGGCGGCAAGCGACGGGGGAGGCGAGTGTGTCAGATGGCACGTGGCTCACGGCTCAACCTCGCCCGTGGCGGGTTCGAGCGCCGCGGGCACGCCCAGGGGAGTGGGGCTGCCGGAACCGCGCAACGCGGCCAGTTCTTCGGTGAGCGCGTCGATGGTGTAGCGGATCTGCTGCTCGGTGTGCAGAGAGGTGATGAAGAACCGTAGGCGGGCGGCGCGCTCTTCCACGGCAGGGTAAACGATGGGCTGCACGTTGATTCCGCGCCGGGCCATGGCCCGAGAGAGCCGCATGGCGGCCAGCGAATCTCCCAGGATGATGGGGATCACCGGGGAGTCTTTGCTGAGGCCGGTGTTCATTTTCCGCTGCCGGGCAAGCTGCAAGAACAGGCGGGCGTTCTCCTGCAGGCGGCGGACGCGTTCGGGCTGGCTCTCGATCAGCCGGAGGGCGGCCAGGGCTGCGGCGGCATTCGGCGGGGAGAGGCCGCAGCTATACACGAAGCCGGGGGCCGTGTACTTGAGATACTCGACAACGGCCTTGCAGCCGGCAATGTAACCGCCGCAACTTCCAAAGGCCTTGCTGAGCGTGCCCATCCAGAGATCGACGTCGGCAGGATTCACATCGAAATACTCGCCGATGCCGCGGCCGTGCGCCCCCAGCACGCCGATGGAGTGCGCCTCATCCACCATCAAGAACGTCTTGTGCCGCTTGCGCACCTCGATGAACCGCGGCAGATCGGGGATGTCTCCATCCATGCTGTAGACGCCTTCGATGGCGATCAGCACGCGGCGATAGTCGTTGCGCAGCTCCGTGAGGATCTGGTCCACCGCGCGCCAGTCGTTGTGCGGAAACGGCCTGCGGCGGGCGCCAGACAGAATCGCTCCCTGCACAATGCTGTTGTGCGCCAGTGCGTCGTGCAGAACCAAGTCGCCGGGACCGAACAGATGCCCCACGGTGGTCTCGTTCGTGGAGTGCCCGCCCACGTACACCACCGCGTCCTCGGCACCCACGAAGTTGGCAATCGCCCGCTCCAACTCCAGGTGCAGTACCTTCTCTCCCGATACCAGCCGGCTGGCCGACACGCTGGTGCCGTAACGGTCGATGGCCTCCTTGGCCGCCCGGGCCACTTCGGGATCCCCAGACATGCCCACGTAGTTGTAGCTGGAAAAATTGATCAGCTCCCGGCCGTCAATCACCGTCGTGTCCGCCGTCAAGCGCTCGTGCACGTTGAAGTAGGGATTGCCCAGGCCGGAGGCCTCGATCAGTTCCAGGTTTTTCTTCAGTTTGATGTATTCGGGGAACTGCTCGAAGCGGAAATACTCCGCGGGGGGTTCGGCCGCTGCACTGCCCGAGGCCGTGCGGGGTGCGGGCTGATCGAGATGGTCCTCCACTGCCCGCAGCACATCGCGGCAGGTCTCAAGCTGGGGGATGAGTTCTTCGGGAAAACGGATGTGGAAGCGCTCCTCGATCGAGGAGAGGATCTCCATCCGCTCCAGGGAATCAAGGCCCAGTTCGGCGATATTGGTATCGAGCGTCAGGCCGCGTGCGCGTTCATGGGCGACGCGTTGTACCTCTTCCAGCACCTGTGCGGCGATGGGGCGATTGCCGGCGCGGCCTGCCTCGCGGCCATTGTGGCGCGGAGCGGCCCGTGGGGCATCATGCAGGGCTGCCGCGGCGGCGTCGCAGCATTCGGCCGCTAAGGCCGAGGGGGCGGCAGACGGGGCGTGGAGAGACGCGCCGGCCGCCAACTCCGCCGCCTGGGGAACGGACCGCGAAGCCTGAGCTGCCTCGGCGGCTAGCTCGGAGGCTGCCACCGACTCGCACGGGGCAGCGGCGCTGCGTTCCCAGCGGCCGATCACTTCCAGCGAGCCGTCCAGATAGGCATTCCGGCAGGCGTGCCGCTGGATCTTGCCGCTCGAAGTCTTGGGCACCGTGTTCGTCTTGACCAGCAGGATCTCGTCCACCAGCAGCTCGTGGTGCCGGGCCACCGCCTTCTGAATGGCATCGAACACGCCTGCCAATTCCCCCGCCTGCTGCCGCTCCAGCTCGTAGACGATGATCAGACGCGTCTCGCCCTCCTCGCTCTCCACGGTAAAGGCAGCGCCGTAGCCGGGACGCACGCCCGGATGGCTCTGCTCCACCGTCTGCTCGATATCGTGCGGGTAGTGATTCAGGCCGCGAATGATGATCAGATCCTTGATCCGGCCGGCGATGAACAGCTCGTCGTCATGGAAGAATCCCAGATCTCCCGTGCGCAGGAACGGCCCCTCGGCCGTATCCCGCACCGTGGCGCGAAAGGTATGCTCCGTCTCTTCGCGGCGTTTCCAGTAGCCCAGGGCCACGCTGGGCCCTGCCACCCAGATCTCGCCGATCTCTCCCTCGCGGCAAAGAGTGTGGCTTTCTGGATCCACGATCCTGATTTTCTGGTCGGGCAGGTTCTGGCCATTGCCCACCAGCCGGCGGCTGCCCCGCTCGTGCTCTGCCACGGGCACCACCGTACCGTTTTCCAGCGAGCGGGTGTCAAAGGCGCGCACCACTGGCGGGGCCGTCTTGTACCCGCCGGAAACGATCAGCGTCGCCTCCGCCAGCCCATAACAGGGATAAAATGCCTCGCGGCGGAACCCACAGGGCCCAAAGGCCTCGACAAACCGGTCGAGGGTCTCCGCACGCACCGGCTCGGCCCCATTGAACGCCACCTGCCACGAACTCAGGTCCAGGCGGGCACGCTGCTCCGCCGTCACCTTGCGCACGCACAAATCGTACGCGAAATTCGGCCCGCCGCTGGTCGTGCCTCGGTATTTCGTGATTGCTTGCAGCCAGCGCACCGGCCGTTGCAAGAAGGCCATGGGAGACATCAACACATTGGGACGGCCTACCCAGAGGGGCTGCAATACCCCCCCCACCAGCCCCATGTCATGATAGTTGGGCAGCCAGAACACCCCGCTGCCGGAGCGGGTGTGCTCGAACGCATATGCGATCAGCGCACAGTTGTGCAACAAGTTGGAGTGAGAGAGCATCACTCCCTTGGGAGCACCCGTCGAGCCGGAGGTATATTGCAAGAAAGCCAGGCTATCTCCGCGGATGGCAGGCTCTCGCCAGTACTGCTCATGCCCCGACGGCACGGTGTCCGCTGCCAACCAGGTCAGATTCTTCAGGTCCGGTGCCTGCTCCAACATCGGCTCCACCCGCTCCAGCACCGCCTTGGTGGTAAGGGCCACGGCCGCCTCAGCGTCCGCCGCAATGGCCTGCACACGATCCAACGAGCGGTTCATGCGCGGCGGGTAGGCAGGCACCGCTACCACGCCGGCGTACAAGCAGCCAAAAAAGCCGATGATGAAGTCCAGCCCCGGAGGATACAGCAGCAACGCCCGGTGCGCTTGCAGGTCCCGCTGTTGCAGCCAGGCCGCCAACGCTCGGGCACGGCGGTCCAGCTCGGCATAGCTCAGCACCGCCTCCTCGTTCTCTCCGTCAACCAAGAACACAAACGCCGTCTGCTGCGGTTGGTGCTGGGCCCGATGCCGTAGCAGATCCACCAGCGTCAGGGGACCAAAGAAGGACCCTGGAAATCGTTCGTTTTGCACCTGCTCACATTCTCCCGCTAGGTAGCAATTCTTGCCAATCCGTGGCGGGTGGCCGCTCCCTCGCCGCGCCCTGACACCCGCAGGCGGCGAGGGCACCAAACACGTGCCAACTCCCGCGAGCCGCCGGCCTCGTTCCCCAGGCAGCCCCGGCCTTGCTCTGGTGGCACACACGCGCCAACAAGAAACGAGCAGGCGGGCAAGATTCGCCGGGGCAAGCACTTCACCCAGAACCGGTGCGTGCGCAGCGTCAACATGCGAAACAGCTTACCAGCCCGCTGGGGCCGTTTCAAAGGGTACCGCACCTTCCTGGAGTTCCTCCGCACTCCGCTTCTCCCGCTCCCTGTTTATCGGTGCCTTACCATCACGGGCATGGCGATCCGCCGTTGTGCTGCGCTATCCGCTACGATCCTTCGAGTTCCACGGCCGTTTCGCACGATCTACGCCCCGTGACACGCCCACGGAGAACCGCCTGTACCAAGCTTATTGTGCGTGCCGACGCCGGCGACTGTGACGGCGGCAGCGGCTCTGCGGCAGGGCTCCTTGGCTTGAGGTGCGGCCCAGACTCCCGCAGCCACGATGCATGGCAGCGATTCCCCTGCACCTCCGTGGCCCGCTTCCTTCCAGCGGGCCGCTCACATCCCGTGCAACCCAGCGTGTGCCAGGCGTTTGGTAGGCATCGGCTGTGCCGGCCGCTCTGCCGCGGCGGCTAGCCGAGAGATGCGGGATCGGCCCCATCCGCAGCCCCATGTTGAGCCCACGGGCGGCGCTATTTGCAGCAGCGGCCGGCGCTAGAAGTCCTTCACCTGCACGTACAGGGAGCCCAGCAGCAACATCACGGCCACGAAGGCCAGATTGCTCCACAGGGGCTGCCAGATATCCAGCTTGAGACGGCCTGCCGTGAGGTCGTCTCCATTCTGGGGTCCGCCTACGGCCACCGTCGTCTCGCCCGTAAGCACGTACTGTGTGAGATTGTCGAGTTCCCCCGGCTTGGGAAAGATCCGATACAGCGGCCGGATGCCCCAACGATAAATCAAGAACAAGGTGCCATGGCTAGGCCGCAGCGTCTCCAGGCGAACCAGTTGCTCGAGCCTGTACGCCGAGACATTGCCAAAGCCGTGCCCGATGAGCATGGTGTGCTCATCGGGAAACGAGACGGCCGTCACGTCGCCGCGGTCGGCAACATCGGGCTGGTAGAGCCGGCCTTCTGCCCGTTCGCTATCCTGGGGCGGCTCGTAGAGCCACAGCCGGCCATTGTGGAACAGCACGGCAAAATGCCGGCCATCGGCAGTGGCCGCCAGCGAGCGCGGCGTCTCCCCCCCCTCTGGCTCAAAGCTGGCGAGAGGCTCCAGCGTCTCGGCATCCAGCACGCGGATCACGCCCTTGGCAGAAGCGGAGAGCAGCCAGCGGCCCCCCAAGGCAACCAGCCCGCTTTCCCCATCCTTTCCCTCCCGACGAGCACGAACGGTATACTCTCCGTCCGCCTCCGGAGAGAGCACCAGCAGATGACGCGCATCCGCCACGGCCATGCGGCCTGTCCGCACATCCTGGGCAGCATACACCGGCGGCGTGAGATCCAGAGGCGGGCTCACACGGCGAAAGCCGCGCTGGTCTTCGGCCAGCGGCAAGGGGATGCCGAAGATGTTCGGACGCTGCGTCTTTTGCAGGACGTCCCCTTCCAGCCGGTGAATCCCCTCGGCATTGACGGCCAGGAATCGCCCCTGATCGTCGTAGAAGAGGGCGGCGGTGCCGGACGGGACGTTGGCCCCTTCCAGCCGCTTGAATCCTTCTGCCCGCTTGCCCACCGTCAGCGCCGTGCCTGGCCCGCCGCTGCCGAACTGAAATCGCGGCGGCACCAGCGCCACCAGCAGCTCGCGCCGCGGGTCGTACAGCGGGCCGGCAATCCTCGGCCCAGGCGGACCAAAGGCCACGGCCGGCTCATCCGGGTTCTCCAGAATGGGCTGCCACGTCTGCCCGGCCGAGTCCCAGCGGGCAATCTCTCGCCCCTCGCTCACGCGCACGTAATCCTCCCCCGCGCGCAGCACGTTCACCACGCGCGTCTGGTTCAGGAACCAGAACTCCACCACCTGTTTGGTGACCCCCACAAGTGTGCAGGCCAGCCAGAACAAAAAGGTCATCACCACGCAGACAATGGCATGACGCCAGACCACGCCACTGAGCGCCGATACGGCGTAATAGATCGCAAAGCTGAACAAAAAGAGGGGAATGCACCACAACAGCCTGTGGTTCCACCAGCCGTAACGCACGCCGCACAGCAGCCATAACCCGCCGACCATGTAGCCCACGTTGATCAGCGTGAACGTGCAACCTCCGAAGACCTTGGTCACAAACACGGCCCACCGCCCCACCGGTTTGCTCAACAGCAGATCGATCGAGCCCTGCTCGAACGTTTGCGGCACGATCCCGGCCGTGACCACGATCGCCGCCATGATCCCCACCGTTCCCAGCAGCAACTCCATCAGCACCAGCAGCGAGGCCTGCACGATCGGCTCGCGCTTGCCGGGCAGCGGAGAGCCCAGCGGCAGCCCGAGGTAGGAGATTTGCAGCTCTTCGCCGGCCGCGGGGCGGATTTCTTCGGGGAAGGCGGCCTCCAACAACAAGCGGTTCAGGCGGGCCACCTGCGCCAGCGGCAGCCCTCCCAGCCCGCCGTCGAGCTGGCGTTGCACCTCGGAGGAGAGCGGCACTTCGGACCAGGCTGCGGCGTCGTACAGCTCGCGGCTGCGCAGCACGCGATTGAGGGCCGTACGCAACTCATAATCGTAGATCCGCTCGCCCGCATCCTCCCCTTCAGCCGGGGCGGCCTCCTGGATCCGCGTCTGCAATTCCTGGGGAAGCAGCTTCCAGACCTGCCGCGCCGGCGAGGGACGCTCCGATCTGCCAGCCGCGGCCAGCTTGCGGACCAGGCTGGCCGAGTCTCGCAGGTCTGGCGCTTGCAACACCGTCCCCGGCTGCTCATCCAGACCTAATGGTGCCAACAGCACCAATAGCAGCGTGATGATCACCAGCATCACCCACAGCACGCGGGAGGCCATCGCCTCGCGAAAAGAGTCTTTCAGGATCGCGACGTAGGGTCTCATGCACGCACCAGGGTGTTCTGTGTGGAATGGATGATGCCCAGGAATGCTTCTTCCAGCGTGAGCTTGTGAGGGCTGATGGAGACAATGCTCACCCCAGCCTGCCGCAGACGATCCACGCAATGGTCTACATCCTCCTGCCCAGAGACGGCCACCTGCACCCGCCAGATCCCGCCAGGCTTGGGACCCGACACCGCTGCCTCCAGCCCCTCCAGGGCAGCGTGCCAACTTTGGTCCGCCCCCTCCGGCAAGGACAGTTCGAACACCACGCTGGTCGACTTGCCGCGGGTCAACTCGGCGATACCGCCCACGGCCACCACCTCTCCCTTGTGCAAGATGGCCACGCGGTCGCACACCAACTCGATCTCCTGCAACAGGTGGCTGTTGATGAAGATGGTCTTGCCGCGCGCCTTCAACTCCACCAGCAGGGCGCGCATCTCGGCGCGGCCTAGCGGGTCCACGCCGTCGGTAGGCTCGTCCAGGATCAACAGTTGTGGGTCGTGCATCAGCGCCTGTGCGAGGCCCAGCCGTTGCAACATGCCCTTGGAGTACTGCCGCACGCTGGTTCGGCCCCACTCGCGCAGGCCCACCAGGTCCAGCAGTTCCGGGCGGCGGCGGCGAATCTCGGCAGATGGCATGTCGCTCAGCGCGGCGTAGTACTCGAGCGCCGAGTTCCCCGTGTGATGCCGCGGAATGCGGTGGTTCTCCGGCAAATAGCCCACCTCCCGCCGGCTGGTCCTCCGCCCCGCCGGCTGCCCCAGCAGCATCGCATGGCCCTTGGAGCGACGTACAATCCCCAGCAGGATCTTGATCAACGTCGTCTTCCCCGCCCCATTGGGACCGAGCAGGCCGAAGATTTCGCCCCGCCCCACCTGCAACGATACTCCCCGCAAGGCCTCCACACTGCGGCCAAACAGGCCACTTCGGTAGGTCTTGCACAGCTCGCGTACCTCGATTGCAGGCGAGCTATCCACGGCAGGCATCTGGGTCATGTGCAATCCGGGTTGTACCGCAGGGTGACAGATCGCGACCGCCTACGGGAAAAGAACACGGGCAAGGAGCGCCTCGGCAACCAGAAGCGGCAAGTATATAGGTCTGACGCCATCATAATCGACGGCCGCGTCGGCGGAGCAGGGCGAGCACCCGCCCGCAGTTGACCGCCAAGGGGTATGTGCTCGCTGTCCGCCTGGAAGGGCCCCAAGGGAGGGTGGCCGAAGCCTTGTACCCGACGCCCGGCGGTGCTACCATTGAGCGGGGAAGGTTCCGGGAGCGGCGCCCGACAAAGGCGGTGTGAAGCGCAGCGACCGGCGGAGCACGTGGAAATGTCGGACCGACAGGTTCGTAGCATCGTCGTCGTTTCTGGGTGGCTATTCGCACTTGGGGCCGCGGCCTTTGTCTGCTGGGCCCTATTTGGGGGCACTTCCGGCAGCCGGGCTGGCAGCGTAGGGCGGAACCCGGCAAGCCGCATTCCGGAGTTGGACCAGGCCGAATTGCCCTCCGCGGCCTCGCCCGCGGCAGAGGAATCCGCGGTCGAGGCATCGGCGGCCGCCTCAAAGAAAGAAGGCATAAGCGAGCTGCCCGAGTCAGAACGCAAGTACCTCTGGGAGGTCGAGCACCATGTGAATCTGCTGGCCGATGTGGGCTTCCCCAAGGTTGCCGCCGCCCTGATGCACGCAGACCGCGAGCGTCTAGCTGCCATTCTGGCCGAGGGGTTTGTGGCGGAGGTGCCGGGCGTGGAGAGCGAGATCCACATCGACTCGCCCGTGATCCACGTGGCCCGCCGCCAAGCCGAGGACGGCCCGCTGGAGAAAATGGACGCCGATGCCTTTCTCGACTATCTCATGGCCTTCCGGGCGCGCTTCCCGAAGGAGCCTCGCGTCAAGCTGTCGGTCAAGGGGTTTGCGCCCACCGTACGCTACAACTACGACAGCACCTGGGAAGGAGAGTGTTTGCTGCGGATGTGGGGCGAGTCGCAGCCAGGCCAGCCGGAAGAGGTCTCCATGAACCTGCGTTACCGGCTGCCGCGCCCCAAGGAAGAACTGTTCGAAAAAGGGGGCTGGCTCACCCACTGCACCGTGCTGAAGGCCCAGAAGGCTTCCAGCACACACTTTCTGATGCAGGACGTGGCGGCTGAGCGTGGCATCGACACCAGCCTGTTCCACGATAACTGGATATTGCAAGAAAAGGGCCTGCGGCCCCAGCCCGTCTCGGGAGGCGCCCACCTGTGCGACTATAATCGTGACGGCTGGCTGGACATGCTCGTCAACGACATGAAGGGGGTGGTGTTCTACCAGGGGGGACCTGGCGGCCAGCTCACGGACGTGACGGAAGATTCGGGCATCAACGCGGTGCTGGCCGGCCACCTGTCGCTCGGAGCGCCGTTGACCACGATCACCACGTTTGCTGACTTTGACAACGACGGCTGGGAAGATCTGCTCCTCGGCGGCCTGTTCCTCCGCAACGAGGAGGGGCGGCAGTTCGCCGACGTGACCCACTTCTCGAACTTCGTGCCCACCACCTCGGCGACCAACGTCTCGGTGGCCGACTTCGATCGGGACGGACTGGTCGATATCTACATCTGCGTGCCCGGCCAGTCGAAAAGCGATAGCTGGGTGGAGGGCAAGAGCGGCCGCTCGCACGGCAACTTGCTCTACCGCAATCTGGGCAACTGGCAATTCGAGAATGTGACCGAGCGGGCCAATGCGGGCGGCGGCTTTCGCTCCACCTTCACCGCGGTCTGGCTGGACGTCAACGACGACGGCTGGCCCGACGTGCACGTTCCCAACGAGTTCGGTAACGGCGTGCTGCTGGTGAACCGGGGAGACGGCACCTTCTCCGAGCACAGCCTGATGCCCTACCCGTGCGACTTTGGCACCATGGGCCTCACCTGCGGCGACTTCGATAACGACGGCCGCATCGACATCTACACTGCCAACATGTACTCCAAGGCCGGTAATCGCGTGATCGGCAACCTGTTGCCGGACGCGTATCCGCCCGAGGTGATGGCCGTGATGAACACCTATACCGTGGGCAGCCAGCTCTACCGCAACCTGGGCAACCTCAAGTTCGAGCGCCTCGGCGTCAAGTACGCGGTGAATGACTGCGGCTGGGCCTACGGCCCCTGCCTCGCCGATTTCGACAATGACGGCTTTCTCGATATCTTCGCCACCTGCGGCTTCATCAGCCGCGACCGCGGCAAACCCGACGGATGAAGTTGCGTCTGGCAGGCTGTCGTGTCACAGCCATACAACCGTGGTGCCCGCATCTCGGCCCCAGGCCAGCTCGATGCCAAGCTGCAAGAGTTCTGGGTCGAGAATCCCTGGGATATCGTGCGCGAAGGCCACAACCTCAGCGCCTTTGAGCGGAACCGCGCCTTCTTGAACCTGCGCGGCCATGGCTTCGTCGATATCAGCTTTGTCAGCGGAGCCGATAGTGATGGGGACGGCCGTGCGGCCGTGGCGGCAGATTTTCGCAACAATGGGCAGCTCGACCTGGTGGTGCGCCAGGTGGGCGGTGGACCGATCCTGCTGTATGAGAACCGCTTCCCACCGAGGCATTACCTCAAGGTCTCTCTGCGCGGCAAGCAGACCAACCGGTTGGGGGTCGGTTCCCGCATCACGGTAGAGGCGGGCGGCCTGAGCATGGTCCGCGAACTCTACCCGATCAACACCTTCCAATCCCATGCTGCCTGCATGGTGCATTTCGGCCTGGCCGACGCCGATCGTGTCGATCGCCTCACCGTACGCTGGCTGAGCGGCAAGGTGCAGACATTCGAGAACCTGCCCGCTGACTGCCACCTTGTGATCGACGAAGGTATCGACGGTCCCGCAGCCGTCAGCGTGGTCACGCCTGGCCAGCAAATCCCGCCCTAAACGCCCGTTGGGCATGCCAGACGCGCCCGCGGCTGGTGGGCGCGTTGCCATTCTTCCCTCTTGAAGCGTCAGCCTGAGGTCAGTTGCTGGTCTTGTCGCTGCCACCTGGCTGGCGCTTGGCTTGGGGAACGCATGATTGCGCTGCTGGGCTGCTGCCACTTGCCGCCGATCGTGCGGCCTGGCCTGGTGGCCTGCTCCCCTCAGCCCCGCGGCAGCGAACAGCAGCCCACGAACACGACGGGGTAGGGCACGGTCTCTCGTCACTTCCAACCGTCCACGTGTGCTGCCTGGGCAATCCAGTTGCGAACCGACGCCTGCTGCGCCTCCTCCAGGGTGCACAGCTTGACATAGCGGCTGCGTCCCACGCTTCCCAGCGGCGGCGGCGGGTCAAACTCCGCGCCGCCGAAGAACACGAGATTGACAGAAACATCGTACACCGCCAGCTCGATCAGCCATCCCCGCTGCGGCAATCCATAGTAGGGCCGCTTCCACTTGACCGCGTATTGCAGGTTGGGGATCGTTGCGCGAATCAATGCGTCCAGGTGGGCGACGATGGGTTGCAAATCCGGCTTCACGCGCCGCATCCAATCGTCAACAGCAGCATGGCTGTTCGTAGGCTCGGGCGGCTTCTTCGAGCTGAGGGGCTTGAGCGCCTTGCCCTTGCTCGACCCCTTCTTGCGCTTCATTGGCATAACTCTTGCGTGGTTTTCAGCGTGGTCCAGGACCGCCTCGGCACAAAGTCACCTGGTCTTTACAGCTCACAGAAAGGCGCAGCATTGCCCAGGGGATAGTCTCGATCGGCATCAGGCGCTGGTTCACCACACAGGCCCGTTCAGGGGCAATACGCCACCAGAATAGCACCCCGCAAGCCGAAGAGCAAAGGCAAACAACGTTGGCCAATGCCGCCGTTTGACTCGCTCCCTTCGCCCCTCACCAGGGCAAGGCGTGATCTGCTAACGCACGCACGCGGCAGCCCATTGGCGGCTTCGCCTGGGGTACGCGCCAGGTTTGGGCCGCAGTGCTGTGGCTCCTATTGCCCACACTCCAGCACGCAGATACCGGTCTGCCCGTCACACTCGTCTACCTGTATCTCCAAGCGCAGGACCTGCGGCGCAAGCCGAGCGAGCGCCTCTCGCAGCCGATGCGCCAGGTAATGGGAGATCATCTCCGCCGTGGTATTGGGCACGGGAAGCAGCGCGCATTCGGCCCGGGGAAACACCCAGCGGCGATCACGAAACGTGGCTGTGATTTCCTTCTCGTCGCCCGTGACCCGGATCTCGGCATGCTGTGTAGGCAGCAGCACGCGATGATCTAGTTCGGCCAGCAGGCAGCGCAAGGTGTCCCGCAGGCCGATGAAGTCTACCACGTAGTAGTGCTGGTCCAGCGGCCCCTCGACAATGGCCCGCACCCGCCAGTTGTGCCCATGAAGGGGCTCACACTCACCCTCCCGCCAGGTGATAAAGTGCGCGGCACAAAACACAAGGTGGTCGCTGCCCACATGCACGCGGTAGAGAGTGCTCATGATCCGGTTGTTAACGCCTGGCAAAAAGTTGCACGGCTCGCGACAAAGGGCGCGGTCTTACCAGCCTGCGCCGCGGGCTTCGCCCTACCACGCCTGCCGGAAGCCTGGATACCGCTGTTGTAGCAGTCCAACGCCTCGCGTGCGAGACAATCCTGCACCTATGGGCCGCGGTCGCATGATCCTGCACGCCATGATCGTTTGTCACAGCGTTTCGCCGGCCACCTTGCTCTCGAGCCCCGCCGAAGAACGCTGGTTGACAGGCATGGCCTCGGGGGTGAAAATCCTGAGCGGTTTTCGGTTGCTCTTGGCCAGCCTGTTGGTGCGTCTTCTTGGCGCCCTGCGTGTTGCGGCCCCATGCCGACTCGCCCTGAAGCCTCAAGCGAGCGCTTCGGCCGCGCCAAGAGGCGGCCCTGATTGGAGTGGAGTCATCATGAGCGGCGAGCCACAAGTGCCCGAGGCGCCCGCAGCAGGCCAGCGCGAGGTACGCCAGTGGGCCATGTTCTTGCATCTCTCTCTGTTGGCGGGCTACCTCGTGCCGCTTGCAGGCTTGGTGGCACCGATCGTGATCTGGCAGCTCAAGAAGGCGGAGATGCCGGAACTGGACGTTCACGGCAAGATCGTTGTGAACTGGCTCCTTTCGTACGTCATCTACGGCATCGCGTCGTTTTTCCTCGCATTCGTACTGATTGGGATTCCGTTGCTGGCCGCCCTGGGGATCGTGGGCATCGTGTTTCCGATTGTCGGTGGTATCAAGGCCAATAATGGCGAGGTTTGGCAGTATCCGCTTTCGATTCGTTTCCTGAAGTGATTGCCTCGGTGGCAGGCGCGGCGGGCCGGGTGAGGCGGACTCTCTGGAAACCCGTATCAGGCAGAGGCCTGGATGTTGGGAGCAATCGCCGGAGACGTGATCGGTTCGGTTCACGAAGGCGCGGGCACCAAGACCAAGCACTTCCCCCTGTTTGTGCCGGGCTGCCGCTATACCGACGACACCGTGCTGACAGTGGCCGTGGCCGAGCGCTGTCTTTACGGGGGGGACTACGTCGCACTATACCACAGGTATTTCCACCTGTACCCGGACGCCGGCTATGGCGAGAGTTTTTTTCGCTGGGCGGCAAGCCGGTCTTGCGTCCCCTACAACAGTTGGGGGAATGGTTCGGCCATGAGGGTCAGCCCGATCGGAACCGCGCTGGATTCGTTCGAGGACGTGCTGGCGGAAGCCCGGGCCAGTGCGGAAGTGACGCACAATCATCCCGAGGGGATTCGCGGCGCTCAGGCCGTGGCCGCGGCGGTGTTCCTGGCACGTACAGCGTGCAGCAAGGCGGAAATGCGCACCTGCCTGGAGCAGCACTTCGGCTATAATTTGTCCACGCCGCTGGATGAGATACGCCCGGGATATCGCTTCGATGTCTCCTGCCAGGGTTCGGTGCCGCAAGCCATCAGAGCCTTCCTGGAGTCTGCCGATTATGAAGATGCGGTGCGCAACGCCATTTCTCTGGGCGGCGACGCCGATACCATGGCATGCATCGCCGGAGGTATCGCCGAAGTTTTTTACGGCGGCGTGCCCGAGACCATCCGCTCTGCAGCGCTGGCGGTATTGGACGATCGGCTGCGCCGCGTCACCAATCAGTTCCTGGAACGCTTTGCAGATCGGATCTTGGGCGGCGTGCCCTGAAGGCGCAAACATAGCGCCGCAAGTCCGAACACCATCGCCCCTTACTATCATCTGTCAGGCCGCCTGGGGTAACACAAGGTGGTCTTGGCTCCAGCACCGTACACAGATGAACGTCTCGATCCGATGCAGGGGCATCAGCCGCCTTGTGGGCCGGCCAGAAGGTGTGCCTCTGCTCCCTTGCGGGCAGTGCATCCGCGCCGCTACCTTGCCGACAGCATGAAGAGATCGATGGTACGGAGCGATTTTGGCACGTACTTGCAGGGTGTACGCGGCGCATTGCCGGGCGAGGGACTGCGGGCAGTCTGGTGATGACGCGGATGTGGCGAGAAGTAAGCGAACTCGTGCTGGAGATCCGCGGCCGGGGGGCAGACGTGGCGGGGCCAGTGCCGCATGAGGTCGTCTTGGCGGCGAAGGGGCTCCTGCAGCAGATCGTGGGCAAGGGGCCGTGGGCAGCGGCATTGGGCGATCGCATCGACGCTGCCACCGGCGGCCGCTTTCGTGGGGAGGCCGAGTGCTGGGCCCGGATGGTGCAAGCCGATTGGCGAGCCGTACTTGCCGCCAACTGCTATTACGACCTGGTGCTTGCTGGACTGGGCTGTTCCACCCTCTTGCTGGCTACGGACGCTGGGCCGGTGCTGGCCCGAAACATGGACTTCTGGCCCGAGCAATTGCTGGCCCGGGCGAGCTGCCTGTTGCGCGTGCGGCGAGAAGGCCAGGCTGCCGCCAGCCTGGCCGGTTTTGCCGGCGGCATCGGCGCGGTCACGGGGCTATCGCCCCGCGGCTTCGGGCTGGCACTGAACATGGTGTGGTGTGCCGAATCTCGTTTGCCGCATGCCGTTCCGGTGCTGTACGCCTTGCGGCAGGTACTTGAGGATGCAGCCGACTTCGATGATGCCCGCCGAAGGCTGGGTTCGCAGCCGCTCTGGGCCGCGGCGCTGATTTCGCTCATAGGGACCGACAACAGCCAGCGCGTGGTCATCGAGCGTACGCCCAGCCGCGCGGCGGAGCGGTGGGCTAGGGGTGCAGAGCCACTGGTGGCCACGAACCATTATCGGCAGTTGCATCCTGCTGGCGGTGAGGCAGGCTCGGCCCTGTTTGCCGCGCTCTGGCAGACGAGCTGTGGCCGTTACGAGCGTCTGCTCGAGCTGGCCCAACGGCATCCCCCCGGACTGCCAGTGGCCGATGACACGCTGCTGGGCATGCTCACCGATTCCGCAGTGCAACAGCAGATCACGGCCCAGCACGTGATCCTGCGGCCCCGAGATGGCACCGTTGGCCTGTGGGTGCCCACGCGATTGGCGGGAAATGGTTGAGCGCGCGGCGCGACGCGGCCGCCGTCGCGCGCCTCCTCGAGGGCGAGCGTGCTCACCTGCTCTTCACCAGCCCACCGTATGCCAACCAGCGCGACTACACCACCGGCGGCATCTCGGACTGGGACGCGTTGATGC
>JAIMBC010000048.1 GCA_023511675.1 Pirellulales bacterium
GTGGACGACTGCGTGCTGGTGGATCAAACCCCACTGGGGCGCACCGCACGGTCCAATCCGGTGACCTACGTCAAGGCGTTCGACGAGATACGCCAGGTGTTCGCCTCCACCGTCACGGCGCGCACACGAAACTATCCCGCCAGTTTTTTCAGTTTCAACGTGGAGGGAGGCCGTTGCCCCGCTTGCGAAGGGCAGGGCCAGGTCGCGGTGGACATGCAGTTCTTGGCGGACGTGTATGTAACGTGCAGCGAGTGCCAGGGCCGCCGCTATCGTCCCGAAGTGCTCGAGGTGGCATACCGCGGCTGTACCATCGCCGACGTGCTGGAGATGACAGCCCGGCAGGCACACACGTTCTTCCGGGGCGAGCCGCGCGTGCAGGACCGCCTCAAATGCTTGCTCGATGTAGGCCTGGATTACCTACGCCTCGGCCAGCCCGCCGCCACGCTCAGCGGTGGGGAGGCTCAGCGACTCAAACTTGCCGGCTACCTCTCTTCCGTGCACCGCGGCCGCACGCTGTTGCTGCTCGACGAGCCTACCACCGGTCTCCATCCCGCAGACATCGTGCACTTGCTCGACTGCTTCGAGGCGCTGTTGTCGGCCGGGCACTCGTTGGTCGTGGTTGAGCACAACCTGCACCTGATTGCATGCGCCGACTATGTCATTGACCTCGGCCCGGGCGCTGCTGCGGATGGGGGACGCGTGGTGGCAGCCGGTACGCCGGAGCACGTGGCAGCCCAACCCCACTCCGCCACAGGCAGGCTGCTGGCGCAAACGCTGGCCGCGCTGGGTTACGAACAATCGGCATGACCCTGCCACGGCCGGGGCTGCCCCTTACACGCGGCAGGGCTGTACGGGGACGGCACGAACAAGAAGGCCACCGCGGGCTGCCCCCCTGCACGCGGAAAGGCTCGTACCATCGTTAGAGACCGCACCATCGCGCGTCCCAGCGCACGCTTCCCTCGATACGGCCCTGCCGCGACCCAGCCGATCCAGCCTGCTCTGCCCCGCCTCTCCCCCTGCCCGCGCGGCGGATTGCTTGACACGCACCGCTGCTGACCTAGCGTTCAGTACCCTACGGTTTGCCTGAAACCGCAATGCGGCGCGACATCGCCCGAGCCGCACTGCCAGGTCTGAGGGGGGCCGCAGCTCACCTTCGCATTCTCACCCCCCCGTGACGGGGCAGGGGGAGCGTCAGCTTTCCTCCTGCCCCTTTTTCTTTGACGCCTCCTGCGGTTACGATGGGCTGGGTTTTGTTTCCTAGCAGGAGCGAGGCCGTGTACTGTCGCCAAATTGTCATTGCCGCCTGTCTGGCAGCGGCCGGCTTGCCCAGCGCAGGCCGGGCCGACGACCAGCCGGCGTGGGTTGTGTACCAGGGCCAGTCAGGAGCCGGTTCGGGGCGTCACATCGTGTTTGTGACGGGAGATGATGAGTACCGGTCCGAAGAAGGCATGCCGCAGCTTGCGCGGATCCTCGCCGTTCGGCATGGATTCACCTGCACCGTGCTCTTCGCCGTGGACCCGCAAGACGGCACCATCAAGCCCGACCAGCAAGACAACATTCCTGGCCTAGAGGCCCTGCATGATGCCGATCTGATGGTGATCTTCACTCGCTTCCGCAATTTGCCTCCCGAGCAGATGCGGCACATTGTGGATTACGTCGAGTCGGGACGCCCCATCGTCGCGCTCCGCACTTCGACCCACGCCTTCAACCTACCTGGCGATCACCCCTATGCCCGCTACACCTGGAACTCCACCGAGTGGGATGGCGGCTTCGGCCGGCAGGTGCTGGGCGAAACCTGGATCAATCACCACGGCCAGCACGGTAAACAGAGCACGCGGGGAATTCTGGCGCCCGATGCGGCGGGCCACCCCATCCTCCGTGGACTGGCCGATGGAGATATCTGGGGCCCTACCGATGTCTATGGCGTACGCCTGCCTCTCGAAGGCTGCCAGCCGCTCGTGCTCGGCCAGGTGCTGCAAGGCATGCAGCCCGATGATCCTCCCGTAGAGGGGCCGCAAAACGATCCCCTGATGCCCATTGCTTGGGTCAAAACCTGGTCTGCTGCGCCGGGGAAGCAGGCGCGGGTGTTCGTCACCACCATGGGAGCCTCTCAGGACCTCCAGAGTGAGGGCTTGCGCCGCTTGCTGGTAAATGCCTGCTACTGGGCACTGGGCATGGAAGATGTAATTCCAGAACGTGCCGACGTTTCTCTGGTGGGCGAGTACCATCCCACGCCCTTTGGTTTCGGCACATACCAAAAGGGCATCAAGCCGGCCGACCTGGCCCTGCCTTGATCGCGAGCTGCTCATGATTGTTGATGCCCACCTGCATGTATGGCGGTCCTTGCCAGACTATCCGCGCCCTGCTGTGACGGTGATGAGTCCCGTGTGCGACGTGCCATGGGAACTGTTTGCCGAGTACATGGCAGAGCATGGCATCCAACGCGCCGTGCTGGTACAGCCGATGTACCCGGGGGAGGACAACTCCTATGTGGCGGACTGTGCCGCGGCAGAGCCTGAGCGGGTAGCGGCCGTATGCGTGATCGACCCGCGCATCCCAGGGGCCGAGGATCGGCTCGAATACTGGGTCCGCCAGCGCGGCTGCCGCGGCCTGCGGCTGCGGCCGCGCAATCCCGAGGAAGCCCCCTCCTTCGGCCACCCGGATACGCACGCCCTCTGGCAACGGGCCAGCGACCTGGGCGTGGTGGTCAGCGTGCTGGCCAACACCGAACACCTGCCCACGCTGGCCCGCATGGCGGAGGCCTTTCCCGCCGTGCCCATCGTCGTGGACCATTTTGCCCATCCTGATCCCCAGCAAGGCGTGCAGGGGCCGGGTTTTCAAGCGCTGCTGGCACTAGCACGCTGGCCCCACGTCTACGTCAAGGTGAGCGGCTACTATCATTTCTCCACGCAGCGCTACCCGTTTCGCGATTGCTGGCCGCTGTTTCGCGCCGTGTACGACCGCTTCGGGCCAGCGCGGCTGATCTGGGGCAGCGACTTCCCGCACGTGATCCTGAAGACCAGTTATCGCCGCTGCCTGCTGATGCAGGAGCGATACTATGACTTTCTGCGGCCCGAGGAGCTGAAAGCCATCATGGGAAGCAACGCATTGGCTCTGTACTGGCCCGAGACTGCGTAGGAGGCGTGCATGGCCATCGATTCCGCGACGCAGCGGCGGATCATGGGCCGCTTCGCCACTGGCGTCACCGTGGTCACCACCCGCTGGCAAGATGAACTGGTGGGCCTCACTGCCAACGCCGTGGCCTCCCTGTCGCTGGATCCGCCGCTGGTACTGGTAGCGATTGATCGAGCCAGCCAAACGCATGCCAAGCTGGTGGCCAGCCGGTGCTACGCCGTGAATATCCTCTCTGCCGAGCAGCAGGAAATTTCACAACGCTTCGCCCAGCGCGGTCCGAAGGATTTTACCGACCTGAACGTGACTACCGCCGTAACGGGGGCACCCATCCTGGGCGGCGTGCTGGGCTGGGTCGACTGCCGCGTGACGGAGATTCTACCTGGAGGGGACCACGACATTTTCATCGGCCACATCGAGGCCGGCGGCTGGAGGGAGGGCAGCCCGCTCTTGTTTTTTGCCGGCAAGTACGCCCGCCTGGACGTGAGGATCTAATCCGCAGCCAGTTGCGCTGCTGCTCGGCCGCGCCCACGCGGCCCGTCAGGCGCGCACACTTTCTTGTGCATGCTGCGCAGTGCCGCCTGCCACGTTGCGCACCGTTAACTCTCACCTGCTGCCCCCGCAGATCGGCATGCCTTGCCAAAGCATCCTTTCGCTTGGCGGCGTGCAGAGAGGATTTGTGCTAGCTTGTTCCGCCCTGTTGTCCGGCGCTGCCTGCGCCCGAGGCGCAGGCAGCGGCGTAATCCTCTGTGCTTACAGCCTTGCAACCAATCACTTGACCCTGACGGCCCGGCGGCTTGTAATAGATTCATGTACTTGCCCCGGATTTGCGCAGCTTCGCGCCGGGCAGCCGCGGGGTTGCTTTATTCCGCCGTGTTCCATGCGGCGCTGATCTTAGCATTGGGCCTGTGGCTGCTGCCGGGCGAAAGCTCGTACCACGGCCCCGCGCTCAGCGCTACGCTCCAGCCGGCAGACGAGCCCCAGCCGCTGGAGCGAGCCGTTGTGTTGCCCGCGCCGCAGTCGGTCCCGTCACTGCTGGCCTCGAGCGCCTTGGGCGGGCATGATTTGCCGGCGGCGCACGTTCCCATCACGGTGCCGGTCCTGGTGATGATGGAGGAGCCTGCCGGCGGCTGGTTCGGTCCTGTCGAGGATGCCGAGCTAGGCCCATCTGATCAGCTTGGCGAGGGGGGAGCCGACCCAGGCGCCAGTTCGGCCGAATTCCTGGGAACTCGGCTCGAAGGGACGTCGTTCGTATTCATCGTCGACATGTCGGGTAGCATGCGGGGCCAACGCTTTGTGCGGGCCAAGAACGAGCTGCGCCGCGCGATTGCCTCGTTGCACACCGACCAGAGCTACTACGTAATCTTTTTCAGCGACAATGCGCTGCCCATGCCGGCCCCGGGCCTCGTCTCCCCAACCCCGGAGAATCTGCGGCTGTTGGAGAAGTGGCTGCGCCGCGTCGATTGCGGTGGAGACACCAACCCCCTCGCCGCGCTGGAACTGGCGATCGACCTGGCCCCCCACGCGATTTACATGCTAAGCGATGGCGAGTTCGACCCGCGCATTCCCAAGCTCATCGCACGCCGGCAGCCCACCCGGCCCATACCGATCCACACCATTGGCTTTGTCAGCCGCGAGGGAGAGCCGATGCTGCGCGAGCTGGCGGTAGACTCGGGCGGCAGCTACCGCTTTGTGCCCTAGGCCACGGCCCCAAGACGAGCGTAGCTTTGGCTTTGCGCGCACCATGAGCGGCATGGGAGCAGCGCCGAGGCAACGCACTGTCAGGGACAGGCGTGCACCGCCACGGCCTCCGATGGGGTTCTGACAATCGCCGGCCCTGGGCGCGTCGGGCCGTGATTCCCACGCTGCGGCCAGTTCATGGCTGCGGCCGGGTCATGCCGCCAGCCGGCGTGCCTCATTGCGAATCCGCTGGAATACGGCGTGCAAGCCGCGCATCCGCACCATGCCCAGTGCCTCGACCAGGCCGAGCCGTCGCAACAAATCGACATCCAGCGTGGCAACCTCCGCCGGCAGGGCACCCGTGACCAGCTCGCGCAGCACGGCCACAAACCCCTTAACGGTAGGGGCCTCTGGCGCCACTTCTGCATGGAGCCGCAGGCGGCCGTCCTCCAGTTCGGTGAACAGATACACCGGCGTCTGGCACTCCGGCACGCGGTGCGACTCGTCTTGCCGCAAAGCGGCAAATCGCTCGGGCAGGGGCGGCAACGACTCCGCATACTCCAGCAGCAGCTCCAGCCGATCGCGGACGTCGAGGCCGGCGAACTCTTGGCAGAGCTGTTCGAGTCGGTCGCCCAGAGCGGCAGACCCGGTCATGTGGCCTTCCCCGGCTCCGGCCCCTTCGCCACCGGCACGCCCACGAGGTTGCCCCACTCGGTCCAAGAGCCGTCGTAGTTCTTCACCCGCGGCAACCCCAGCAAATACGTAAGCACAAACCACGTCAGGCTCGATCGCTCACCAATGCGGCAGTAGGCGATCACAGGCTGCCCCTGGCGCGGCAAGCCGGCCTGCTCGAAGTAGAGCTGCTCCAACTCGGCGCGAGACTTGAAGGTGCCGTCTTCCTGCACCGCCTTGGACCAGGGCACATTGATGGCGCCGGGAATGTGGCCGCCCCGCAAGGCCCCTTCCTGCGGATAATCCGGCATGTGCAACAGCTCACCCGTGTATTCTCCAGGAGAACGCACGTCGATCAATGGCAACCCAGCGCGGGCATGCGCGAGCACTTCATCGCGAAAGGCCCTGATGCTCAGATCCGGCGCGGCAGCCCGGTACGTTCCGCGGGGGTACTGGGGTTCTGGCTCGCGGACCATCGGCCGCGACTCCGCCTCCCACCGCTTGCGGCCCCCATTCATCACTCGGCAGTCAGCGTGGCCGAAGAGCTTGAACGTCCAGAAAGCATAGCATGCCCACCAGTTGTTCTTGTCTCCATAGAACACCACTGTTGTGTCGTTCGAGATGCCCTTG
This sequence comes from Pirellulales bacterium, assembly GCA_023511675.1. Taxonomy (GTDB): domain Bacteria; phylum Planctomycetota; class Planctomycetia; order Pirellulales; family JAIMBC01; genus JAIMBC01. The sequence goes on from JAIMBC010000048.1 coordinate 6,115, forward strand.
CTGGCACACAGCTCTTCGAAGGCACGCGGATCGATGTAATCTCGCACCACCTGGTGCTGCAAGTCCCGCTGCCAGTCGATCATGACGGCACCGGGAATATGGCCCTGATGATACAGCAGCACGTCCTCGTCCGACTCGACGATGCGGACCCGCGGATCCTGCCGGTGCGTTTCCACCCACTCGGTCGATACGAGCACTTCTGGATGTGCATACCCTGTCGTCATGCGGAGGCAACTCCCATCACACGTAGGCCCAAAAAGCGCAGTATGCCAGACAAGCTTCGCCAGGCATAGGGCCTGCCGAGACGCGAATTTCGCCGCCGCCTCAACCACGCAGGCCGCACTGGCGCATCAACTGGTCGGTGGCCTCATAGGCCTCCCGCACCCAGCCCACGATGTTGTCCGGGTCCGGCGAGTACTCCAGCTCCACCGAGATCGCTCCCTCGATTCCCAGGGCCTTGATCTCGCGCAGGTAAGGCTCAAAGGGCACGACGCCCCGCCCCGGCGGCAGATCGCCATGTACCTTGCCGTTGCAGTCAGAGATATGTACGTGCCCGGCCCTGCCGCGCAACTGCCGCAGGGCTTCCGGCGGTATCCGCGCCAGTACCAGATGGGAAATGTCGATGTTCGCCTTCACCGATGGCAGCCCGACCGCATCCAGAAAGGCGACCATGTTCTCCATCGAATTGAGGAGCGATAGCGGAAACGGCTCCAGCTCCAGGACGATTTCCAGCCCCAACTCCGCGGCGCGCTCGCCGAGGGCACGCACCTCCTCAACCGCCCAGTGCCACTGCTGGCGCGGCGGAATCACCTCCCGATTCCAGATGTACTCTCCGACCACCAGCAGCACGTTGCGAGCCTCGTATTCGTACGCCAGGTCCAGGTAGGCACGCACGCGCGAGCGATGAAAGGCGCGCACCGTGGCGTTGAAGTCTGTCAGCCCCACGGCCACGCAGGCCAACGAAACGATGGGCAGGTCGAGCCGCCGGCACTCTCTGCGGATCAACTCTCGCTCTCGCACATCCAGCTCGAGCGGATCTGTGAAGATGTCTACCGTATCGAAGCCGATCTCCTTGGTCATCTGTAGCCCATACTGGGTAGGCCGGCCGGCCTGCACCCACGCGGAATTGATCAGACCCAGCTTCATCTCTACAAGCTCCTCCTAGCGCCAGCGGGTAGTCGCAGCCACGCCAGCCGGCCGCACGATGCCACGCAAGGTCGAGGCGCACGAAACACGCACGCGACCGCTATCGATCATATGCCAGCACCATCACAGAAGAAACGGCCGCAGCGTGCGCAAGATACACAGAAGGCGGAGAGAACTCAGTTGCTGTAAAAGGACCTGTTGCCCATGGACTTCCTGAGACGCCAGATGCCCAAGAAAGGGCAGAGCCGCACGGCGGCAGGCTGGGCAGCTTGGCGAGTTGGCTGCCGCAGCATGCTGCGGTGGATCGCATGGCAGCATTGGGCCGCTCGCTAGCACCCGCCGGAGCACACAATAGCCTCAGCTCCTAGCGGCCAATCTTACCGCAGCAGTCATAGCCAGCGTGCCGGCCACGAAGCCCAGCGCAGCCCTGCTCGCAGCACGGCTCCAGCGAGGTTGCAGTTTCCCCAGCTTGCCGGCTTCCTAGCTTCCGGGGCCGCCGGGGCTTGCCGGCATGCGGGCTTCGGGGTCCTCCACGCAAGGAGAATTGCTATGGACCCGCTGGGGACGATTTGGCACACTTCGGCCGCAAGGGTCGTGCTCAGCCGTGCCAGAGCTTGCCGATGGCGAACTCGCTGCGTAGCTTGGGGTGCCTTCTTGCGCTGCTGGTGGCAGCGTGCGTGGCCGGCTGCGCCTGGCACGGCAAGAAAGACACGGCAGAGTCGTCCACCATGTCGCTATTCAAGAGCGATCTGCGCCTGCCGGGGCACCCACGCCAACGCGTGGGTGTGGATTCGCGCAGCCGCGAGATCGAGCGCGATCTCGGCTTTTAGCAAGGGATGTTGTGGCGGGGCGCAAACCGACGGGGGCGGCCACTGGCACGGAGAAGGGCGGCGCATTACAGTTGCGCGTGCAACCCTCCGGTTGCACCACCACTCCACCTGTCCCCTGCCAGGCCCCGCATGAGTACCAGCACCTACGACCAGCTTTGCCGCCACGTGCGCCAGACGGCCGTGTTTGCCACTATCGAGTCTCTGCTTTACTGGGACGAACGCTGCATGATGCCGCCGCGTGCGGCAGCGTTCCGGGCGGAGCAGGCCGCGCAACTCGCCGGCCTGATCCACGAACGGCAAACCGACCCGCGACTGGGCGAATGGCTGAATGAACTGGCAGCCAGCCCGCTTGCCGCAGATCCCCACAGCGACTCTGGCACCACGATCCGACAACTGAAACGCCTCTACGAAAAGAAGACGCGGCTGCCCCGCAGCCTGGTCGAGGAACTGACACAAGCCGCCGTTCTCGGCCAGCAAGCCTGGCAGGCGGCTCGCCGCGATAGCGACTTTGCGGCCTTCGCCCCACACCTGGAACGCATCTTCCGCCTCAAGCGCGAGCAGGCCGAGGCGGTGGGCTACCGCGAAAGCGCGTACGACGCGCTGCTCGACGACTTCGAGCCGGGCGAACTGTGCTCTCACATCGGAGCCGTGCTGGGCCGGCTCCGAGACGCCCTTGTGCCGCTGGTGGCCGCTATTGTCGAGAGCCGGCGGAGCCCGCCGGTCGAAATCCTCCACCGCCACTACCCGCGCGAGGCGCAAGAACGCCTGGGGCGCCACGTGGCCGCATGCATCGGGTTCGATTTCCATCGCGGCAGGCTCGACGTAACGGCACATCCCTTCTGTTCCGGCATCGGGCCCCAGGACTGCCGCATCACCACCCGTTATGACGAGAGCTACTTCAACTCCGCTTTCTTCGGCATCCTTCATGAAGCGGGGCATGGGATCTACGATCAGGGCCTGCGGGAGGAGATGTTCGGCCTGCCGCCCGGGGAGGCCGTATCGATGGGCATCCATGAGTCCCAGTCCCGCTTGTGGGAGAACCTCGTGGGGCGCAGTCTGGCCTTCTGGCGTTACTTTTATCCGCAGGCGCAGCAGGCTTTTCCGGAAGCGCTGGCAGATGTGCCGCTGGAGGCATTCTACGCGGCCATCAACGATGTGCGGCCATCCCTGATACGGGTAGAGGCGGATGAGGCCACGTACAACCTCCACATTCTGGTGCGATTCGAGTTGGAGGTCGATCTGCTGCAAGACCGACTCCGCGTGGCAGATTTGCCGGGGGCCTGGCGTGAGAAGTATCAATCATACCTGGGGATCGTGCCACCGGACGACAGGCAAGGCGTGTTGCAAGACATTCACTGGAGCGGCGGATTGGTGGGATACTTCCCCACCTACTCGCTCGGCAACCTGTATGCGGCCCAGTTCTACGCGCAGGCGGATCGCGAGCTGGGAGGGTTGGCTCGCCAGATCGAACAAGGAGAGTTTACCCCCTTGCGCAGGTGGTTGCGTGAGAAGATCCATGCCGTGGGCCAGTGCTACACGGCCGCTGAGCTGGTCGAACGCGTCACCGGCCGGCCCCTCTCGCATGAACCTCTCGTCTCGCACCTGCAAGCCAAGTTTGCACCGTTGTACGGCCTGGGCTAGAAGCGTATCCTGGAGCCTCGCATGACAGGGCGCCATCGCATGACCTTCGGGGGCTCGCCCACGTGGCTCTGGGATCGGATATTGGGCGGAGGCTGCGCAACCCAACCTGTATAAGAGCAGACTGTGCCCCGACTTTGCCCCTGTCCGCGTTGTTTCCGGGATCTGACCATCCTGGACCTGGCTGACAAGGTCACACAGCTTGTGTGTCCTATTTGCCGGGAGGTGTTCGCCGCTGCCGAGGTGCGGGAAAGTGGAGATCCCCTGCCTCCGGCGGCCATTCCCCTTGCTGCGGAGCAGCCAGCGGAGATGCCAGGCGTGGTGGCGCACATGCCCCCGGCAACCGTTGAGTCGAGCGTAGCGGCCCAGGCAGCGTCTTCCCCGCCAGGGCCGCAACTGGCCGTCAGCGAGGCGGCCGCGCTCATCAGCGAGCAGCCACAGTCACTGCACCCACCGCCGGAGGCGCCTTTCCCATTGCCTGGCGGAGAACCGGCTTCGGCAGAAAGTGCCACCCCTGCCGCCCCTGTGACCGAAGGTTACGATCCGCTAGCAAGCGGCGCTTACGATTCCCCGGCCAGCACTCCGACCTTCCAGATGCCGGCCGAGGGCGAGATGCCCCACCACACCACGGTACCCGCGCCCTCGGGCGAAAGAGATTTGGAGCCAGCCCCCCCCACCGAGCCAGGCCACGCCCTGCGGGAGCCTCCCTCTCCCTGGTCGGACGCTCCGGCTTACAACGGCCTGCTGTCTGGATCCGGCGGTGCGGACGACGACGCGACGCCAACTTCCCAGCAGTATTGGTCCGACGACTCCAGCTCGGAGCTGGCCCGTGCGGCGGAGCTGGGTCAGGAGTCGGCCGCCCGAGAGGAGGGTGAAACGCCCCTACCGCCGGCACTCAAGCTGCGCACCCCAGGCCGCCCGCCGCGGCGCTTTGGCGTGCTGGGGCAAATGGCGGGAGTGGTGGTTGGGGGGGCATTGGGCGTAGCGATCGGCTATTACCTGCTCGTGCTGATTCTGGGGGCGCGGGGCGACTTTCTGGAGTTGCGCTCCAAGCTTCCACCTTGGATGCTCCCCGGCGGCAACTCGACCGACGATCAGGATGCAGATGGCGTCCAGGCGCCGCAACGTCGTCGCCCGAGTCAACAGCGGGGCGGAATACCCTCGCGGCCCCTGCTGCCAGCGGCTGACAAGCTGCCATCTGTAAACGCGGCCGCCCCAGCAGCAGTCGAGGAAGCAGTGGCATGGGTACCAGCCGACGCTGGCCACACACTGGCGGCAGAACAGACACCATGGGGCAAACCGAGCTACGCGCCGCGCGATGTTGAGCACAGCGTGGCGGCCACGGCCCTGTCACTCGGGTGCGGGCGCTTCGCAGAACAGAACACAGCGGAGAGTTCGGCTGCGTCTAGCGGCAAAGCATACCCGAGCGGCCCAATGGCGTGCGCGGCCTGTGCGTCGAGGACGGCGCGCGCCATTTCGCTGCGGGCGTACAACGACCTCTGCCGTCTGGCCGAGACCACCACCCTGTTGCGTTCCCCCCCATATGAGCAGCAGCGCGCAGAGTTACGCAATCGAGTGTGCGGCTTGCTCGCGTGCGTGGTCGCATCGCCAAGCAGGCTGGCGGCTCTTGGCCGGCTCGCGGGCCAGCGGCTGCGATCTCGCCAGCCGGCGGTCGGCGGCATCGCACTTGCCGGTACCGTGCGTGCGCTAAGTCAGGATGCCGGCCGTTTCAGCCTGGGCATCGTCCTCTTCGGCGAGCCATTGCCCGTAACGGTCGTGGCTTCCTCGCTTCCCACCACGCCGGTTGTGCCGGGTGACCGCGTGGTGGTTCTGGGGTATTTGCCCGAGGATGGTTCGATCTCCCTTGCCGGCGCAACGTCTGGTAGCACTCCTGTGGTGTGGGGCGGGCTGTGCTATCCGCTGCCCTAATTGGCCGACGCGTGCCGGGAGTATCGACTCGACGGGGTGCCCGGTCGCACCCCGTGCACCCGGCTGCCCCGCAGATTAGCTAGGCTAGCGCCTTCTCGTTGGGCCGGAGGTACTGGGAGTGGCGCACCGCGATGGGAGGGCGGACGGCGACGGAAACGATTCTCGCTGCGGCACAGGTTTCCGGCCGCTGTTACGGCTGTCGGGCTGGCCTGCTGCGACATGGGCCGCGGTACCTCGCCAGCCGCTGCCGGTAATGGATACAATCTGCGGAATGCACCTAGAGCGCATCATTAGCGGCGGACAGACGGGGGTCGATCGCGCGGGGCTTGATGCGGCCATGGCACTAGGGATTCCCCACGGCGGTTGGTGCCCTCGAGGCCGGCGGGCGGAGGATGGCATTATCCCTTCGAGGTACGTGCTGGCGGAGCATTCCTCTGCCGATTATGCGCCCCGCACCGTGCAGAACGTTCTGGACGCAGATGGAACGATGGTCCTCTGCGTTGGCACGCCGACGGGCGGCACATTGCTAACGTGCCAGGTTGCCCGGCAGCATCGCCGGCCGCTGTTGGTGGTCGATCTGGATCAGCTTCCGCCGCCCGAGGCGGTCAGGTCGTGGCTGGCGGAGCGCAAGATCCGGGTGTTGAACGTAGCCGGTCCGAGGGAGAGCCAATCGCCGGGCATTGGCCAGCGCGCGAGGGCGTACTTGATGCAAGTGCTCACCCAGCAGGCTGGCGCGCGGGCGGCTCGGGCCGCCCTTCAAGGAGAATCGAGCCGGTCGCGAGGTAGGCGGCCGCGCCGCAAGAGGGGTACTGCGTAAACGCAGGCGGGCGGCGGTGCCAGGAATCCCGGTTGAAGGCATCGACGCTGCGGCCAGGAGACGGCCGTGGGGCAGTTCGTTATCGCCGGCTTGTCTGCGGCCGCCGGGCATTGGAGAATGCCGCACATGGGAGGAGCCCCGATCTTTTGGCATCACCACGGCGAAACGTGCCGCTTGCGCCAGGCAGGTAATTGAACATGGCGGTGGATACCCCTGCGCGGATTGCCGTCTTGGGTGCCGGGCCGATCGGCATCGAGGCCGCGCTGTATGGGCGCTACCTGGGCTACGACGTGGACGTGTACGAGCGCGGTCCGTTGGCAGCCAACGTGCAGCAGTGGGGCCACGTCCGCATGTTCAGCCCCTGGCGATGGAACGTTTCCACGCTGGGGTTGGCCGCGCTGGCGGCGCAAGACCCGGCATGGCGGCCTCCGGAGCCTGACCGCCTCCCCACAGGCCAAGAGCTTGTGGAGCGCTACCTCGTGCCGCTGGCACACAGCGATCTGGTGGTGGACAGCCTGCGGTTGGGGACGGAGGTTCTCGCCGTGGGCCGCGAGGGACTGCTGAAAGGCGACCTTGTAGCCGATGAGGCCCGCAGCGAGCCGTCGTTTCGGCTGCTTGTGGGCGACCGCCAGGGCGAGCGATACACCACGGCAGATGTGGTGCTTGACTGCACGGGCACGTTCGGCAACCACAACTGGCTGGGTACCGGCGGGCTGCCAGCGCTCGGAGAGCTGGCTGCCGCCAGCCAAATCGAGTACGGCCTGCCCGACATCGCCGGTGCAGACCGTGCGCGATATGCCAACCGGCGCGTGCTGGTGATCGGGGGGGGCCATTCGGCGGCCACGAACGTGCTGGCGCTGGCAAGCCTGGCCGAAGAGGAGCCGCACACGCGGGTTCTCTGGGTTGTCAGGCGGGCATTCTCCGCGGGGCAGGGGCCGCTTGCTCTCCTGGAGCACGACCCGCTTGCCGAGCGGGAGCGTCTTGCTCGAGAGGCCAATCGGCTCGCGGCGGGCGGGGGCAAGATCGAGTGCTTGCCGCAAACCAGCGTGCGTTCGCTCATCCCCCGCGGCGGCGGCGGGTTTGTCGTGAGTCTGGAGGGTGCGCATGCGGGAGAGCGCGAAGTCGACGAGATCATTGCTAACGTGGGCTGGCGCCCCGATCGCCGCATCTACGAGGAATTGCAAGTGCATGAGTGTTATGCCACGGGCGGGCCCATGAAGCTCGCGGCCGCCCTGCTCGCTGCCGGCGGGGACTGTCTGGCGCAGCCGGCTGTGGGCGCCGAGGCTCTCCTCCAGCCGGAAATGGACTATTACATTCTTGGCGCGAAGAGCTACGGACGCCGCTCGCCCTTCTTGCTGCGCACAGGCCATCAGCAAATCCGCGACGTCTTCAGCATTATCTTCGATCGGCCAGGCCTGGATCTCTACGCCACACACAGGAGCCCGTACGAGTGAGTGCGGCGGAAGCAAACAGGGGCGTGTCTGGAGATGCGCCTCCGCCTCTGGTGGGGATCACGCATCTGGACGACCTCTGGTTCCAGGCGGGCGGGACGTTGTGCAACTTCACCTGCCTGCATTGCTTTATAAGCTGCAGCCCGCATAACCGCAGCTTCCGGTTCCTCACGTTGCAGGAGCTGCGCCGCTACCTGGCCGAATCGGTACCGCTGGGCGTGAAGGAGTATTACTTCACCGGTGGCGAGCCTTTTCTCAACCCCGAATTGGTGCCCATGTTGGTGGAGACGTTGGGTTACGGTCCCGCCACGGTCCTCACCAACGCCTCGGTGCTGCGCGATGCATGGCTGCAAGAACTGGCTGACGCCGAACGCAAGAGCGTTTATAGCCTTGAGTTCCGCGTCTCGCTGGACGGCTTCTCCGCCGAGAGCAACGACGCGATTCGGGGGCCGGGCACTTTCGAGCGAACCATGGAGGGGCTGGCCCGCTTGGCGGCCCATGGTTTCCTGCCGCTGATCACGGCGGTGCGCACCTGGACGATGGCAGAGGAGCCGGCGGTGCTCGATGGCTTTCGCTGCCTGTTACGCCGCCGCGGCATCGCTCGGCCCAGGTTAAAAGTGCTGCCAACTTTGCGGCTGGGGGCCGAGGTGCAACGCACGGGCGGATACGCGGCTGACGAGCGCGTCACGGCCGAGATGCTCGAGCTGCTGGGCACGTCGCACCTGCCGTGCGAGCACAGCCGCATCGTCACCGACCGTGGCGTTTACGTCTGCCCCATACTCATCGCCGCGGCGGATTCTCTGCTGGGCGACACGCTTGCCGAGGCGCTCGTGCCCTACCGACTGCGGCATGGAGCCTGCTACACATGCGTGCACAGCCACAATCTGTGTGCCAACCCCTCGGCCGGAAGATAGCGCTGCTGGGCTGCGCCAGCGTGTCGCCCCGGCCAATGCGCCGGAAGTTCTCGACGCTTAGCTTGGGCGCGCGTCCGCAGCCTTGGCGATGGCGGCTGGATTCACTGCCAACGGTTGACCCTCACGCACCCCACGATGCCGAATGAGCCATGACGTCGCCAATGGGAAGCGTCCGCCTGGCCATGCTGGGCGGCATTTACAGCAATTACCTGGCCTTAGAAGCAGCGCTGGCCGATATCCGCCGCCGCGGCGCGGATGCCGTCTTCTGCCTGGGAGACCTGGGAGCCTTCGGCCCCCACCCGGATCGCGTCTTCCCCTTGCTGCACGAACACCAGGTGCAGTGCCTGCAGGGCAACTACGACGACTCCGTCGGCCACGAACTTGCCGACTGCCAGTGCGGCTACACCGATGAACGCGATAATCACTTTGCACGCATCAGCTACCAGTACACCCTGGAGCACACCTCCCCAGAACACCGGCGCTGGCTGCGCGACCTGCCGCGGCAGATCCGCCTCGATGTAGAGGGCTGGCACCTGTTGCTCTGCCACGGCAGCCCGCGCCGCACCAACGAGTTTCTCTGGGAATCCACCTGCTCTACCCACTTTCTGGAGTGGCTCTGCCACCAGTACCACGCCGATGTGATCCTGGCCACGCACACGGGAATCAAATGGCAGCGTGCACTGGGCTGCGGCCGCCGCTTCGTCAATGTGGGCGTACTGGGCCGACCGGAGAACGACGGCAGCACCAACGTCTGGTACACGCTGCTGGAGATCGCGGCCCCGCGCAAGCTGAAGGTGGAGTTTGTACCTGTGGCCTACGATCACGAACGTCTGGCCCGAGAAATGGCCGAAGAGGGGCTGCCCGCCGAGTTCCAGCAGACGATCCTCACGGGCTGGTGGACCTGCTGCCTGGAAATCCTGCCTGCCAAGGAACGTCGGCGCGGGCGGTTCTGACAGCACGCCGCTGCCAGCGCTGTCTGCCCCGACGGCAGGCTACCGGCTCAACGAGTGGTCACAGCGGCTGCAAGTTGCTGCGAGGGGCGAGCACCCGAGCCAGCCGCTGCGGCGGCCGTCGCCAGCGTTGGGCGGGCTGGTGCAGCAGCCTGACGTGGATCATGGACGTATGCCACGGCGGTTTGGCTTGCATGTAGGGGGCGGCTTTCTTGGTAGGCCGCCTCGTGCTGTTCCTGCGAGGGGGCACCGCTCTTTACGAAACGCTGGCCTGCCATCTAAGATGACGGCCGATTCCACGGATGGCGTCATCCACAGGGAGACGATAGCGTGGCAACCACGACCTTTTTCGAGGGTACTGGAACGTTGACGTTGAACGGGCAACGTAGCCAGCGCTGCCCGGAAGATCTGCTCGCGCGCTACCACGACCTGGTGGCAGCGCAGCGGATGAGTTGGACCGAGCACCATCGCCTGCTGAAACGGCTGGGAGAGGGCGGGCAGGGGGTGGTGTACCTCAGCGAGCGGCGGGGGACCGACAACTTCACCCTGCCGGTGGCGCTCAAGATCTTTTCCCCCCAGCACTACGAGACCGTGCGGGCCTACGAGGAGGCGATGGGGCGGATTGCCCACGTGGCAGCGCGGGTTGCCCAGATCCAGCAAGATAACTTGATCGACGTCCACAACTTCCTGGAGCGGGATCGCATCCGGCTGATGGAGATGGAGTGGATCGACGGCTACGACCTGAGCCGCTTGCTGACCCATTCCATGCTGGAGCATGTGCGGAACCGCGTCAGCATGAAGCGGTGGGATTACATCAACAATGTGATCGTCACGGCGGGGCCGCAGCAGCCGCGGCTGAAGCCAGGCATTGCGATCGCCGTCTTGCGGGAGTGCCTGGCGGCGCTGGCAGCCCTGCACCGCGAGGGGATCGTCCACGGGGACGTGAAGCCCTCGAACATCATGTTGAAGCGGACGGGCAACGCGAAGATCATCGACATCGGTTCGGCGTACGAGTACGAAGAGGCGCCGCAGCGGCGGAACTGCACGCCCCGCTATGCTGCTCCCGAGGTGCTGGAGGGAACGGGGACCTCTCCCCGCTCCGACCTGTGCAGTCTGGGCTACGTGCTGGTGGAGATGCTTTCCGGCGCCCCGCCGTTTCCACCGCACCTGAACTACCGGGAGTTGCTGGAGGCCAAACGGCTGCTGGTACACAGGCTGGCGGAGCGGCTGCCCCACGAGGTGGTGTGCAACGATCTGCTGATGACCCTGATCCGCAGCCTGATCGCCCCGGATCCCAACTGCCGGTTTCCCAGCGCCGAAGCGGCCGACCTGGTGAAGGAAGGGGCCGCCAGCTTCCACCGCCAGCTTGTCAAGGGCGAGCTGGCTTGCGAGTACGAAAACGAGATCCGGCTCTGGTTGGAAGAGCTGGAGTGACGGCCGCTTTCGTGTCCAGAAACGACACGGCCCCCGCTGATGAGCAGGGGCCGTGCGGCAGTTCGGTTCTCGTACGCTGCACAACGGCGCTTGCTAGTGGCAGCAGGCCGGCTCCGCACCGCAGCTCGGTTCGCAGCACGGCTCGCAGCAGGCACGGCAGCAGCGAGCACGGCGCAGGCGCTCCAGCAGGCCTACGCGGCAGCGGCGAGGCTTGCAGCACGGGTCGCAGCATGCGTCACAGCAGGGATCGCAGCAAGCCGGGGCACAGCAGCTCGGCTCGCAGCAAGCGGGGGCGCAGCAGCTCGGCTCGCAACATACGTCGCAGCACGGGTCGCAGCACTTGCTCCGGCGGAAAAGGCCGGCGTTGGCGTCGGGAAGCGCGGCAAATAGGCCGACCAGCGCTGCCACAATCATCAGCATACGGAACTTCATGGGGAGGTCTCCGAAACGTATAGTTAGGAACTCGCTGGGGTGCTGGGCTCTCTCAGCAGCTATGGCAGCTATCGACCTGCATCTGGGATTGCCTTAGGCGGCACGACGACTTTCGCAATATTCACGTTCTGCGCATTGGCTCGAACGTATCGTGCAGGCCGCTGACACCGTGCGTGCGGGGCGGCTGGTAACGCCTGTGCGTCATCTGCCGCTGCCGCAACACACGCCCCGCCACGCCGACGATTGCCCCTCCCCAAGGAAATGCCCCGCTGGCGAACGCGACGGAAGCAATGCAGCGTATACTTGTCGCATGCAGGGGCTTCACGCAGCACCGTCCACACCATGCAGTTTGAACCGTCGCTGTTCTCCACGCTGTCAGGAGATCCGCACCTGGGCGAACTGGTGGAACTGTATGTACAGGAAATGCCGGAACGCATAGCGCTCCTAGAAAGGCTCGCGGCCGCACAGCAATGGGAAGAGCTGGCCCGTGCCGCACACCAACTGAAGGGCTCTGCGGGGGGCTATGGCTTCGGCATCCTGGCCGGGCCGGCAGAACGGCTTGAACAGGCGGCCCGAAAGGGCGCAGATACCACCTCGATCTTGCAGGCGCTTGCTCAGCTCGTTCAGCTTTGCCGCCGTATTGGCCCCGCGACGCATTGACGCCCCTCGCCTCCTGGACGGGGCAGCGCTGGGCCTTGCGCGGAGCTTTCTCTCGGGTGCGGGGCCCGCTCAGAGAGCACATGGCAAGTTGGCCGACGGCAGCCCGCTCGGAGGATTCGGCTTGAAGCGGCTACGCGGCACGGCTAGCCGCCTGTTCATGCCCGCACAATCTTTTCCCGCCCCGTGCTCACGCGGCGCGTGGCATTGCGGGTATCGACCACCAAGGGTGCGTGCTGCACGATCCATTCGTAATCGTAAGCGGAATGGTCGGTGGCAATCAGCACGCAATCTTGCTGCGCAAGAAACGTAGGGGTGAGAGGCTGGCTTTCCATGGGCGGCAGGGGATGATGCCGCATGGCAGGCAGGCGCGGCACGTGCGGGTCGTTGTAGGAGACGATGGCGCCGCGGGCAAGCAACAGCTCCATGAGGACGAAGGAGGGACTTTCCCGCGGGTCATCGACATCTGGCTTGTAGGCGACGCCCAGCACGCAAATGCGGCTGTTGCGCACGGGCTTGCCGCGATCGTTGAGGGCCAGCGTGGTGCGTTCGACCACGTATTGCGGCATGTAGGTGTTGATCTCGCCAGCCAGTTCGATGAACCGGGTTGCCTGGCCGTAGCGGCGTGCCAGCCAGCTTAGATAAAAGGGGTCGATGGGGATGCAGTGCCCCCCCCAGCCAGGGCCAGGATAGAAGGCCTGAAAGCCGAAGGGCTTGGTCCGCGCGGCGTCGATCACTTCCCACACGTCAATCCCCATGCGGTCGTAGAGCATCTTCAGCTCATTGACCAGGGCGATATTCACCGACCGGTAAGTGTTCTCGAGAATCTTGGCCGCCTCGGCCACCTCGCAGCTCGAGACCGGCACCACTTCGGGCGCCACGTGAGAATAGAGCAGGGCAGCCAATCGCAGGCTGTGCGGATCGATACCGCCCACTACCTTCGGTATGCGCGAAGCCGTGTGCTCCGGATGGCCTGGATCTTCTCGCTCCGGACTGTAGGCCAGGAAGAAGTCTAGACCGGCTCGCAGGCCCGAACTCTCGAGAATCGGCCGCAGCACATCGCGCGTCGTGCCCGGGTAGGTGGTGCTTTCCAGCACAATCAACTGGCCGGGCCGCAAGACGGCTGCCAGATCCCGCGCGGTAGCCTCGACGTACGAGAGATCCGGATCGCGGGTCTGGGTGAGCGGAGTGGGCACGCAAATGAGCAGGGCATCAGGCTCGGCAAGCCGGTGCATCCGGCTGGTGGCCTCCAAGCGCCCGGCATGGAGGGCCTGCTCGATCCAATGGGAAGGCACGTGGCCAATGTAACTGCGACCCGCCTGGAGTGCAGCCACCTTCTGCTCGTCGACGTCGAAGCCCAGTACGCGATAGCCCGCATCGACCAGGGCACGTGCCAGGGGCAGCCCTACATATCCCAACCCAGCCACCCCCACCAGGGCGGTGCGGGCTTGCAACAGGTGCTCGAGTTTGTCACGTGGGCTGGTTCCGCTCAACGCTGCACCAGGCTCGCTTGCGTCAGCAGAGGGTCGGGGGCCGTCAACGCGGTACGAGTCCCCTGTAGTACTCGATCGAGAGGCGCAGCCCCTCCTCGCAGCTTACCTTCGGCTCGTACCCGAGCAGGCGGCGAGCCAGGCTGATATCTGCCAGGCTCTCGCGTATGTCGCCGGGGCGGGGCGGGGCGTGTACGGGTGATACGTTCGTGCCTAGCAGCTTGTTCAGCATACCGAGCAGTTCCAGGAGGCTAACGGCCCTTCCCGCGGCGATGTTGATGACCTGGCCGCTGACATGGGGAGCGTCGGCAGCCAGCAGATTACCCTGGACCACATCGGCCACGTACGTAAAGTCGCGAGATTGGCGGCCGTCTCCGTAGATCACGGGCTGCCTGCCGGAGAGCATGGCGGTGATGAACAGCGGTATCACGGCGGAGTAGGGGCTGGTCGGGTCCTGCCGCGGGCCAAACACGTTGAAATATCGCAGCGTGACCGTCTCCAGCCCCATGTGGGCAAACGCTCGGCAGTACAGTTCGCCAGAGAGCTTGGCCGCCCCGTAGGGGGAGATGGGCGCAGGCAGGTCGCTTTCGCGCTTGCTCGAGGTTGGCTGGTCGCCGTACGCACTGCTGGAACCGGCATACACCACGCGCCGCACGCCCCCTTTGCGCGCGGCGTCAAGCAGTGCCAGCGTACCCGTGGCGCACGCGGCGTGCGTATCCAGCGGCCGCTCCATGCTCAACGGCACGCTGGCCAGGGCCGCCTGATGGAACACGCACTCGACCCCACGGCAAGCGCGCTGGAGCTGCGGCCCATCCAGCAAATCTGCCTCGATCAACTCCACCTCGTCCGCACAGGCGGCAAGGTTCTCGCGCCGGCCCGTGCTCAGGTTATCGAGAACCCTTACTTGGTCTCCGCGTGCCAGCAGGGCCTCCACCAGATGGGAACCGATAAAGCCAGCCCCGCCTGTTACTAGCACCGTCCGCTTCACGAGCTTGCTCCCATGGCCATGCGCGCGGTGCCCCACCGCAACGGAACTCTAGAAGTGTAGCATGGGCAATCGTGCCTGCCGCGCGCAGCGGCGGGCATCCTGGCAGCGCCGAGCACGTGGCATGGCCGGCGGCAGGCGGCTTACAGCACATGTATTTCGGGCGTCACGGGCGTGTGGGAACGGCCAGAACGCCCGCCGATTGGGTCTTCTCGTCAAGCCGGCGCAGTTGTGATCAGGCGGCTAGAAGCCCACGACCGCGCCGTGCTGGCATTACAGCCCGATTCGCCCCGCCTATTCGCGCCTGCCGCAGCCCGTACCCATACCTGTGGATCGCCCTGTTGACACGTGGGGACATGTCGAATCGGACGCAACTCGCCCCACCGCGCTGGCCCTTGAAGGATTGCAGCCCCTCCCGCGGCGAGGCGTGGCCGCCTCGTACCCCTCGAACCGTCTGCGTCGAATCCCCGACGGTGCCACGGCGCCAGCCTGGACGCGCACGCAGCTCTTCCTCCGCCTTTCCTTCGCTCGCTAGCCCGGGCCGCAACGTGGCCTGAGGCCGCCGCTGCGCAGACAGAGGGGCATCCCCTGCTTCCTGACGGAGCAAGGCAGCGCCTCCGGCCCCCCTACCAACCTGGCCGGCGCCGGCTAGACGACTTCAGAGATCGGCTCTGGGTCATCCAGAATAGGGATGGGCCGGCCGCTGTGGTCCTTGAAGGCGATGCGGGGATCGATCCCGAGCACGTGATACACCGTGGCCAGCAGCTTGGACGGGAGCATCGCGCGTTCCACGGGGTATTCTCCCTTGGAGTTGGTCGCCCCCACCACCTGCCCGCAGCGGAGGCCCCCGCCCGCCATCATGGCGGAAATGGCGTTGCCCCAATGATCGCGGCCAGGAATGGGGATGTCTGGGCCACCCTTGTTCATGCGAGGAGTGCGGCCAAACTCTCCCATGACCAGCACCAGCACCTGGTCGAGCATGCCGCGTTCTTGGAGATCCTGCAACAAGTTGTCCACGGCCTGATCAACCACGGGCAGCTTGTAGCCATGGCCTTCCTTGAGGTTCCAGTGATCGTCCCAATGCGGCATGTCCACCGTGACGAAGGTCACGCCCGCCTCCACCAGCCGCCGCGCCATCAGCGTGTACTGGCACCAGGGGCTCTTGCCGTAGCGCTCCACCACGCGGGGATCTTCCTTCTCCAGATCGAAGGCCTCGCGTGCTTGCGGGCTGAGGATCATCGAGGCCGCTTCCTGGTGATAGCGGTCCATGGCGTCCATCACGCCGCTGGCGTCCAGATCGCGGCGCAGCCGGTCGAAGGCCGTCAGCAGGTTCAGCCGATCTTGCAGCTTTTCGGCCGGAAGCCCCTCTAGGCTTTCGAGGCATTTGGGGCGCTGGATCTGCACATTGGAGGTGGCCCCCAGGTATGACTGTTCGCGATTGACGTCAAAAGGGTTGTACTGCGGGCCAAGGTAGGCGGCGCCCTGGTAGCCAGGAAACAGGTAAACGCTTTGCGCCGCAGGCAGTCCCACGTAGGCGGGCAGCCCCTGCCGGTTGGGACCCTTGACGGCCGCGGCATACGAACCCACCGACGGGTACTTTTGCGGTAGATCGGCGGCCGTCGAACCAAACCGCCCGGTAAGCATCCAATGGGCCCCCGCAAAGTGGTCCCCCGTATCATGGTGCAGCGAGCGGACAAAGATCATCTTGTCGGCATGTTTAGCGTGCCGGGGCAGCGTCTCGGACACCATCATGCCCGGCACATTCGTGGGAATCGCACCCCACGGGCCGCGATAGTCGCTCGGCGCCTCGGGCTTGGGATCATAGGTCTCCATGTGGCTGGGGCCGCCATCCAGCCACAGCAGAATCACGGCCTTGTCCTTGCTCGCAGCCGCCCCCTCAGCACGCATGCGCAACAGGTCGGCCAGCCCCAGGCCAGCGACACCCAGGAAGCCAGCCTTGATGGCTGTGCGGCGACTCATCCCCTGGCAGTTCTTTTGGGCCGTACCGTGATGGACACAGAGCATTTCACTCTTCCTGTTTCGGGGTTGTCGGTCTCAGCTAGCATGTGCGTCTGAGCTAGACTGGCCTTATCGTATCAATCTTCGTCGATACGTGCAAGCAACATTCACGGTTTGGGCGACCCTCGGCTGCTCTACGAGCGTAATCCTTCATACAGTTCACATCTGCGGCATGGCCGACAATGGTTGATAGGCGGGCCGAAGGCGGCCCACGGCAAGCCCTACCGGCAACGCGGCACGTACGGGCCCCATTGCCGGCACCAAGGCGGCTGGATAGAGTAAGCTGCACAGGCCTGAGAACAGAGTTGGTGCGAGACGTCATGGGTTGTTGCATACGTCGTTTAGCCGCATGGCTGGCGGGGGTGGTGGTGTGGGCCGGTGCGGGAGCGGCCGCGGCCCAGTTTGAATCGCTTCGGTCCCTGGATGGCGAGCTTGGCATCACGGAGGAGAGTGCCGAGGAGCCGATGATGGTGCGGGCCGAAATTGTCGCCCCCACCGGTGGGCAGCCGGCGATGCTGCGGATCACGGCCGAGTTGGCTGACGGCTGGCACACCTACTCGATCACGCAGCCCCCGAAGGGGCCCATTCGCACCACGATTAGCGTGGAGGAGGGGCAGGGCTACGCGGTGGCGGGAGAGTTCCGTGCCACACCGCCGCCCGAAGTCCGCATCGAGCCGCTGTTCGACAATGTGCCGGTGGAGGAACATCAGGGAGCGGTCACCTGGGAGGCTCCGCTGAAGATCTCCGAGGGCGTAGACCTTGCCAGCCTGGAAATCAAGGGGCATGTGCGGGCGCAACTTTGTGCGACCACGTGTCTGCCTCCTCGTCGCTACGAGTTTGTTGCCCGGCTGGCTCCTGCGAGCGATGGTACCTACCGCCCGGAGGGGCTGCATGCCAGCGTGACCGTGTGGCTGGAACCGCCCGTTGCCGAACCTGGCACGCCCGTGAATGTGGTTGTGCGTGTGGAACCCGATGCAGGCTACCACGTCTACCCGCTGCTGGCAGAGATGTCAGTGAAATCCGGCGAGCCCACCCTGCTGGCCATCAAGGAGGCGTCTGGCCTCAAACCGGGCAAGCCGTTCGCCCGGCGGCCACCCGAAAGGCACGCTGCGCCCAAGGAGGCGGGCACGGTTTCCTCCTACTACACGCAGCCTATCGAGTTCGTGCTGCCGGTGGAGGTGCCAGCGGATCTGGCGGAAGATGCGGTGACGCTCACGGGTCTGTTGGGCCTGCAAACATGCACGGACCGCGCGTGCGACCGGCCCATAGGGATGACGTTTCGGGTCACCCTGCCGGTGGGGAGCCAGGCTCGCGGCAACACGCCGGCTGTGGCGTACGGCAAGGCAGGCTACAACGAGATAAAGAAGCTTCTGCCCGAAGCGAAAGGCACGGAGGTTGCGGTTGCGGCCGATGTGCCGCAGACCCTGCTTCTGGCACTGGCGCTGGGATTCTTGGGCGGGTTGATCCTGAATTTGATGCCGTGTGTGCTGCCGGTGATCGGGCTGAAGATTCTGGCGTTCGTCGAGCAGTCTCAGGAAGAGGTCGGCGAACCGCAAGCGGGTGAGCCGCGGAGGCGCTCGTTCCGGCGGAGCCGGGCATTCTGGCTGAATCTTTGGTACACGGCTGGGATCCTGAGCGTGTTCCTGGTGCTGGCCGCCTTATCGGCCTGGGCGGGTCAGAGCTGGGGGCAACAGTTCCAGAAGCTGGGGTTCAAGCTGGGCATGGCGGCGGTGGTGTTCGCCATGGCCCTGAGTTTTCTTGGGGTGTGGGAGATTCCCATACCTGGCTTTGCGGGGGGGAAGGGGGCCAACAAGCTGGCAAGCCGGGAAGGCAGGGTGGGCGCCTTTGCCAAGGGGGTCTTGACCACCGTCCTGGCCACGCCGTGCAGCGGCCCTTTTTTGACCACCGTGTTTGCCTTCACCCTGGCACAACCGCCCTGGGTCACCTATGCGGTGTTTTTGAGCATTGGCCTGGGCATGGCCAGCCCGTACCTGGTGATCGGCATGTATCCGGCCCTGATTCGCTGGCTCCCCAAGCCCGGCGCGTGGATGGAGACCTTCAAGGAGATCATGGGATTTGTGCTGTTGGGCACGGTGGTCTGGCTGCTGTACGCGGTGCCGGAGGATCACCTGGTGGCCACGGTCGCCCTGTTATTTGGCATCTGGGCCGGCCTGTGGCTGATTGGACGCACACCGGTCTATGCGCCGCCGGGCCGCCGTCTGGCTGCTTGGGGGTGCGGTTTGGCTCTGGCCGCCGCGTTGGGCGGGGGCAGCTTCTGGCTGTTCATGCCCCGCAAGGCGCTCTTGGACTGGCAGCCTTTCTCGCGCAGCGCACTGGAGGCCGAAATCGCCAAGGGCCGCACCGTGCTGGTCGATTTCACGGCGAACTGGTGTGCCAACTGCAAGCTGAACGAGGTTTGGGCACTCAACCGAACGGCTGTGCGAGACAAGCTGAAAGAACTCGACGCCGTGGCCATCCGGGCCGATTGGACGCACGAGTCTGAGGAAATCTCCACCCTGTTGAACGAACTGGGGTACAAGTCGATCCCGCTGTGCGTCATCTACCCCGCGGGCCGTCCCCAGGACGTGATCGTTTTGAAAGACATCATCACCCAAAGTCAGGTCATCGAGGCGCTGGAACGGGCCGGTCCCTCGCGCACGGCCTCTGGTTCCACAGCCATGAATCGCTGAGCAGATGCCAGGCCGGTGGCTGGCTGGGGGTGTGCAGTGCGCGGAGATGCCGTCCGGTCCCGCCGCTGCTTGCATGGCGAGGCACCTGCCAGGGCGATGCCGCGGACCCGATCCGGCCGCGGCCAAATGCAATAACCTTTCCGGACCCTCCTCATTAGCCTTTCTCCCCTCCGGGCACGCGTGTGGAACTGCGAAGCAAGGCAGCTTCGAGATCGGCCATCAGGTGGACGACGCCGGTCTTCGTGTCCGGGTTGATCTCGATGCGGTCAACGAACGTCTCGACAAGCTGGCGGTCGTGGAACTCTGGCACGGCCCTCGTTGCCAGATCGTCGATCCTGGTGAACCGCTCCTGGGCCCAGGTCCGCCGCTCCGCTTCGGTGATCGCCGGCGTCGCGGGTTCCTCCGTACAGCAGCCGGGCCTTGAGCCGGAAGGTGCCTTCTCCACCCTCGACTCGGGCCAGGACGGCAGCCACCTCGTCCGGCGCCAGCACGACCGGCAAACACTTCGGCCGCCGCGCCCGCACCGCCTCGAACCGGCCCAGGTCGATCTGGAGCACCTGCTGGTACAAAAACAACAGAGCGTTGAGGTCCTGGTTTTGCGTGCTGGCCGAGACATGTCCGTGGACGGCCAGGTGCGTCAGG
>JAIMBC010000049.1 GCA_023511675.1 Pirellulales bacterium
GATGAGCATGGCACGGAGAGCCTGCATCGTGGGATCTGTCCGACTACGGATCTGTTGCGTACGCCGGCGTAATTCTTCGACCAGAGCTGCGCCCTGCCATTGTTCTCCTTCGCTCCGCTCTCCCCGATAGCGTGCGGCCAGGTCGCGCCACAGTTTCATGCGCACCACCTGGATGTGCACGCTACCGCCCCCAGCCGGCTTGCAGGCCCCTAGTTTATGCCGCATGGGTCCTTTCAGCTCCACGGGCCCCTTCGCGTCCGGTCTAAGTGCGGCTTTGCTGAGCGTGACCGATGCGTCCTCCTCCAGCACCAGTGCGTAGAGCAGCAAGCTCAGCTCCTCTTCACACAAATTATGGAAGCGCACGCTGAACCCGAACCGGCTTTCTGGTCCCAGCGGGGACACCTTGCGCGTCTGGTGAATGTTCGGCGGTGCCGGCGTCAAGCTCGTGGCACCGGGATGATGGTGGTAGAACTTGCGCTGTGCTTTGTCCGGTTTGCCCCAGTAGAATGGTTTGTGATTCTCCGGTCTGGGCTGACCCACAACCACCGCCACGGGCGTGCAACGCTTTTCTGTCTCACACACGCCGTCCGAAAAGCGCACCAGTCCTGCGAACACATCGCCTCTGTTCAGATAGCCAAACATCCGCGCCGCCACATCGAGCCTCCAATCGGGACCCTGGCGCGATGCAGCACACGATAGTTCATGCTGGGAGTCTGCCATGCCTCCCTGGAACGGAATGGCGGCATTGCCCACCACCTCCACCAGCGAGCGGATGAGGCCCTTGAGCGAGGTGGCCGGGATGAACGGCTTGTTTGTCCGCTTCGAACGGATGAATTGCCCCGGCTCCTTGGAGCCTCCGATTAGAATTGGCGTGAGTGCCGTGAGGGTACAATCCAGCTCTCCTGTCAGCCCCTCAAAGCGGTGATGGTAGTGCGGTGCCGCCAGCTCGGGCGGCTGATTTGCGACGGGGACCCAGCGGTATGGGTTGAAAAAGTTCTCTCCCTGCGGCATGATCAAGCCTCCACGGATGAAGTAATCGAAGAGAGCCGGAGGAATTGCACCTCACCGCGGCGGTCTTTCCAGAGTTGCACATGCAGGTGTGCGATCGCACGTCCCTGCTTGGGCGTGTCGCAGTGCACGGGGTAGTACAGACGATGCGGAATCCGCAAGTCGACCCACGCCTCTGGCGTGTACGGAGTCTTTTGACCCCAGAGAGGGTATGACTCCTGGCTTTCCGTCAGGCCATCCAGCTCATTGCTGGCGACCAACTGGGCGAGACCGGTACCCGCCCAATCCTCGCCGAGCCACACCGTACGGTAAGAACGGCCTCCCAGGCAGGGCAAAACGCGCCAATGCAATTCGCCCGAGGGGCCGAACACGCGCCCTTCCGTCACCCGCGGCAACAGATCGCGCAGAGCCCGCTGGCTGGGTAAGCCATGCGCCCGCTGGATCACTACATCGCCCGCAAGCCCGGGCCATTTGTCGAGCACCCAGCAGTCGGGTGCCTCGAGCCAGCACCAGATCGGCTCGCCCTGGGGTGGGGCAATCTTGCCCAGCAGCGCGTGCAGTTGCTCGGCATCCAAATCGGCGGCGCGCAGTTCGGCCATGTGCTCACCTCGCTTGTCCAAGCGGCTGGTGCCATTCCAAGAATGCCTGCAGGCTGCCTAGCAGGCCTTCCAGACGGTTGGCCCAGTCCGCCGTCAGATCGTATTCGTAGCGCAGGCCGCGTGTCTGTACCGGCGGGAGCGGAATCGTGGCCTCGGGCTGCCACTGCATTAGCCCGTAAACACTACGTTCCTCCACGGTTGCCAGCTCGCCGATGCCGCGCACCTTATCCGAGGGTCTTACGTAGGATACAACGTACCTCTCCACCGCGCCCTTGACTCGCCCCAAGCCGCGGCTGCGGCCCGAACCGATCGAGATCATCTGGTCCTGGAGGTCCAGCAACAAGAAGTTCAGCGCCGCAAGCTGCCAGAGTTCGAAGTTCGTAAGGCGCACGGCCGTCTTAAAAACCCCGCCCTCCAGCACCACCAGATCGAACAACAGGCCTCGCACGGTGCCGCCGGTGAAGCGGTCAATGCCCACGCCGTTGCGAAACGAGCTGATAGGCTCGTGCCCCGGCAGCGGAAAGGCATCGCCGATGCTCAGCCGTCCAGCAAAACGGAGGGAGCCGAACATGCGGCAGGCCGCGCAAGATTCGAGGTAGGCCTTGGCCGAGGTATCGGGCCGCCATTCGGCCGCCTGGCGGAAGCCGCAACCAAAGCTTCGTTCTTCTGCCTTCACGGCGCCTTTGAGCGTGCCCCCCTTTCGGGGGTCGAGGTATGGAATACACACGCTTGCCTCGCGGAGGGTGCGTGCGATCCGCTCGAAGTGGCTGCGCAGCACGCCTTTGAGCGAGGTTCCCGGCAAGAAGTACGATTGCTTCCCGTTTCGCAGGCTGCTGACGGGAACCATGTCCGGCCCATCGAGCGTGGCATAGCCGCTCTTGATAAGCACGGGATCCTGCGGCTCGATGTGAAGCGTGACGTCTGCCTGACACAACCATTTGCGTAGCATTAGTATTACCCCTTCAGCGAGGCCAACTGCTGGTCGATCCTGTCCTGAAAGTACTCCTGCCAGTCCTTGATCGGTTGCATGCGATCCTTCACTCCGCGTCCCAGCAGATACTGCTTACGTTGCTCGGCAACCATGAAATCGACACCCCAGAGCTCCACTTGTTCAAGGTGAAACCGTCCCAGCCCTCGGCTGGTGAAACTCCCCAGGCTGCTCCCCGCGGACCACTCAAACAGCGCCGCACCCAGGAGGGCCTCGTCTTGCGGGCGCGGGTTGTCCACCTCGATGGACAGATAGTATTGTACATCGGGCGATACGCACTCATAGTCATACTTGAGACCGTCCACGGCGGTGTGGCTGTCGCGGTCCAGAACAACTCCATCCCGAACGCGGATGGATCCCAGCGGCAGGGCCTTCAGCCTTCCGTCCGCACAGCGTAACCTGGCGGCGTGGACGGGCGAGCCGAACAGGCAGCACACGTCGCAGGTGTGCTCGCGGATCCACTTGAGCTGGCACTCGGTCCCTTTTCTTACGGCGTCGCGGTGCTCTTTTCGATGCTTGCTGAACCAGGAGACATCGCTAGCGCACGCGACGCCGGTGGCCTGCACGTTCAGCATGCACGCCTTGAGTCCCAACGTTTCGGCCAGGCTCTCGCACGTGTTGCGGAGCTTGCCCTTGAGCGAGGAGCCGGGGAGCAGAGGCCGGCCGGCCGTGTCCAGGAGCACGCCCAGATCCGACGTCTGGCCGGCACGGCCGGAGCCGACTCTCCAACCTGTGTCAAAGACCAGCGTCGCGGACATGTAGAGTTTCTTCTCCGCCTTCCAGGTGGCGGCGAAGGGCGATACGGTCATCTCAACGCTCCTTGTCGTTGTACATGCGGTACAGATAGTAAATGCAAAAGCTGCGGAAGAAGGCGGGGACGTGGGCGGCGTTCCACGTCCGTTCCCACTCGACGCGGTCTTGTTGCTTGACGGGCCGGAGCTGCTCAGGCATGGCTTCCTGCCGCGCCTTTGTTAAGGACCAGCCGAAGCCGTGAGAAGCGCCCCCGACCAGCTCCAGCACGAGAGACCAGAAGTCGGTGACTTGGCTCGCGTCGCTCGAGTGGCTGCGCCCACTGGCCTTGTCATACTGCTTCTGGGCGAATTGCTTAACCTTGTCAGGCTGCTGTCTGGCCACCTGCAGGAGGCCCTTGATCTGAGTAGGCTTTACGGGCCATCGTCCAGAATCAGGTCCTCGTCGGGGGCCCGCTTTATGGATATAGTAATCCACCGCCTGCCGAGCTTTTTCACTCAGCCACGTATCGATATCGATATTGGCATCCAGGTTCATCTGGCTCAAAGTGTCAGCGTCGGCCACGGCTGGTCTCCAACTGGCTAGTGGCCTTCTTGTAGAGGTATCCTCCCACCACGGCGCGAATCCAGCCACGTGCCAGGTGCAGCCGCAGGAGCAGGCGTTCCTCCTCCACCTTGGAAAGCTTTTCTGCTTTGCTGCGGAGCGTTTTGAGCTGCTCCAGAATCTCGTCTCCGACCTTGCGCCACTGGTCTGCCGTCTCTCCCTCACGGCCCATTTGGTTTCTTACAAAGTCTTCTATATCGCAAAGGCGTGTGGCAGAAACCACGATCTGCTCGAGATTGCGGATCTGCGTGCTAACGCGGCCGCCCCTATCCTGGGCGAAGTGCTCGTAGAGTTTGTCGCCTAGCCTGACCGCTGCCTGATGCTGGGCCTCGCTGTCCAGAAAGGTGTCGGCTTCGTTGATCTGTTGCGGGGAGGGTAATGTGTTCATGGTTGAAGCTCGCAGGCAAATCGCAAATGGAAATCGTCTCCGACCACGACCCGGCCGAAGCCTTCGTTGCGGCGGGCACCCAGGCCCGTCTGCTCGAGTTGCATCAGCCGCTCAGAAAGCTCGGCGCGGCCTTCGTCGCCTCCTCTATACCAATACGCATATACCGCGCCGCGTATGACAGCCCATTCATCTCGTCGGGGTAGCCCGTGGGCTGCATTCCAGCCGCGCAGCCGCTCGTGCTGGGCCACCGCTGCGACACACCGCAGCGTGCCACCCCCGCAGGAAACCGCCGGGTGATCCTCCGCCACCAGCGCCGGGTCTGGCGGCGGCAGGGGCGGCAGCCAGTCCACCATGCCCGCTGGATCGAGGGTGTAGCACAACAGGCGGTCGAGTAGCACCGCACCGCACGGAAGGGACAGGGTGAACAGGAAGTCTCTGTCTGGATCAAGCTGGGGTAGTCGCAATCGGTCCAGCAGGTCCCCGCTCTGCTCTTGCCAACGTCGCGGCCGAGCGGAGGGTGATACGGAAGCCCCGCTCTGGGAATCCGTCGGCTCGCTGGTGCCGAGAACCAGTCGCACGCGCCCGTACCCGCGCGTGCGGGCATGTCCCAAGCGCACCACGCCGCCCGTGGCGGCGAGCAGGCTCTGCAGGTGGCCCGCCGCCTCGTCCGTGGCCGCAAGCCAACCAACCAGGCCAGCAGGACCTTGCTGCATGGTCTCTGGCTCCATGGTAGGCAAGGAGAAGAGCATGCCTTCCGCGGCGGTGTAGGTGGTGCGATCGATGCCCACGTGCGTGGCGCTGCCGCGCCGCCAACGTCGATGGGCCGTGGCCGGCTGGCCATGGCAATACTCCCAGAATCCCTCCATGGCTTTGAGATCGGCGGCACAGCCGTTATCAGGACAGCGCAGCCTGGCAGGCGGTTTGCCAAGAAAAGCACTGGATACGAGAGTGGCCAGGGTATCGACGACCCCGTGTTTGCCATCGGCATGGAAACCGCCTTCGCGCTTGCAAGAGTAGGCGGTGCGGGGGCAGATGTGGTCGCCCGGATCAAGGGGGCCAAAGCGGCAGCTCGCTTCGTCCAGGAACAGCGCGGCGAAGCGGGCGTCGGGCTGTCCGTATACTTGCAGGTAGGCCTGTGCCAAAGCACCCCGTACCAATGTTCCGGAGACATATCGGACGCCCTCGGATCGTTGCGATTGCCGCTCACGCCGCACCACGAGAGGAGATTCGAGGACGCCCGTCATGCGATAACGGTTCATGATTTGTACCCCTCGCGCAGAAGACTGAGCATTTCCAGCCATTCCGGCTCGTGAAGAGACTTGAGCGCCTGCTGCAGGGGATAATTTGCCTGGTCGTTCCAGCGCACGGTCCCATTCGGGATCGAGACGGTACAAAGCCCCAAACCCGTGCTCTTGTCTGCTCCCAGCCGATCGATGCTCAGCAGGCTTGCCAGGAGAAGTGCGTACTCGTACGGGAAGCCATCATCATCCTGGACCTGTGTAAGCACGCCCGGCGGATGCCGCCCCGCCAGGCGACCTTGGAGCTTATAGCCATCCGGCGCCGCCACCTCGGTGCTAAACAGGGTTGCATGCCTGGCGGTACCGGTCGCTCGATCGATCGCCGTGCGGCTCTGGACGGCGGCCCGTACAGCCGCTGGCGCCATGGGAATGGCGTCCTCAACAAACAGACACTCCCCCTGAAATCGGTTGCCGAACAGGCGCTCCACAAGGGACGTACACTCCGCTAGGGGGCGAAACTGGTCCAGCAACGCCCGGGACGGCCTCTCCTCCGTCAGATGTGGCGAGACGATATTGCTATCTCCGAATGCAGCGGCCAGCTCCTCGCAGCGATGCCGCAGCACCCCCTTGATGTGGGAGCCGGGAACGAAGGGCGACCGCTCCGTGCGCCTCCCGCAGCTACGCCGCCTCAGTTGCCGATCGACCGTGGCGGATCCCAGGCCGCTGCCCACGTGCCACGGCGTGTGCCACTCGATGATAAACTCCACGTCCAATTGTTGAGGCTGGAGTGTCATGCGTCCTCCTCGCTGGAAAACAGCTCATATGCCTCGATCAAGTCCGCCAGCGCCGTCGCCCGCACGGATGCCTTGTCCACATGCTGAACCGCCGTCGTCCAGGGGTAGGGTGACACGCTATCCAGTATGGATAGACTGTCCCAAAGCGCTTCGCGCTCAGGGTGGTTCGGGTCTTGCTTCAGCCGGCCGAACAACTCTCGTGCCCGCAGCTCAGCCAGTACCGGGCGCGGCTCGAGTGCCGCCTCAAACAGATCGTGCAGCTTGCTCCCTGGAATGCTCGCTTCTTGCAGGCGGCGGGCGGCATCGCGCAGCCGAGAGAGCCGGTCGTTTCGGTAGGGGCGCAGTGTCCGTGGTTGATCTGTGCCTACGTGGTAGTCCTCGCTGCGAATGACGCCCAACTCTGGACTTTCCGACCCAGCGAGCTGATGGAAATCGATATAGCTCGGCGCCCAGTAGTCCGTCCGTTGGTCATCTCGGCTGCCGGCGGCCTTGGCGGATTGCAGCAGCTCTTCCGCCAGATCGAGCAGTAGATAGAAGGGATAGCGTGCCGGGCCAATCGCCACCCCACACGAGATGGTCAGTCCGCGATCCAGCAGGCCACGCCGAGCGAAAAACTCGCGGGCTGGTGCAGGCAACTTCGCTTGCCGATCCTTGGTCAGGTTGGTAAAGGTGTCGCTTACCTTTAGGGCGAACTCCAACGCTCTATCTGCCGGCAACACCACCAGCAAGTCGTCACCGCCCAGCAACAGGATGTCGGCGGGCAGCGGCCCGCCGTTGTCGGCAACCGGCTCTTGTTCATCAGGGGGCTCAGGCTCAGAGGGGCTGCAGCGCAACGTGTTGAGGTATTTGTCCAACACGTGGCTCAGTGCCTGGTAGCACGCATCGCGGAGGCTGCCGTCGACGAGTTCGCTGAAGGCGCGGCATACGTCGGGCGAGTCGAGTTCCTGGACCAGCCGGCCCATGGCGTTGCCATCGGCGTAAACGAGACCGATGTAACCTTTGCGCGCGGCCTTGGCGCCGATGGCCATGGTATCTTTGGGACGCAGCCGCCGAGCGAGGTTCGCCGCATCGCCGGGAAGGTTCAGGGTCTCGATCCATCCTGTCCAGAGCATGCCGCGCCGGGCAGCGACACTCTCTTCACGCTTCAGGCGACTAGCGTCAGAAAGCAGCAGCCTCTCCGAACCCCAATTCACGATGCCGCGAGCGGGAAGATGCGAGGTCGATTCGCACTCCTGCACCAAGGGCAGGATGGGGATGCTAGGCCGTGCCAGGCCGCGGTGACGGCGTAGTTGCAACTCGAGGTGGGCCATCTGCACGGCTGTTTCGTAAGGCTGGTCTGGCTCCCAGGCAGCCACTGCCGCAAGCAGGCGGGCCTCGCCTCCCGTTTGTTCGGCGTAGTAGGCGGCCAGGCCATCCGCCGCGGCCAAGACGGATGCGCGATCGGACGCTTCGACCAGAAACTGAGCGGCGCCGCCGTTGGCGAACACCTTGTCCAGCCGGCCTCCCTGTTCGGAAAGAAGTTTTCCCAGTATCTCCGGCGTATCATTACGGTTGAGCCGGTCGAGCAGGGCGCTGGCCCCGCGCACCTCGGCCAGGGCGTCGGTGCCGAAGACGAACTGCTTGATGCCGGGCGTATCAAGGACGAGCACGAAGCGAGCCATTGGCAGTCTTCCCAAAGCCGCCCCGGACAGTCGGGGCTCCAGATATTCTTACGAAGGCGGCCGACCGGGGATGACAAAGAAAATTCGCGAGGTTGACATGCGGCCGGCGGCCGTGCAGCGTCGGCCGCGCCGCTGCCCGGCGACGGGCTAGAGCATCGGGGGCACAGGGTAGCGTGAGCGAACTCGCTGGCGGCGTGACCGCCCCAGGGCACAACGGGAATGGCCGCTTGGGCTGCCGAACCGGAGAGGCGGCTACTCCCTGGATCCGCGGCTGGAAGGAAGCGAGTAGCCACCAGGTCGTTGGGGATGCCGGCTAGTCCCTGCATCCGCGGCTGGAAGGCCGATTCCCCGCCGGCAGTCAGGCCCGTGGTGCGTCTACTCCCTGCATCCGCGGCTAGAAGCCGCGGCTGCCGTGGCGGCTAGAAGCCGCAGCTACCGTGGTGCATAGACGCCGCAGCCAAGATGCGTGAGGCAGCATGGCAGCAGGCTCAGCCGCCAGCAGGCCAGCGGAGCAGCGTCTCTGAACCAGGCTGGGGGCGGTTTTCCTGGTAGCTGGACTCCAGATAGACCAGCCAGCTCTCCTCCGGGGCTGCGCGGCTGAGTGCGTACGTCATGAGCTTGGTGCCTGGTGTGAGGTCGATGGCAAGCTGGGAGACGGGCACGTGGGCAAGGTGGCGCAAGGCGTGCTGCACGTCGGCCAGGACGCCCTCCTGCTTGCGGATGGGTTGTGTGCGGCAGGCTATGCCAGCCTGAACAAGCCGCGAAGCAACCTGTTCCGCCCGTTCGGTCATCGGTGTATCGGGCGTGTGCAGCAGCAGCACGTGCGAAACATCGAGCACCCCGGCCATGAGTTCCACGAGCACGTCGTTGCCGCTGACAATGGTTACCAGGTGTGTGGGATGCCAGTCAGGATAGCGGCTGAGCATTTTCTGTCGGAGCTTAGACACAATCGCAGGCAAGAGGGCCTGTCGGTAGTAGGTCGCACTGCCTGAATCATGCAGGGGTTGGCGGAGGTAGTAGTCGGCACAGCGTTTGAAGGCCGCATGGTCCTCTGGCTGGGGAGGGGGTGGGGGAGCATCCAGGTGCGCGAGGTATTCGGCGAGGGCCTGCCTGGGATCGCACTGGCCAGTGTGCAGTGGGCAGAGTTCCAGCCCAGCCTCGGCACCCAGATATGATCTGGCCGCTTCTAACTGGGATTGCGGCAGGAAAAACTGGCTGGCTCCCCATTCGGCGGCCAGTCTCAGCTTGGCTGGCAGATGGCCGACCTGTTTGATTCCGCCGTTGGGGTCCCATCCGCCGGACGCCCACACTGCCGGATCAGGAGCTCCACCCTCGGCGGCCAGCAGCAAGCCGCCAGCCACGGATGCCCACCCAGACTGTACCTGGAGCCGATCGTCAAGCTCGGCAAGGCAAAGCTGCTCCAGGCCGGCATCGCGGTGAAGGTGCAGTCCCCAGTGGGGGTGATGCACGGTCTGGGCCGCACTGCGTGCGAGCTGCCTCAACTTCTCCGGCAAGCGGGGGCTGTCCGCGGAGTGTTCTTGCCATTGCAGCGGCAGCAAAAAGGCCTCGCGCAGGGCTGGCAAAGGCATGCAATCATCTTGCGCGAACACGATCCAGCACGAGCCGGCGGAGGTGGGCAGTTGGGGCTTGCGCCAGCGTATGCCCAGGGCGGCTGCCTGGTGCCACACGTCGGGATGCGCCCACCAGCACCCCAAGGGACCCAGGAGGCGCAGCAGTTCGGCGGCCTGGCCAGGCTTTAACTCACCGGGCTGGTGGCGGCACAGCTCGAGTGTGGCATGAAGCCGCGCGCACATTTCAATCGTCGATCAGAGTCCAAGCGATGCGCTGCGGGCCCACCAGCAAAATCGCGTCGTGGCGTGGTGCACTGCGGAGCCGCTCGCTGGAAAGGAGTGTCTGACCCTGATCGTTGATCACGCCTTCAACTCCGTCCAGCTCGACTTGGGTACCCGCCAGTTGAGTGGCGGGCTCGCCGGTGATGGCGAAGAAGCTCAGGGTGAAGTCCGTTCTGGGCTCCGTGGAGAGTGGCAGGTAGGCCGTGAAGCGGCCGTCTGGCGCATTCCAGCCCAGGAGGGTGGTGGCTGGCCGATCTGCGACGCGCGCGGCGAGCGACGGGGCGCTTGCCAGGGCCTGGCGGTACGCAACCAAAGCCGGCGAGGGCCTGTGGGGCGGCGGCGCGGGCAGTGGTATTGCCGCAGTTGAGGAACGCGGCAGCTCCGCCAGCATCTGCTGGTAGGCCTGCTGGGCGGCACGTTCCAGTGTGCCGTCGAGCCACCAGGGGAGCAGCTCGCGGTACGGCGGGGCCAGCAGTGCGCGCCAGTTGTTCAGCAACTGCGTGTCGGCGGCCGTGGCCAAAAGCGGGATCTGCTCGGCCAGCGCGTGATCGAAGGCGTCCAGCCGTGCCGGCAGGCCATCCAGCTCGTGTGCGAGCCGGGCGGCGGTCTCGGGATGAGGCGGGGCATCTCCGGCTACCAGTGTGGCGGCGTAGGCCTCGTCGATAGCTACAAAGGCGGCCCAGGCTTCCATGCGGGCTTCGAGCAGCTCCAGGCACATCTCCTCGGCTTCGGCGGGATCGGCGGCGTCTTCCCAGCGTTGGGGCAGCGTTGGCACATCGACGTGGGTCCACTCGCTCAGGTAGCAGGCGAGTTGGCACGCAGCGGCCAGGGCCATGTCGGGGGGCAGGGTGCCGTCCAGTTCGCCCGGATCGACGCCGAACAGCCGGCAGCGGCCCAGGGCCACGGCCACCTGGTAGGCAGCCAGCGGTACCTCTGCGCTGGGGGGGGTGGATCCCTCCCATTGGCTCAGCGCTGGGGCGGCGAGTGCTTCCGCCAAGTCAGCGCGGCAGCCCAGGGGATCCCCAGAGGCAGCCTGCGGCTCGCTAGGATTGCTCATACACTTCGTCCTCAACCAGGCGACGTTGCAGCAATCGCCGGGGAGCCGGCGTGGGCACGTCGTGCTCCGCGGGCCAGGCCACCGGGCGGCCGCGCCACGGAGTGCCTTCCATATCCGTACGGAAGCCCCAAGTTTCGAGCGTCACAAAGCGGATCTGTTTCCTTGGTTTGCCAGGCTGCGGCTCAGCCTCCCATCCAGCAGCCTGCGGCACGATTCCCCGTTGTGTCAGGTGCGCATACCGCAGCAGGAGGGAATGCAACAACTTCAACCAACGCCGGTTGCCCTTGGGAAGGCGGCACACCTCGCCCGGAAAATAACAGGTCTTCACGATCGACCTGCGCGGGTTCGAGGCGATGACCATCAACGCGCCGCAGCGCAGTACGAGCTTCCAGGTGTGGCAGCGCGGCCGGTCGTTGTCGCCTTTGGGCATCTCGCAGAGCAGCACCAGGGGGTGCTCCAGGCACTCGCGTGCCGCGCCTTCCAGCGCTTGGGAGAAGCGCTGTAGCGCTGCGGAGCGTTCGTCGGCGTTGTCGCCCTGCCAGCAGCGGCGCAATGGCGGCAACGCCTCCTTGGGCAACAGCTCATCCCACGGTTCCTTGGGTGCGGCTACATGTTTTTCAACGATGTGTCGGCACACTGCCTCAAACAGTGCAACAGTGCAGCGTCCACCGTGGGGGGCGCGTTCATCTCGCGGGTCGGGCAAATCGGCCCAGTGGCTGCTCCAGCTCGGTGTGGTCATTTCTCACCTCGCAGCTCTCGCACGTAGTCCAGCTCGGCCAGCAAGGCTTTCTTGCGGTGCCAGATTTGCGAGATGGTATTCGGCAACATGCCGCAACATTCGGCCAGCGCGGCCACACGCGCGGCAGGTTCGTCCGTCTCCGTACAGCCGTTGGGGGGAAACGGCGCCACCAGCCCGAATTCCTCCACCCACTGCTGCCACTCGTCCGCGGAGATCTTCCTCCACAGATTCGCCAGCACCAGCAGCACCAGGCGATCCCGCAGCTTCCAGCCGCGGATGCGGGAAAGGTCGTCCATGCCGAAAGGATGCTGGCGGTCCAGCGTCTGGTCCAGCACGCTGCCGATCTGTCCATTGCCCAGCGAGGCGGCTTCAGGCAGCGCATCCGCCGATACATGCAGGTCCGTCTCGTTGCTGCTGGGCTGACGGCTCGCTGCGCGCAAGCGGTCGATGAGCAGGTTTCGCAACACCCTGCGACACCAGGGCGCAAACGCCTTGCCGTCATGGCCGTTGAACGTGGCGAGGTGCTGCCACACGTGCGACGACGCTTCTGCAACCAGATCGCTTCTCATTTGTCTAGGCACCATCAGGCTACATGCCACCCCGCGGGCCAGCCGCTGGATGACCAAGTTGAGCTTGCGCATGGCGGCGTCGCGCTTTGCGATTGGCGTGCGTGGATCCTGCACCAGCACGGCAAGTACCGTGGCGTCGTCTGGCAACTCGTCGCCGTTCGACATGGGATTGCCCTCGCTTTGGGGTCGGGGCCGTGCGGCGCTTCGACAAGGGCGTCGCGGCCCTGACGGTCGGGCAATAGTCTACTGGTTGCCAAGGGCATGTTCCACACTCTCGCCGCCATTCGGTCGATCGTTTTGCACCCGAGGATCCTGTTCCGGTCAAGGATGAACCAGAGCCGCTCGAGGCCATCCCTCGCGCACGCGAGGGTTCAGATCCTTATACGACGGCCGTGCGGAAATCATGACAAAATCAAGCTGCCATTCTTGCCCCCTACGCGTGCGCGCGTGGAAGCGGCGTCGTCCGCGCTCACCTCATGCGCGAATACGCCCCCCGTACGCGTGGGCGCGTGGGAGCGGCAGATTGCAGGTTCCGCATGGGAGATCATGCTATCGACATGCCGTTGAAGCCACCCCTGAGAAGCGAGGGCGGAGCCTGCCGGAAATCCCTGGGGGATGTTGAGGGCGGGTCGATCCTTCGCTGCCGGACGCCGTGTTCTGACGAGGCGAAGCGACGGCCAGACCCCAGGTGTTGGGGGCGGCAGGCCGGGGAGCGAGAGAGCGCTCGGCTGCGCTGAAGGGTCGGTTGGCGTTAACTTCGATTGCTGATCCGATTCAAGCTGGTGCAATGGGCTTACCAGCGTCAGCCATGGGGAGCAGGCAAAGAACGGCCAGCGGCCGAGGCAAGACAGAACCGCGTTGGCGGCTTTACGCCGTTGCCAGGCGGCCGTGCGCGGCAACGCTGCCGGAAGCGGAGGCCCAATCGCAGGCTCGCTGCACCAGTTGCAGCGCATGCGTCAACGTGGCTTGCCGCCAGCGAAGATGAGCCGGCGCGAACACCTCGGCCAGCCTGCGGCGGGTCCACGCATAGCCATGGCGGCAGGTGCCATGGTGCCAGGCGGCGTTTTCGGCACGCAGCGCCGTGGCCACGCGCCACATCGCGTACGTACCTGCCTCGACGGTGGCGAAGGCATACAAGCGTTGGGCAAAGTGACGCACGCACCAGCGATTCCAGCTCCCCCGGCTGGCATAGGCCGCCTGCGGGCCAGGCCGGCCATCGTCGAGCAGTGTGGTGATCAGCCTTTCGCCGGCAAACATCTGCCCCAGTAGGGCTGTACCGGGGCTGGATCGGCAATCATCCACCAGCAGTGTCAGCTTGCTCCAGCGCCCAAGACCGGTGTGCAAGTCGAGGTGGACGACCTCCGCCGCACTGCCGATCCAGCGCTCGAGGTGTTGTGCCACCAGGCGGTGCTCTTCGGCCGGAGCGTCGCCGCCGTAGAACAGACCGCAGGGAAACTGGTACTGGCCGACGGGAAGCGTGCGCACCAGCGTGCCGAATCCTTGCGTGAGCAGTGCCCACAGCACGGGTGCGGTGGAGGGTTCCCAACGGCGTGGGGGGCGGCGCGGGTTGAACAGCCGGTCCAACTGCCCATATTGCGGCGGGCTGCCGCTGTATGGCTCGCCGGGCAATAGAAAGTTGCGATTGAGGTCCACGTTCGACGCATTGCAGCGCCGCAGCCAGGCAAAACCGAATGGGTTGATGCCATGCAGCAGCACCACCCGTGCGGCACGGGCAGTTTGGGCCACAACGTCGGGCAGCATGGCAAGCTGCACCGCAGAGCCTAGAAAACCCTCGACGCCGTGCAGGCCGCTGGAAACCACCACCGCACGCGCTGCTGTGGCCCTACCGCACAAGGCCACGTCGATGGTCAGTTCCTGGCCTTCGGGGCCGCATGCCGAGATGGAGTGAGACTCGATCTCACATCCCGCCTCGCGGGCTGCGAGCCGAAACCGTTCTCGGGCGACAAAGTAATCTGACGAAAACGTGACCACGGGTAACTGGCCGGTACCGGGCACGCTGGCCTCCTTACCATCAAGGCGTTGCAGCTTGCAAGCTCTGCGCGTGGTTATAGCAAGACGCCGCGACAGATGCTAGCACCGCCCCTCTGTCTGGGCTTGACCTGAACTCCGGCTGGCTCCTATGCTCCGCGCCCTGCTTGGCCGGCCGCGTTGGAAGCGTGCGTCCCTGCCAGCGAGATGTCCTACGTCCGCCCCATGCAGCCCGCAGTGCGCGCAGCGGGGAATCGCGGCATCGGCGCAGGGCCGCCAGCCGGTGCTACCACGGCCACAGCGTCCCAGGAGCGACGCGATGTGGGGAATGTGCCGATGTTCGCTTTCAGCCTTCCCACACGCCATGGCCCATAGCAAGGGCTTGGCCCAAGGAGGTGCAGCATGACCCTCACGCCTGAAACGAGTTCGTGGATATCGTTGTCTCATCCGAGCCATGTGGCCCCGCCGCCGGAGGGGATTCGACCGATCATGGAATCCGAGGTGCCGCAGGATGAGCCGCTCCAGGCTGAGGCCTTGCGGGCAGAGGCGCCGGCCATTCATCCGCAGCATGTGGTGTTTCCCTTGTGGTGTGCGGCCTTCTTGGCGGCAGTGGGGGTGAAGTGCGTCCTCTTGCCCTTTCCCGTGCGGACGGTGGGGGAGTTGGTACGATGGCTGCTGCGTTTGGCCATCGTGGCGGCGCCGGACGCGGTTTTTTTGGCCGTCCTGGCGGGGGCGGCCTTGCTGACCGGTATGGTGATGGGAGGACGGCAGCCTGCCCAAGCGTGGTGGAGGCGGGGCTGTACCGCAGCATTTGGGCTTTATGCGTTCTACGCGGCGGTGAGCCTGCCAATGTATCGGGTGATGGTCGTACCCTTTTCGATCCGCATGATTTCATTCATTGGCGGGCCGGTGCTGATGTGGTCGTCGCTGCGGCCCTTCTTGTCGGCAGGCACGGTACTGGCAATCGTGGCGCTTCCCCTCTTGGTGGTGGCTGCCCCGCGGTTCTGGCAGGCCTGGCGCCGCACCTCGCCCAGCAGTGCAGCCATGCTGCCGGCCTGGTGCACGGCGGGGCTATTGCTGCTCGCCGCCGGGTACGGTGCGGTTTGCGAGGCGTATGTGCGCCGCAACTGGACGGACCGTAATCGCTGGGAGCGGCGCATTGCGCACAGTGCGCACTGGGTGTTGCTGCGCTCCTGCGTGCAGGAGGCAGCCAGTGACCGCCCCCTGGCAGGCCGCTTCAGCTTTACGGAGTTCGACGAGAGCGACTTCGTGCGGACGCGTAGCAAGCCTCGGCCGTTGGATCTCAAGCCGCCCCGCAACGTGATCCTGATCGTGCTCGAATCATGCGGCATCCAGTACCTGAACCTCTACGGCGCGCCCTATCCGACCATGCCGCGACTGGCCGAGGTGGCCCGCGAGCGGGGCGTGGTCTTCGACAATGTGTACGCGCAGGCCACCTCGAGCTGCAAGAGCCTGGTGTGCCTGTCGGCGAGCGTGTATCCGCGGCCGGACTGGCTCTTGATCTGCCGAGACTCTCCTGGCTTTAGCGTCCCCACGATCTCCGAGGTGCTGCGCGGCGCGGGCTACCGCACCTGTTATGCACATGCGGGCTACTGGGCGTGGAAAGGGCGTGACCGTTTTTTGCGGTCGCGCGTGGACAAGCTGATCGACGGTACGGCGCACCCCCAGCGGCAGGTCAATTCCTGGGGCGTGGACGATGCCGCCATGTACGAGGACATCTTGAACTGGATTGACGAGGCGCCGGACCGTCCGTTTTTCGTTTTCGCCTATACAATCGAGACGCATCATCCGTATGTCGCTCCGCGCCGGCAGTACGACTTTGGGGTGAAGGATCCGGACTTCCACCGCTATTTGAATGCCGTGCGCGAGGCCGATCGCAAGATTGCGCGGTTTCTGGAGGAACTCAGGCTGCGCGGCCTGGACCGGGACACGCTGGTGGCCATCACGGCGGATCATGGAGAGAGCTTTGGCGAGCACGGGCAGCGGATGCACAGTTTCTGCCAGTACGAGCAGGACGTGCATGTGCCCCTGGTGCTGCTATACGAGGGATTCGCAGGGCAAGCACGCCGCGAGGCGTGCATCGGCCAGCACATCGACGTGGCCCCCACCTTGTTGCACCTGCTGGGAATCCCGGCGCCTGCCGAGTGGCAGGGCCAGAGCCTGTTCGACGCAGACCGCCTGCAGCGGGCGTACTTTGTTTCCATGGGTAATGAAGTGGTGTTGGGCGTGCGCGACGGCCGCTACAAGTACAGCTTCTACGTCGATGATCGCCGCGAAGAACTGTTCGACCTCTCGCGCGATCCTCAAGAGAGCCGCAACCTGGCCACGGATCAGCCGGAGCGCTGCCGCGCCTTGCGGGCGCGCGTCGCAGGCCTGGTGCAGTACCAGCGCGCCTATCTCGCCCGCCACGGCGTGCGGTAGCATCCCGGGCCAGCCCGCACACGCTACGGCACGCGCCACTGCTGCCGCATGGTCCACAAGAAGGCTGCCAGCGCAACCAGAGCGATTGTTGCCAGGGCATCCAGCAGCGTGAACTGCATGCGCCCGGTCCGGCGCAGGCTGGTGCGGGCCCGATCGATAAAGCTGCCCACCAACGCACCGCAAATGCCGACGACCGCCACCACGAGGTAGCTTCTGAGGCGGCGGAGGTCTCCACCCAGCGCACACACGGCCAGCGTGGCCGCTATGCATGCGCCGAACAAGGTGTAGTCGAAGCTTCGGATGGGACCGCGCGGTACGTGGTCGGGGTCGTGTTGCAGGTGCAGGGCCAGCAGTTCCGCCGCCTGAGGGCGGTCGGCAGCGTCGACGGCCACCTGCCACTGGCCTGGTGTGCCTCCGAGGGTGGAATGGATCCCCTCTCGTAGCAACCGATCCTGGAAGCGACGTGCCACGTCGCGGTTGTAGAACGTGGCCACAACCAACGGCACGTCCTCTGGCAGACCGTGCTGCATGGCTCCGGGAGGCAGTTCGGGCTGGGCTGAGTGCAAGCTGTCCAGGTAGGCCCGGATCTCTTCTCGAGACCGAGGCGGCTTGCCTTCTAGTGGTGCGTCCACGTGCAGGCTACCTCATCAGATTCGCACCGTGCCGAGCTACCAGGCCAGCCACTCGACGCCCTGGCGGCTCAGCTTGAAGCGCCGGGCGCGAATGCTGGAGCCCTCCCCTTCTTCGTAGTAGATCACCAGCACGCTGCCGTCTTTCAGGTTCACAAAGGAGGGATAGGCGCCTCCCACGCTGTCAATCTCCACGTTGGCGCTCCAGGTTTCTCCCTCGTCGAAGCTATAGTGCATGCTGGTAGCCGGGATGCGGTGGCCCACCAGCAGCCCCCCTCCTGGCTCGCGGTGCAGGTAGGGGCAATGCCCTCGAAAGCCAAAAGATTCCGCCACGCTCCAGGTCTTGCCGCCGTCCCTGGAGCGCGACCAGCACATGGGCGTCTGGCCGTCTCCTCTCAAAGCGGCAAACAGGGAGCCATCGGCAAGTTCGGCCACGTCCGTTTCGGCATCCAGGCGATACGGCCCATTGTCGATTTCGACCGGCTGGCTCCAGGAATCGCCCTGGTCTGTACTCACGGTGACGGCACCGGAAGCATCTTCGGGCGTGGCATAATAAAGGCCCAGCATCAACCGGCCATCGCTCAGCTCGCGCACGGGGGAGCTGCAGTAGTAGCGGTCTGAGCAAATCGGCCGTGCATCCGACCAGGTGCGGCCTCCGTCATCGCTCACCACCGTGAAGCTGCCCAGCCCCTCCCACGGGGGCGACGCCGCGGGATTGGATCGCAACGAGAAAAACGTGCAGATCAACCGGCCGCTGCGCAGGCATGCGATGGACGGATCCCGGTCGTCGTCCGGGCTGTCGTAAAGGATCTCGGCCTTGCTCCAGGTGCGGCCTTCATCCGCCGAGAGGCAATAACAAATCCTCCCCCCCTTCGGCAGGCTCTGATTGGGCAGTGCCACGTGGCCATAACCGGCGTAGAACACGGCCATCAGCCGCCCGTCCGCCAGCCGGCACACGTCGGGAAATGCCTCATAGCCGCCCGCACCCGCATCCTGGCAGACATACACGAATTCCCCGCCCCGTACGCGCCTCCCTTGCGTGACCAGCATCAAGGCCGCAAACAGCAGCCCCCACATTGCTCGGGCAATAGTGCATTTCATGGCGACACCTCAGTGCGAAAACAGCCGGATGGCGAAGAAGCCACCCACTAGCATGGCAAACAACAGCAGCGTCATCCACTCGAAATGCCGCTCCAGGATGCGCCGCGCCCGCTCCCCAAACAAATAGATCACCAGCGCCACAAGCATGAACCGCCCCGTGCGGCCCACCGCACTGGCCGCCACCAGCGTCCAGAAGGGTACATAGGTGTGAAACACGCCGGCAGCAATGGTGAACACCTTGTAGGGTATGGGCGTAAAAGCCGCCGCCAGAATGGCCAGGAAGGCATTATCCCGGTACCGCTCTCCTACATAGTTAAAGTTCTCCGGAGTGCAGCCCGGAACGTATTGGTAAAAAAAGTCTGCTACCATCGACCACAGCGCATAGCCGATCAGCCATCCCAGCATTCCCCCCAACACGCTGGCCAAGGCACTGACGGCGGCGTAGTAGAATGCCCGCCGAGGCCTGGAGAAAGAAAGCGCGATCTGGAGCACATCCGGCGGAATGGGAAACACGGAACTCTCTGCAAAGGAGAGCAGGGCCAGGGCGGGCGTGCCGTAGGGCGTGTCGGCCCAACCCAGCACCCAGGCGTACAGGCGGCGCAGCCAGTTCTGCCTGGGTAGGGATGGCGTCGTGGGGCGATCGGTCACAGCAGACTCCTGGTCGGGACTGGGAAGTATACGACGCGCCCGGCTCAATGCCTATCTCGTGCGGCAGGCGGCCGCATTTCACCACGCTGGCTCCCAGAGAGCGGAGGATGCAAGTAAGCTTGGGCCACATCTGGCCCGGGGGAGGGTGGGGCGCAAACATGGCCAACGTTCCCGCCACGGCTACGAGCCAGGCAGCAGGCAGCCCTCGCAATCTGGCTCTGGAGCAACCGCGCCGAGTTCGGAAAGCTTCGGGGATCGCCACGACGGTGGGGAGCCAAAAAGGTACGTCGGAGCAGCCGCCGCGTGGAGTTCGGGAAGCTTTGGAGACAACCGATGGAGTGCGGGGCGAGCTGGCCTCGCCACAGGCGGTTCCGCGGGCAACTTCTGGCGGCGCTCGTCTTTGCAAGGTAGCCCGGCTGGGCAGACGAGAGGGAACGGTCAATCCCACGGTCTTGGATGGCGCTAGTGTGTCGGCTGCGCGGCCGCCGCGATTTGCCGTGGCAGCTTTGCCTTCAGCTAGCCCGGTGCGGAACCAACGTTGGCATACACTTGACCCCCATGCGTGGCGAGATTCTAATCTGTTACGGGAGCCTTTGCCCGTGCGCGGTTGTATGCGAATCCTGGTGGCTGTGCTGCTGGTTGGCTGGCAGGTGGTGGTGCCAGGCACGCGCAGCGTCTGCCTGTGTTTGTGCGCACGGGGAGGAGTGTGCTGGGATTTGCAAGTGCCGGGCTTCGATTGTTGCAAGGCGGCTGCAGCCCCGCCGTGTGCGCGGGAGCACGAGGAGAGCGGCAGGGCACATGCGTCCGGCCACCACAGCGAAGGATACTCCGTAGATCAGCCTTGTGGGTGTCGGCATCTAGAACTGAGTTCTGCGCAGGCGGGTGCGGCGAGGAATCGCTTGACTGGACCTGAGCTGTGCTGCCAGGCCTGCCTGCCGCCACCATTGATCGTCTTGAATGACAGTACCTTGGGGGCAGCCGCGCCGGGCAGGCCAGACCGGCTGCCGCTCGTTGGTGCGGCAGGACCGTTGGTACTGCGCTGTTAATGCGCGCCGAGCGTACCAC
Organism: Pirellulales bacterium; assembly: GCA_023511675.1. Lineage (GTDB taxonomy): Bacteria > Planctomycetota > Planctomycetia > Pirellulales > JAIMBC01 > JAIMBC01. The sequence goes on from JAIMBC010000049.1 coordinate 20,122, forward strand.
GTAGCTCTCCAGGGCGGCTGGAACATCGCCAGCCGTTACCGAGAGCGGGTGTGTCTCTTCACGGTATGGCCGCTGCTGGACCGGAAACGCATCGGCGGCGTCTGCCAGGTGTTAACAGCGCAGGGTACCTATGGCACTTGCACAATCTTCCTCCGTGTCTTCCGCTCAAGTTCGTGATGCGGCGACAACGGCGCGGCGGCCCCCTTGGCGGCCATTGCGCCTGCTGGGGATGTTGCCGAATTTGATCGTCTTCGGCCTGCTGGCCGCGCTCTTCTACTACGGCCATCATCACGAGTGGAAGCTGCCGCGCTTCAGCACGTTGCTGAACCACGGCCCCCCGCCCAAGCCCGATTGGTGCGAGGAGCATCTGGTACCCTCCTCGCAGTGCGTGATCTGCCGGCCTCAGTTGCGGCCCAAACTGCCAACGTTCGGCTTTTGCCGCAAACATGGCGTCGCCGAATGCGTGCTCTGCCACCCCGAGCTGGCGCAGGTGGAGCCTCCGCCGAAGCTGCCGGCTTACGACGTGCTCGCCGCGCTGGCCCTGCTCCCCCGGCCCACCAATAATAGCCGTTCGACGCTGCACCAGGACGTCGTCCAGCTTGCCAGTCTCGAAACGGTCGAAAAACTGGGCCTCGAAGTCGATGTGGCGCATGAACGGCCCATGGAAGATGTACTGCAAGCCCACGGCCGGCTGCTGTTCGATCCCACGCGCGTGGCACACCTCTCCAGCCCCGTTTCAGGTACGCTGCTGCTGGTGCGCAAGAAGCCGGGCGACATGGTTGCCGCCGGCGAGACCCTGCTAGTGCTCGATGCCGCCGCCGTGGGGCAGGCCAAGGGCCGGCTGCTCGATGCCATGGTGCAGCGCCGCTTGTGGCAGACGAACCTCCAGCGGCTGCAAGCGGCCGGAGCAGCCGTGGCCGCACGCAGCCTGCGCGAAGCAGAAACGGCTTTCCAAGAAGCCGAGATCGCATTCACCAAGGCCCGCCAGGAACTGCTCAACCTGGCGCTGCACGTCCCCGCAGACATGTTTCCGGCAGATCAGCCCGAGCCTTCACCCGAACAACTCGCCGAGAGGCTCCGCTGGCTGGGCATCGATCCCGATTGCCGCGCCGAATTGCCCACGGGGCTGCAATCGACCAACTTGCTGCCGCTGCGTGCGCCGTTTGCGGGGGTGGTGCTTTCAGCCGATGCCATGGCGGGCGAGGTGGTGTCAGCCGCGTCGGGGCTGCTCACTGTAGCCGATCCTCGCGTGCTGTGGCTGGAGTTGCACGTACGGCAGGAACAAGCGGGCTATGTGCGGCCCGGGCAGCCGGTGCGTTTTGAGACGGATGACGGCAGCGAGCATGCCCGGGGAGAGGTGGCGTGGGTGAGCCCGGCGGTCGATGTGCGGACGCGCACGGTCGAGGTGCGCGTGGTGGTGGACAATGCCGCGGGCCGTTTGCGTGCGAACATGTATGCCCATGGCGAGATTGTGCTGCGGCACGAGTCGCGTGCGGTGGTGGTGCCGCGTGCGGCCTTGCACGCGGCTGGGGACATACAGCTTGTCTTCGTGCGCGGGCGAGACTTTTTGCGGGAGGGAACGCCAAAGCTGTTTTATCCGCGGCAGGTGCGGCCGGGTGCCGAGCGGGGAGAGTACGTGGAGATTCTCGCTGGTGTGCTGCCGGGGGAGGTGGTGGCCACGGTGGGGTCGAACGCGCTGTTGGGGCAGCTTTTGCGCGGCAACCTGGGAGCGGACGAGTGCTGTCCGCAGTGAGGGGAAGGCAGGCATGGATTTCTTGACATGGACCATCGATGTGGCGCTACGGTACCGGCTGCTGGTAGTGGCCTTGGCGCTGGGCGCAGCCGTGGCGGGCGGATGGTCAGTATGGTACTTGGACCTTGACGCCTTTCCCGACACGACGCCGGTGCAGGTGCAGATCAACACGGTAGCGCCGGCGCTGGGTCCGGAGGAGGTGGAACGGCAGATCACGTTTCCTTTGGAGCAGGTGTTGGGCGGGCTGCCCGGATTGGTGCAGTTGCGTTCGATCTCCAAGTTCGGACTGTCTCAGCTCACGTTGGTGTTTGAGGACGGGACAGACATCTATTTTGCCCGACAGGTCATCAACGAGCGGCTCACAGGTGTGGTGCTGCCGAATGAACTGGCTCGGCCGCGGCTGGGGCCGGTATCGTCCGGACTAGGGGAGGTGTTTCACTACGTGGTCTGGGGGCAGGGTATGGACAAGACGGACTTGCGCACCTGGCACGACTGGGTAGTGCGGCCGCCGCTGCGCCAGGTGGACGGCGTGGCGGAGGTGAACAGTTGGGGGGGGTATGAGCGACAGTTCGAGATTCGGCCTCATCCCGAGCGGCTGCTGGAGCACGGGCTGAGCTTTACGCAGCTTGTGGAGGCAGTGCAACAGGGCAATCTGAACGTCGGTGGCGGCAACCTCAGCCTCCAGGGAGACATGCTGCTGGTGCAGGGGGTGGGCCGCACCAGCAGCCTGGATGCAATTGGCTCGATCGTGGTGGCTTCGGTCAACGGCGTACCGATCCGCGTGCGCGACGTGGCGGAGGTGGCCGTGGGCCACAATATCCGGCACGGAGCCGTCACGGCCAATGGACGCGGGGAGGTGGTGCTGGGGCTGGGTTTCATGCTGATGGGCCAGAACAGCCATCAGGTAAGCTGGGGCTTGAAGCATCGCCTCGACGAGGTGGCCGCCAACCTGCCGCCCAACGTGCGCGTCACGCCCGTCTATGACCGGACCGAACTCGTCTCCTTCGTGATCGACACGGTGCGCAAGAACTTGTTCGAGGGAGGCCTGCTGGTGATCGCCGTGCTGTTCGCCTTCCTGGGCAACCTGCGTGCCGCGGCGATCGTGGCACTGGCGATCCCCCTCTCCATGCTGTTTGCGGCCTGCGGCATGCTCCGCTTCGGCATCGCCGCCAGCCTGTTGAGCCTGGGGGCTATCGACTTCGGGATGATTGTGGACAGCTCCGTGGTAATGGTCGAGAACTGCGTGCGCCAGTTGGCTTCTGGCGACCATACCCGCAGCCGGCTGCAAATCATCCGCGACGCGGCCATCGAGGTGCGCCGCCCCACGCTGTTCGGCGAGCTGATCATCATGATCGTCTACCTGCCGATCCTGACCCTGGAGGGGGTCGAGGGCAAACTCTTTCGGCCCATGGCGCTCACGGTCGTCTTCGCGCTGGCAGGCTCCATGGTGCTCTCCATGACCCTGATGCCGGTGCTGGCCAGCTATTTTTTGCCGCGCCAGACAGCCCACCGCGAGCCGCTGATCATGCGCTTCGCCCATCGCATCTACCAACCGGTCCTGCGGTTCGCTGTGCGCCAGAAAGCTGCCGTGCTGGGGCTGGCATTCGGCCTGCTGTGGACGGCATTCGTCATGATTGCCCCTCACCTGGGTACAGAGTTCGTGCCCCGCCTCTCAGAGGGGGCGGTGGCCATCGGCATCGCCCGCCTCGTAGGCACGGACCTCAGCGAATCGATCCGCTACAACACCCGCATGGAGCAGGCCATTCGTGCCGCCTTTCCCGACGAGGTGGCCCACGTCTGGAGCCGCATCGGCACGGCCGAGGTAGCCACGGACCCCATGGGCATTGAACTCACCGACCTGTTCATCAGCCTCACCCCGCGCTCGCAATGGAAGCGCGCCCGCACCCAGGATGAATTCACAGAGAAGCTGGACCTGTTGTTGCGCGACCTGATCGGCCAGCGGCTCGCCTACTCTCAGCCCATCGAACTGCGGCTGAACGAGATCACCTCCGGCATCCGCGCCGACCTGGGGGTGAAGCTGTTTGGCGATGATTTCGAGATTCTCACCGCCAAGGCAGAGCAGATCGCGGCCGTCCTGCGCGGCATTCCGGGCGCCTCGGACGTGGCCGTGGAGCCGATGGTGGGCCAGCCCATGTTGCGCATCGAACTACGCCAGGACCAGCTTGCCCGCCATGGCATCTCTGCCCGCACCGTGCTCGACGTGGTGGAGGCCATCGGCGGCAAGCAGGTGGGAGAGGTGACGCAAGGAGAGTTCAAGTTCCCGCTCGTCGTCCGCCTGCCGGAGGACGAACGTGCCAGCCCGGCGGCAGTGGGCGCCATCTTGCTGCCCACCGCCTCGGGCGAGCACATCCCCCTCTCTCAACTCGCGAAGCTGAGGATCGACAGCGGTGTGGCCACCATTGTCCGCGAATGGGGCCAGCGGCGCATCGCCATCACGGCCAACGTGCGCGGAAGGGACCTGGGCAGCTTCGTCGCCGAGGCACGCCAGGCCATCGCCCGCCGCGTGGCACTGCCGGCGGGACGCTACCGGTTGGAGTACGGCGGCCAATTCGAGCACTACCAGCGTGCACGCACACGCTTGCTGGTGGTGGTTCCCCTGGCGCTGGGGCTGATCTTCACCCTGCTGTACTTGACGTATCAAAACCTGGTCGATGCGCTGCGCGTGTTCACGGGCATTCCCTTTGCCTGGGTGGGGGGAATTTTCGCCCTTTGGCTACGGGACATGCCGTTTTCGGTTTCTGCCGGCGTGGGCTTTGTGGCCATGTCCGGCGTGGCCGTCCTCGACGATATGATTCTGGTGTCCTACATCCGGGATTTGCGAGCACGCGGCCTGGGCGTGGAGCAGGCGGTGATGCAAGCCGCCGTCACGCGGCTGCGACCGGTGTTGATGACGGCGCTGGTCGCCGCCCTGGGATTCCTGCCCATGGCTACTAGCCAGGGCATGGGAGCCGAGGTGCAGCGGCCGTTGGCCACGGTCGTCATTGGCGGCGTGCTAGGCTCGATGGTCATGTCTCTGTTGGTATTGCGCGTGTTGTATCTGGTGTTCAGCCGTGTGCGCGGCAAGGATAGTCCGGCGGGCACCGCCGCATGCTCGTCTGCGGCGCTCGCGGCCGAGCCAGCCGCCTCTTGAGCCGTGGAGTTGATCATGAAACAGCGTATACAATCGCGTGCAACCGGCCCTGCTGGCCTGGTACTGGCCTTGCAGGCCATGGGAATGGCTACCCTCGTTGGGTGCAGCGAGGCTGCCCACACGCCCCCCGCCGCATCCTCGGAGCCAGCAGGCGAGACAGCGGCCGGAACCGCCGCTGGAGACAGCTCGGCCAGCGCACCCGCCGGGCACGGTCACCGCGGCTGGTGGTGTACCGCACACGGCGTACCTGAACGGGAGTGCGGGCAGTGCGATGCCCGCCTGGCCGCACGCTCTCAAGACCAGGGTGACTGGTGCGCGGAACACGACCGACCCGACAGCCAGTGCTTTATCTGCCATCCTGAGTATGCCGCACGTTTTGCTGCCCGCTACCAGGCCCGCTACGGCGAACCGCCGCCGCCACGCTCCGAATGATTCGTGGCGGTCCACGCCCCATCGAGGCGTTCCGCCCCGATGGCACAGTAACCGTATACCGGCACCATCGCACTCGGGGGGCGAACACGGGCCACAGAGGAGTGCGGCGAGAGGAGGGAGAAGTGAGAGGGGAGGAGAGCAGTAAGGGAAGAGGAGTGAGGACTGACCACGCAGCAGTGAGCAGTCAGAGACGAGAAGCGCCGGGCGGGTTGGGAGCGGCACGGATGGGCGGGGGAAAGGAGGGAGTGATGGGTCGCCCACCGTTTGCGCTGGTCCGGACACGACGGACCACGTCCATCCAGGCCACGGCTGGAGCGCCGCGCTCCGCGAGGGAGGGCCACGCTCAGTCATGGAGGGCCACGCTCCGTCGTGGCCGTGACTGATGGAGGGCCACGCTCCGTCGCGGCTGCGATTGACGCCTAACGTGTGCGCTCTTCCGGACGCTACGGACCGCGTCCCTCCAGGGCGCAGATGCAGCGCCGCGCTCCCCCATGGAAGGCCACGCTCCGTCCTGGCCGTGATTCTCTGGTTTCCAGGCTCCTGCCTGGGAACGCGCAGTCTACGAGGCTCCGCCTCGACCGTTTCGACCACCGGCCGATACCGCCACGCCACGTCCCTTTCTTGGGTACAAGCGGCCAGGTTCGTAGTGACCGCATTCATGCGGCCCTGGAGCG
>JAIMBC010000050.1 GCA_023511675.1 Pirellulales bacterium
GCCCTGGGTGGTGCGCCGGCGCGGTCCGGCACCGCGGTCGTACGGCAGGGGCGTCGCCCCCCACTGCTGTGCTCGGGCGCCGTTGCGGTCGGGCGCCGTTGCGGTCTGGCGCGGCCGTCTCCGTCTTGCGAGCCCTTGCAGGGGAGCGATGGGCTGACGATGCGGCAGATGGGACGGGCGGTCCAAACGCGCCGAACTGTTGAATCGGCCCATCCGTCGGATTGGGCCAGTCCGTGGGATCGGGCCATCCGCGGGATTGGGCCAGTCCGTGGGATCGCTTGCCTGAGGCGCGAGGGAGCGCAGGCTGGCTCCCTTGAACGGTGCAGGGGAGTGAACAATACTAGGGATCAAGGCTGGGGGGGAATCCTCCCAGCCGTTACGTTCCCACCCCAAGAGCGCGGGCATCTTGCGGCTGCTAGGAGGAAGCGGTTCATGAAAGTGCACTCTCGCCTGTTGGTCCTCATTGCTGCGCTGGTGCCGGCATGGTGCGGCACTGCCGGGGCGCTGGATCTGCGTCACGGCGACCGGATTGCCATCATTGGCAACGCGTTGGGAGAGCTGATGCAGCATGACGGCTGGCTGGAGACATTGATCCATGCCCGCTTTCCCGAGCACGAGCTGGTGTTCCGCAATCTGGCGGTCTCGGGAGACGAACTGGGCATCCGCTTGCGTTCCGAGGGATTTGGCAGCCCGGACGAGTGGCTGAAGCGGGTGCAGGCCAGCGTGGTGTTCGCATTCTTCGGCTATAACGAGTCGTTCGGGGGGCCGCAGGGGGTGGAGGCATTCAAGCAGGAGTTGGGCCGGATGATCGACGGCATGCTGGGCCAGTCGTACGATGGCCAGCAGCCGCCGCGGCTGGTATTGTTCTCGCCCATTGCCCACGAGGATCTGCAAGATCCCCATTTGCCCGACGGCGTGGAGAACAACGAGCGTCTGGCCCTGTACGCCGATGCCATGGCGGAGGTAGCGCAGGCCAAGGGGGTGGTGTTTGTCGATCTGTTTCGTCCCACGGCCGCCCTGTATGCGCAGACGAACGAGCCGTTGACGATCAACGGCATTCACTTGAACGAAGAGGGGAACCGCCTGTTGGCCCATGTGATCGACGAGGCGTTGTTTGGGCCGCCGCCGCGCCACGAGGGCGAGCGTCTGGCCATGCTGCGCCGTGCCGTGCAGGACAAGAACTTCTACTGGTTCCATCGCTACCGGACGACGGACGGTTACTCGATCTATGGCGGCCGGGCAGATCTGAGCTTCGTGGACGGGCAGACGAACCGCGAGGTGATGGCCCGCGAGATGGAGGTATTGGACGTGATGACGGCCAATCGCGACGCCCGGGTCTGGGCTGCGGCACAGGGCCGTGCTGTGGAGGTAGATGACAGCAATACCCCCCCCTTCATCCCGGTGAAGACGAACAAGCCAGGTCCAGGCCCGAACGGCGAGCACGTCTTCCTGGGCGGAGAGGAGGCCATCGGCAGAATGACCGTACACCAGGGAATGCAGGTGAACCTGTTCGCCTCCGAGGAGATGTTCCCACAACTGGCCAAGCCGGTACAAATGTCGTTCGACATGCAGGGGCGGCTGTGGGTTGCGGCCTGGCCCTCTTATCCGCACTGGCGTCCCAAGGAGGAGATGAACGACAAGCTGCTGATATTGGAGGATGCCGACGGTGACGGCCGTGCCGACGTGTGCAAGGTGTTTGCCGATCGGCTGCACAATCCGACCGGTTTCGAGTTCTACAACGGCGGCGTGCTGGTGGCCATGGCGCCCTACCTATTGTTTCTCAAGGATACCGATGGGGACGACGTGGCGGACGTGCGGCAGCGCGTGCTGGCCGGACTCGACTCGGCCGATACCCACCACACCGCCAACAGCTTTGTGTTCGACCCGGGCGGGGCGCTCTACTTTCAGGAGGGGACCTTCCACCACACTCAGGTGGAAACACCCTATGGTCCCCCCGTACGCTCGGCCAACGCCGCCGTGTTCCGCTACGAGCCGCGCACCTGCAAGTTCGAGGTCTACGTGGCCTATGCCTTCGCCAATCCGCACGGCCACGTGTTCGGCCGCTGGGGAGAGGACTTCGTTACCGACGGCACCGGCAACGTGAACTACTATGCCACGGCCTTCTCCGGTCGGGCCGAGTTCCCCCACAAGCATCCCGGACTACGGCCCATCTTTCAGCAGCGCGTGCGTCCCTGCGCGGGGACCGAGATCCTCAGCAGCCGCCATTTTCCCGACGAGCTGCAAGGCAACTACCTGATCTGCAACGTGATTGGCTTCCAGGGCATCTTGCAATATCAGATCCGCGAGCAGGGCTCCGGCTTCGAGGGCATCGAGGTGGAGCCGATCGTCTCCTCTTCCGATCCCAACTTCCGCCCCGCGGATGTGGAGATTGGCCCCGATGGAGCCATCTACTTTCTGGACTGGCAGAACCCCATCATCGGGCACATGCAACACAACCTCCGCGATCCCAGCCGCGACAAGACCCACGGCCGCGTCTATCGCGTCACGTACCCGAGCCGCCCACTGCTGACGCCGCCCGCCATCGCCGGCCAGTCCGTCCCCCGGCTGCTGCAACTGCTGCAAGAACCCGAGAACCGCGTCCGCTACCGAGCACGCCTCGAACTGCACGCCCGCCCCACGGCTGAAGTCCTCGCCGCCACCCAGCGCTGGATCGACAACCTCGACCCCAGCCACCCCGACTACACTCACCACCTCCTCGAAGCCCTCTGGTTGCACCAGGCCCACAATGCGGTCAATCTGCCGCTGCTGGAACGCCTGCTGCGTGCTGCCGACCACCGTGCCCGCGCCGCCGCAACCCGCGTGCTTTGCTACCAGCGCGATCGCATCCCCAACGCGCTCGATCTGCTGGAGACGCTGGTCAATGATGAACATCCGCGCGTGCGGATCGAGGCGGTGCGGGCGCTGAGCTTCTTCGAGGGGCCGCAGGCCGCGCGGGCCCTGGAGATCGCGGTGCAGTCGCTGGCCTGGCCGCAGGATGAGTATCTGGAGTACACGCTGCGCGAGACGATGAACACGCTGGAGCGAGCCAGCAAGGGAGGCGCGTGAACAGCGTGGACGGGTGAACAGCGTGGACGGGCAGACAATGCAACGCCGCGAACAACGAGCGTCCTGCCTCCCGGACTTCTGCCAGAACAGCGTGGAGGGGCAGCCGATCCAGGCCTCGGCGGTACTCCGCGGTCCAGAAGGGCGGGTAATGGTGCGTGCCGCGTCGCCAGCAGCCCCTGGGCCACAGACGGCGTACAGATGGGGCCGCTGGGGGATGGGGGCCATGTTGTGTTGGGCAACCATGGCCGCGGCCGGGCTGGCGCAGCCCGGACCGCTCGTACGGCTGCTGCAATCGGGCCGCTTGCCGGCGGAGCGGGTGCCCCAGGTGGTGGAGATGGCCTGCCAGCGGGGCGGTCCGGAAGACCTGGCCTACTTGTTTGAGAGGGCGCTGGCACCCGACGGATACGAGCACCCTCTCCGGCTAAGGGTCCTTCAGTGGCTGGCCGCGGCTGCCCTCGAGCGGAAGGTGCAGCCGGCTGTGGAGGACCTGGCCGTGGAGCGTTTGCTGAGCGAGGCGCTTGAGGCACAGCAGTTGGACCTGGCCGAGGCCGCCTTGGGGCTGGTCGTCGCCTGGAGAAAGTCGGCCGCCGCTCCCACCTTGGTGAGGCTGGCCAGCTCCGACGCGCCGCTCGCGCTGCGCCGCCGGGCTCTCGAAGGGCTGGCCGCGCTCGATCCCCATCAGGCGCGGGAAGTGCTACCCACATTCGCATCCGAGGACGGCTCATTCGATCTGCGACAAACCGCCGCGGCTGCGCTGGTGCCGCTGGAACCTGAGCGCGCCGCCGCCCTGGCCGCGGCATTGCTGGCAGAGGCATCGCCTGACGACGATCCCGCCGCGCTGCTCGATGCCTTCTTGCGCCGCAAGGGCGCAAGCGACCTGCTGGCCGCGGCGCTGGCCTCCGTCGAACTGGCGCCGGATGTGGCCAAGCGAGCCTTGCGCCACATGTATGGTGTGGGGCGCAGCGACGCGGCGCTTTCCGGCGTGCTGAGCGAGCGCGCGGGCGTGGGCGCCGATCCCCCGCCACCCACGCCCGAAGAGGTGCAGGCACTAGCTCTAGAAGTGGCTGCTCGGGGAGATCCGGCCCGCGGCGAACGCATCTTCCGCCGCGCGGACCTCAATTGCTTCCGCTGCCACGCGATCGGCCGAGCCGGCGGCAACGTAGGCCCTGACCTTTCTGCGGTGGGCAGCGTCTCACCCATGGATTATGTGATCAACTCGATCCTCAATCCCAGCCTGGCCATCAAGGAGCAGTACCTGACGCGCAGCATTCTCACTGCGGACGGCCAGTTACTAACGGGCATCGTGCTGGAACGCAACGACCAACTGCTGCGGCTGCGGGACGCCTCGGGGCAGGTTCTGTCGATCGCTGTGGAAGACATCGAGGAAGAGGCGGCGGGCCAATCGCTGATGCCGCTGGGCATTACCAAGTTCCTCACGCGGCAGGAGCTGGTCGATCTGGTGCGGTTCATCAGCGAACTCGGCAAGCCGGGACCGTATATGCTGCCGTCGCAAACCGTGGTGCGCCGCTGGCGCGTACTGCAAGAGCCGGCGCCCGAGCTGTTGGCGGACGTGCCGCATGGAGACCTGCTGCGAGAGCGGGTGCTGCGTGCGCCGCCGCAGGCATGGCGTAGCGTGTACGCCCTGGTGTGCGGGGCCGTACCGCTGGACGAGCTGTGCACAGGTCCAGGCGTGCTCTACTTGCAAGGGGAAGTAGAGGTGTTCGAAGCGGGCGAAGTGCAGGTGCAGCTCGCTTGCAGCGTGCCCGCCATGTTCTGGGTGGACGTGCAGCCATTTGCAGATCGCACGGCCGCCCTCTGGCTGGAGCCTGGCCGGCACCCGATCACGGTGCGCGTGGAAGTGCCGCCAGATGCTGGAGGTCCAGCGGCAAGTGCCAGCGCGCCGGAGCTTGTGCTGACGCTCGAGCGGCCGAGCGGGTCGGCGGCTCGGTTCGAACCGGTGGGCGGTCCCTAGTCGAGCGAATTGCCGGTGAACGCGGCAGCAGCGCCGCGCAGCGTGGGGGGCGGGGGGGAACGTGCCGTCCGAACGAGCGGTCGTTGCAGCCGCGCGCCGCGTGGCGCTCATCGAGGCGGCGGCTGCGCGGAGCCGCTCCCGCTCCGCCGGCTTATGCTGGCGCGGCGGCAACCGTGTATCGTAGGGATGCCGTCCCGTTGCCAGGCACCCCCCGCGATGGCAGAATGCTGTTCACTCGGCTCATGTGTCCCGCCTTCACCGAGGAGCGTTGACATGTCGCTAGTTCGTGCAGCTCGGCTCGTGTGTCTGTGTTTGGTGCTGGTGCTGGGGGCACGGGCCGATGAACCGGCCGTCTATGATCTTGGCAGCCGGCTGGAGCTGTTTGTGGACGCACGGCTGATCGAGCGGATGGACGGCGTGCGCTTGGTGCTGCACCACCCCGAGCTGCGGGAGATTGTCCTGCGCACCGATGCGCCGTGGGAGGGCGGATGGTCTGCGTACTTTACCGTGCTGGCTGATGGGGGTAGCTATCGCATGTATTACCGTGGGCAGCCGATGACCGGCGCACGCGAAGAGGTCACCTGCTATGCCGAAAGCACGGATGGCGTGCACTGGACCAAGCCGGCTCTGGGCCTGTTTGAGCACGAAGGCAGCACGCAGAACAACATTGTGTGGAAGGGCGCGCCGCAGGGGACCACCCACAATTTCACGCCGTTCGTCGATACCCGGCCCGACGTGCCTCCGGACGAACGTTACAAGGCGCTGGCCGGCGGGCCGTTGTATGCCTTTGCCTCGGCAGACGGCATCCGCTGGCGCCTGCTCAGTGACGCGCCGGTGCTGACCCGCGGCGCCTTCGACTCGCAGAACCTGGCCTTCTGGGACAGCGAGCGAGGCCTGTACGCCTGCTATGTCCGCATCTTTGTAGACGGGGTGCGGCACATTGCCACGGCAACATCACGAGATTTCATTCACTGGTCCGAACCTCAGCCGCTCGAGCTGGGAGCGGGCCCGCAGGAGCACCTGTATACCAACGCTACCGTGCCGTACTTCCGGGCACCCTACTACTACTTCTCCTTCCCCAAGCGGTTTGTGCCGCAGCGCAAAAAGCTGCCGGATCATCCTGAGCCGGGGATCTCAGAAGGGGTGTTCATGAGCAGCCGCGACGGGCTACATTTCGACCGCACGTTTCTCGAGGCCTTCATCCGTCCGGGCCTGGATCCGCTCAACTGGGGCGACCGAAGCTGCATGACCGCATGGGGCCTGCTGCAAACCGGTCCCACGGAAATGTCTCTCTATTACACCCAGCATTACGAGTTTCCCTCGCATCATCTGCGGCGGGGAGTGCTGCGGCTGGACGGCCTGGCCTCGGCCAGCGCCGGCCGCGCAGGGGGCGAACTCGTTACCCGGCCGGTGCGGGTCTCCGGCAGGCGGCTGGTGCTCAACTACTCCACCGCCGCTAGCGGCAGCGTGCAGGTCGAGATCCAGACGGCTGCCGGCGAGCCGATCCCGGGATTCACGCTGGCCGAGGCGCCGGAGCTGTACGGCGATAGCGTGGCCGAAACGTATGCCTGGAGCAACGGGGCGGACACGTCTGAGCTGGCCGGCCGTCCGCTTCGCCTGCGCTTTGTACTCCGCGACGCCGACTTATATTCCTATCGCTTTACCGACGAGCCATGAGCCCGGACGTGGCGCGATCGCCTTTGGCCGCGGCTGGGCTTGACCACAGAACTTGCAGCGAAAACATCCGCCGGGCGACGTGGCATGATCGCCGGGGCCACCTGCCGACGCAGCATCACGTCCGGCACGCTGACGCCCGGTACCCTAATGCTTTGCAGGCTTTTGCCACGGCGGTCCGACGCTCGGGGACCTGATGCTCGGCGGGCTGACGCAGCAGCGGCGAAGCCACGCGGCCACGCCAACGGCAGCACGCCAGTCGCCTCCCGCACGGGAGCCTGATGCAGCGGTCGCGAAGCGCATCACCAGCGATGCCACGTGGCAGCACTCGCTCTGTCAAACCAGGTGGCTGCGGGCCGATGAGGCCCTGCTGTGTTGCGCGGGAACCGCCAGCGCGAGGTTAGAGTCTGGGCAACTTCACGCTGGAGCTGCGTGGGTCGCTGTAACCCTCGTTCAGTTCCACGCCGAAGCCGCGGTTGAGTTCCCCTTGTGCCCGAGCGGCCCAGGGCGTGCCGGGATGGTCGGAGATGATCTGCTGGAACAGTTTGGTGGCTTCGTCCATGGCGGCCTGGTGTTTTTCGGCCGTCAGCAGCTCGGTCCGCCAGCCGAGGCCCCAGTAGTTGGTTTTGCGGGTAGGACCAAGGGGGTTGGTAATGGGTTTGGGCGTACGCTGGAAGGCCTCCAGATACGCGCCGTACTCGAAGATTCTCACGCGGAAGGCAATGAGCTGTGCCAGCATCAAGTCGTAATTGGCTTGCCAGCGCGGAGAGGTTTCGCGGCGGCGCAGGTCAGCAATATCCTTCATCGACTGCTCGGCCCGTTCGAGATACATCACCAGTTGTGCGGCCACCGCCTTGGCGCGTTCGGCGGCCTGGGCAAATGCCTGCGGCTCGATGGGGAAGGTCGTCGGCAGCTCGACATAAGGTGCATGCTGAGGATCGTAGGGGTTGAGATCGCAGATGATTTTCCACAAGTGCAGTTGCAAGGGGCTTGCCTGGCGGCGAGCCAGATACTCAGACCGCGAGATCAGATCCGGCAGGTAGGGCCGCATGGCCTCCAGTTCGTACTTGCGGTTTTCGCCGCGGACGAGGTTCGTTTCCGGACTGGGCAGCATGAAGAAAATGCCGCCCGTCTCCCACGCCAGACGCGTCTGCGAATACGGCCCAAAGCCGCTGGGGAATGCATCGTAGCGCCGCGTAAACCCGTCTACCTGAAGTTGCTCGCAATATGCCGTCTCCGGTCCACGGTCGATCGGCAGCCAGAAGCCTCCGATGCCGGTCTCGGGGTCCGTGTACGACATGTGCGCGTAGGGATAGCCAAACACGGCCTCTCGCCCCAACACGTAGACACGGCAGCGGGCTGCCTTCGCCTCGGCGATGGCGTCCTCGAGCTGCGGCAAGTCCTTCTCGGGGTCGCCGCTCTCGTCCGTTACCAGAATCAACATGAGCTGGCGGCCCCGGCTGTTCTTGCGGTAATAGTTGAGAGACATCCGCACGGCCTGGCACATCATCTCGATGCCGCTTTCATCGACGGGAATCTGGTCGATGGCGGCCTCAAGCCGCGAAACGTTCGAGGTCGGTTTCTCGGTGTGCGGCGCCCAACCTTGACCGAAACTGCAAATGGCCGTCCACAATGCCTCGCCCTGGGCAGACTGCGCCAGCCCCAACTCCGCATACACGCGGCCGAAGCGTGCCCGCAACTCCTGCTGATCGTCCTTCATGCTCAGCGACTGGTCGAAGCACCAGATCACCAGCACCTTGCCGCGCGCAAGCTGATTGAGGATCTCCTCCGTAATCCGGTCCATCGCCTGCTGATAATCGTCGACAATGGCCGAGGGTTCTCCCAGCATGCCGTCGGGCAGGTGGCCGGCCAGCTCCGCCCCGCGCGACGCAAGCGTGGTCAGGTCGCCCACATCGATGGGCAGGCCATCTTCGGCGGCCTGCGCCACGCTTTTTTCGTAGCGGGGACTGCTGACCCCCACGATCTGGCCGGCAGGCCCCTGCGCATCGCCCGCCGAAGCGCCCGCAATGCTGCTGCTGGTAAGCGCCAGTTGCCGCGTGGGATCTAGCTCCTCGTCCAGCACGCGGTTGAGGAACTCCTGTGCCCGGTCTTCAAGCTGCGCGGTGAGGGGCTTGAGTTCCGAGCGGCGCGGCTCGGGCAGGACCCACAGCCCCAGTACCAGCACCAGCGTCAGATGCACCAAGGCCGAGCAGCCGCCGGCAATGCAGGCATCTAGGGTCTGGCGAGCCAGGGTGGGCCGCCCGGGTTCTCCGGTCGGAGCAGACGGCTCCGCTGGCTTGGCGTCTGCTTCGCCAGCGGCACCGGCAGGCGGTGCCGTGGCTGCGGGGTGCTTTTTCGCACCGCCGTGCTGGGCAGCGACCGCTGGGGCGTTGCCAGGAGCCGCTTGTGAGGAGACCTCCGCGCGAGAGAAAACATCTGCACGTGCGGCGGCCGCATCCCCCCCCGTAGCAGGCGGCACGAGATTCCCACCGGTGCTGATGACGGTGGTAGCAGCCTCATCACCCGCAGCGCCTCGCGCCGCAGGCACCTCGTTTCTCCAGCGGCTGGTTGACATGAACGTCTTCTCCATTCCGCGTGCCGCTACGCAGACAAACGGCCAGAGGTGCTTGCCAGGGTCGCACGACGCGGCCCCGTCTCCGCTCATCGGCACAGGCCGTACCGAAGCGGCACATACTACGCCTCGATTCACCAGTCTACCGGCCTGGAGGCGGCCGAAGCAAGTGCGAGGTGCAAGTGGAAATATGGCAAGGCCCCCCGGGTCGGACCGTACACACCTGCTCGCTGCCGCGCCCGGACGGGCAGCTCTGGGACGCGATGTGCAACAAGCCGCAGCGCGTGGGGAACGGCAATGGGCCTGGCCAGCGGCGGTACCGGGATGCCGCGCCCCTGCCGCCAGGCACTGTTTGTTGAGAAGGCCTGGTTCCGGCACCCAGCGTGTGCAACCCGGCAGCACGCCTCGCAGGATGTACGTCAGCCATGCGTCAGCGGTTTTCGGTTCACGTGGAGTTCAAACCCGTCGCACGCACCAGCGGAGGGGTGCGGGGCCGTCAGCCGTGGAACGCATTCGCAGCGCTGAGATCCCGCGCTCTGCTGGAGAAGTGGAGCCATGTTGTTGCTCTGCTCTGGAAGCCGAGCCTATCCGCCAGGGCATGGGGACGTCGCCGCAGAGTGAAGCCGTCTGAAGGCAGGTAATCCCGCGTTGGCATGATGTTGCCGATGACAATCCGGCGGCTCTGATGATTCAGCAGCTCAGACAAGCGGCATCTGGCGTGTCTAGCCGTCTAACGCTTGCAGACCGTGTCCGTGCTGCAGTTCAATCTGTTGCAAGAGCTGGCGGACGCGCTCACTTGCAGCGGCGTCCGGCAGCAGCCTGCCGGGGACGGTCTGGGCCGGGTCGGACTTGCACGTAGCGTCCAGCACGAGGCAGTGGTGAAGGGCGGGCAGATGCGTGTCGGATTCTCCGCCGGGGCCTGAGAGGGGCCACACATCACGGTCCATGCGTGTATGGGCGGACACAGCCAGCAGCACCTGCCGCAAATCCTGCACGTCAACCCACTCGTCTACCAGAATCAGCAGCCGGGCTTGCAGCCAATGTCCCCAGCCCCACAGCAGACTGGCCGTTTGCCGGCTGTCAAACGCCTGCCGCGTGCGTACGGCCGCCGCCAGAACGCGTCCCTGCCCGGCGGCCCCCAGCACGCTGTAATCGACGAGTTGCGGCACCAAGCCGCAGGCCAGCGGCTTGAGCAGGCGCGCGGCCACGCCATGCAAGGTCTCCAGTTCGTGGGGCGGCGGGCCGAGGACCACCATGGGCAGCACGGGATTGGCACGCCTCGTTACGGCCGCTGCCCGAAACAGGGCGGCGGAGCGAGACGGTTCGTACCAACCGTAGGGTCCGGCGAGCGGACCTGTGTGTTCCAGCGGCGTTTGGGGGTCGATCGTTCCTTCGACCACCAGTTCTGCATGCGCGGGGACGTCGAGTTCGACGGTGCGGGCAGGGGCGGTTTCGAGTGCCTTTCCCTGCCAAGCGGCGGCAAGCTGCCAGCGATCCAGTTCCTCTGGCAGGTGGGAGACAGCCGCCAGCAGCAGTGCGGGCGGCGGGCCGAGGACGACTGCGGCGGGTACGGGCTGGGTATGAAGCGCGGCATGCTTGAGGAGGCGTGGAAGGCGTTGCTCAGGGTCCAAGGGCAGGCAAAGCCGGGTGGCGTCGAGGCACAACACGGGGTGTACGCCAACGTATGTGTCTTCCTCGGGGGGACGCAACAGTACCAGTGCGGCGGCAGTGCCCGCCAGACGCTCCTCTGGCCAGCCGCGGCTCCACGGCAGTGCGGCCAGATCGATGTCTCGGCCTAGCTCGACGACTTGCTGGCAGCTTGCGGTGCGGACGCTGCGCGTGGCGGCCTTCTCTGCCATGTACGGGCGGCGCGACGCAAGCCGCGCCAGCCAGCCCGACGGCGGAGCAAACCAGCGTCGCCACCGCTCACAAACCTCCTCGGCATCGGCCGCCTCAAGGCTGTGGTAGAGCCGTTGCTCCTTGGCCCAAAGGTTGGCAACCACGGCAAACCGCCGGCCGCGAACCCTGGTGAACAGCAGCGCCTTCGGCCAGGCCTGCCGGGCGGCCTCGGCCAGCTCGAGTTCGGGAGCCACCTCGTCCGGGATGGCTGCCAGCTCGCGCTGTTCTGCCCACTGCTCGAGCAACTCGGCCAGGTGAGGCGTCACAGCAAGCTAGCCGCCACAATGTTCGAGATGCGCACCAGCCGCCAGTGTGATTGCTCCAACGGGGCGGTGGTAAACAAAATGAAGAACGCTGCGGCCTCATGATCGATCCACACCATGGTGCCGGTGGCGCCCACATGGCCGTATGTGCGGTCGGAGAGCAGATCTCCCCAACTATCGGGCCATCCCGGGTGGTTCAGCCGCCAGCCCAGCCCCCAGGGCCGCGTGCGCCGCAGCGGTTCGGGCAAGTCGGCCAGGTCGTTCAGCCGGTTGGCCGTCATCCGCTCGATGGTGCGCGGCGAAACGAGTTGCCGCTGCCCTGCGCGGCCGCGGTCCAGCATGAGCTGACAAAGGAGCGCAAAGTCTTCCGGCGTGCTGAACAGCCCGCCCCACGGCGCGCCCAGCTCTTGCCAGTAGGCCGTGTTCCAGTGGTAATTGGTCCCCTCCTGTTCCGGCGGAAGCTGTACCCGTACCAGCCGCTGGCGCGGCAGGCTGCCGGCCCCTAGAGAGGTGGAGGCCATTCCCAGCGGTTCGAACAGCTCGCGTTGCAAGAACTGGGGCAGCGGCAGACCGGTGATCTTCTCGACAATGGCCGCCACAAGCAGGGTGCCCATGCTTTGGTAGCTGAGGTTCGTGCCGGGGGGGAATAAAGGCACGGTATCGCGGACAGTGTGTTCCAGGAAGCGGGTCAGCGGGGCATGCGCGGCGCGGAGTTCGAGGTTGTTGGGCAGCATGTCGGGCAGGCCGGAGGTATGCGTGAACAGGTGCCAGACGCGCGTCTGCTCTTTGTGGTGCGCCGCGAAGTCTGGAAAGTACAGGACGACGGGGTCCGAGAGCGCCAGCAGGCCGCGTTCGACCAGCAGCATGGCAGCCAGGTAGGTGACGGGCTTGGTGACGGAGGCGAGCAGGAAGATGCCATCGCGTCGGATGGGGGGATCGTCCGCGGCGGGGCCTTGGCGGCCAAAGAAACGCGGCTCGAGGGTGCGGCCGCGGCGTCCCACCAGCAGTGCCGCAGCGGGTATGGGGGGAGATGGGCCGCGGGTCCAGGCGTCCAACAGGTCATACGCATGGGCAAGGCGCTCGGGATCCAGTGCCAGCTCATCGGTATTGGCCTGAGGCAAGTGGGGCATCGGCGGCTCTCCCGGAGGCAGGGTGGCGAATGGTTGTGCTGCCACCTCAACGTGAGTCAGCCGCACATGGTAGCAGCACCCTATGCCGCGCTCCAGATTGGCGGCCTGGCCGCAGACTCGCGCGGCGGAGGCCGCCTAGTTGGCATCAGCCAATTCGCCGTGGGAGGCAGCTTGGCCCCCCGCGTTGTGCCGCGCATTCGGTGAGCCGGCTGCTTGCAGCTCGCTGCTCAGCCGTCTTTCATGACGCCATACCCTGACGCTGCGCAAGCAGAATGTGGCTGCCACCATCACTCCCGTGCCCATCAGCAGCGTCCGCGGGTCGGCCGGACGAAGGCAAATCACCGTTGCCGCCGCCGCCACGCTGCTGCCCAGCAGCGTGCTGAGCAAGCGAAGCCCCCATCCCATGCGTGGATAACGCAGCACCACGAACATGGCCACGGTCCAGCCGACCGCCATGGCCGCGCCAATGCCTCCCTCCAAATCCCTCAGCGTCAGGCGATGTTGGGGAATCGTCCCCAGGGCCGCCAGCAACACGGCGAACACAGCAACGACGAGCAGCAGCCCGGCCAGAGAAAAACGCCGGCTGAGCCTGCGGCGAGGGGACGCCGTGCCCATCAGGGAAGCTCGATCAACTGCCCATCCTGCCGGTTGGCCATGGCCGCATAGGTGGGCAGATCTATGGTGGCGGAAACAAAATGCACCGATCCGTCTCCCAGCAGAAATAGCACCCCGCCTGGATGCCGGCTTTCAAAGCCGCCCACCAGCAGCGAGGCCTGTGGTACCGGTCCCGCCGGAGCCCCCGCCATGCCCGGCACGATTGATGGGTCGAAACTCACCGCGTAATCGTCAGCCTGCACCAAAACGCCGCCCGTCGCAGAAGACGCGTTGATGGCCGAGCCGGCATTGCGCAGCGTGGCACGCGTGCCCGAAAGCCATCCCAGGTCGTTTTGCGTGACCAGCTTCTCTCCCACAAAGAGCGTGTAGCTGCGCCCGTCCACCAGATCGGCATCGCGCAAGTAGGTGTTCAGGATGAAGCTGCCGCTATTGGTGACGTCGATGGGAGCCTCGGCGTCGTGATGGCAGCCCGCGTAATTGCTGTATGGTCCGGAGGCCGAGTCAGTGGGACAGGTGAGCAGAGGCACACGATGCCTTGCCACGCGCGCGTTCTCGTTGCTATATGCCCCCTTCGAGAAGTCGAGATTGTTGTAAGCAGGGCCTTCCTCGATGTGGGGCAAGATCGAGGCGATCCAGTTGAGGTGGTAGCCGGCTGGCTTGCTGTGGATGGGGCCCTGCGGCTCCAGCGTGCCGGCGGGCAGTACGGTCCAGGCCATTTCATAATTGTGCAATGCCAGGCCGAGTTGCAGCAGATTATTGCGGCAGACCGTGCGCCGCGCCGCTTCTCGGGACATTTGCACCGCTGGCAACAGCATGGAAAGCAGCACGCCGATGATGGCGATCACCACGAGCAGCTCGACCAGCGTGAACGCGGCGCGGAGCGGAGCACGAGCAGGTTGCGGGGTCATGGCCGGGATTCTCCCTGATTCATGGGGACGACGACGATGCGCTGCGCGCGAAGCTGATGAAGCGGAGCATCCCCGTACTGGGCGACGATCCGTATGCGGCGGCATTGCGGCTGGCCCGCCACCTGTTGGACGGTGATAACCACGTGGGCCGCCGCGGCAAGCGGCGGGCTCCAGGTTTCGCCGGCATAGGAGGCATCCTGCCTGAGCCTGGCCCGCGCCAAAGTGGCGCCCGACGCGGCTAGCCACTCTGCCTGGCGGCTGCGGATTTGCAAGTCGATAGCCGCCTGTGCGGCACGCAGCTCACGCAGCCACTGCATCGCCAAGACGCCCGCGGCCGCCAGCAAGACCAACGAGACCATCAGGCAGAAACCCGCGCGGGGTGTGCCGCGCATGCCGCCGCGGCTCATGGCTTGGCCTCCCCCTCCGGCTGCGCGACAAGCTGCCCTAGGCTCGCCTCGATGGTGTATTGCCAACCTTCGCCCGACGTGGGAGGCGCTTGTAGCGAGATTACCAGCCAGCGCCCTGCGTGCTCCTCTTCGATCCGCAGCGTGGACTTCCAGCCAGGGGGCAGACGATAACGCTCCCGCCGCAGACCACGGGCCGAACGCACCAAGCGATGCAGGCCATCAGGCCGCGCAATGTAATCGACCTGCCCTGTCGCGGGGAGCATCAGCGTGAGAAGAGGCATCCCTCTGCCCCGCGGCGCGGCAGACGACTCCGCATCCGGGCGCCGCAGCGTCACCTGCGCCGCCTCCGCCGCGTCTTGCCGCAGGCGAGCGGAAAGGCGTGCCACAGCCATGAAGCGGTGAGCCTGTTCTCTCTCGCGCGCCTCGAGCCGAAGGATCTGGCCGAACAGCAGCGCCCCGCTGCCAACGATCGCCGCTGCAACCGTGGCCGCCGCGATTACCTCGACGAGCGTCATGCCGCGCCGCATAGCAGCGGCCCGTGCCGCGCCATACCGCCCGCGCCGCCCACTGCCCCCTGCCTCCCTCGCCCTGAGCAGAGCAGCACGGCCGGCTGCCGGGACCGTCGGTCGCTGGCAGGCTCCAGGCAATGGCCGAGGCACGGCTTGCCAGCCCGCCACCCCCGTGTCGCCGAGCCTTCTCCAAGAACGATGATCCCTCCCCTTCATGGCGAATCCTCCGCCGCCCAAAAGGTCCACGCGGACAACCGCACGATCGCACCTGCCTCCGGAGGACGCGCCGGCACCGTCACGATGACCGTTACCTGTTGGCCCAGCAGGGGAGCGGCGAGCGGCTGCAGCAGCACCTCGAGCCTGGCACCGGGCAACCGCTCTTGCAGCCGCCGATCGAGCGTTTGGTAGATCTCAGGAGACAAACGCCCTTTGTCCTCTGTCGGGGCCAGCTCTCTCGGCTCGAGCGCCGTGAGCCGCTGCAAGATGTTCTCGGCCTCCAACAGGGCGGCCAGTCTCGCGCGCTGCTGCCTCCCCACCTTGCTGCCCGCGGCCGCCATGGTGAGCGCCACCACGCCCACGGCGCCCACCACCAACGTTGCCGCCAGCGCGTCCGCCATGACCAGCCCGCGGTGCCGGCTCGGCCGTGCTTTATGTGGCCGAGCATAATCGCAGCATTGCGCACTCATCGAACCAGCAGCTCCACGACTTTGACCAGCGGCCAGAAGACGATCAGCGCCAGCGCGACGGCCAGCGCGCCCACAGCGCAGACAACCACGGGCAGCAGGCCCTGCAAGGCCAGCTCCACGCCGTACCCTGCGCGGCGCTCGCTCGCCTCAGCCAGTTCTCGCAGCGCCCAATCCAGATTGCCAGCCACCTGGGCAGCTTGCAAGAGTTCGGTCTCCCGTTTGCGAACCACGCCTGCCCTGGCAAGGCATAGCTCCCACGACTTACCCCTCTGCAAGGCTCGCAACGCCTTGCGCAACCGGCGCCGCAAGTTCGAGTTGGGATATGCCTCTCCCAGCATGCTCAGCGTCGTTTCCAGCGGCTGCTGTGCCTGCACCGCCGCTGCCAAGCACCGCAGCACCACGGCCCGGTGCTGCCATCGAAACCACCGGCCCACCAGCGGCGGCGCCCAGGGAACGTGTCCCAGCAGCCACAAGATCGTCCAGCAGCCCACCAGTAACACCGCTGGAGAGAGTAACCCGAACATGATCACCCACGGTTGCAGCACCTCGAAAGAGGCATAGATAGGGTCGATCACCGAGGCCACGGCCTCGTTGGCCTCGAAATCGAAGACCACTTGCATCACACCACTGGCAATCCTGTCGACAAACAGCACGCTGATGGTACAGGCTGAGCCAATGATGAATAGCAGATAGCCCGCGAACACGGCTGTGCGTTCCAGGGCGCGCTGCGTGTGGACCGTGGGCAAAGCGGCCTCCATCCCTCCCGCTACATTCCGCGGCGTGGCCTGGACGCACGCGGCTGCTCCACGGGGCAGTACCCGCCACCGGCCCAGGGCGGTTGCCAGGTCGCTGCCCAGGTCCAGATCCAATGCCAGCCCCGCCATCCGACGGCTGAGCATGCCGCCTGACTCCCTGGCCATGCTGCGGGCCAACGGGGAGAGCGGTATGCCGCGCCGAGTGGCCGCGGCGAACAGGTGCAGCAAGCATACGTGCCACACACCACGGTACCTGGCCAGGCCGACAAGCGCCGCCCCCACCAAACTCACAATGCCCAGCACACTGAACCACCCCAACAGCAGGCCCAGCATGCCAGCCCCCACCACCAGGCAATTCCAGCCTACAACCTCCAGCACCATTTGCACGCCGTCTCCCGTGGCTTGAGGGACGACTGCCTCTTCCAGCCGGCGGACGTAGAGCACGCCCAGTCCGAACAGCAGAACCGCCGCCGCCACGTCCACCATTTCCACGCCCGTGCCCATCGCCTGCTACCTAGGAATAGGCCCGCATCATTGCCAGCATTGCTCCGACCGAACTGCCCAACGTAAAGGTAAGCGTCAGGGTCACCAGCACCAGTAACAGAGGGGCCAGCAAGGCACGGATCATGGCCATCCGGCTCTCGACGCGCATGCCATACAGCTCGGCGCTCGTTTGCAGCGCCGCGGCCAACATGCCTGTCTGCTCGCCCCAGGCCACCAGGGGGGCCAGCGCTGCCAGCAACGGTTCCCGCTCCAGCGCCGCCGAGAACGGCAGCCCCGCCTCAACGCGTTGGGCCGTGCGCCGCACGGCCAGCCGCAAGGCCGCGTCCGCGTTGGCCATGCCCGCGGCTCGCAGTGCCTCGGGCAGCGGGAGTTGTTCCGCAAGCAGCGCATGTAACAGCGCTGCAAAGTGGCGGGTGTGATTCCAGCGCAGCAAGGGCCCGATCAAGGGGAGGGGTTGGATCAGCAGCAGCGACGCCATGGCCCACGGGCGCAGCAGGCGAGCCGCCAGGGTTGCCAGTAGCACCATCGCAGCGGCCCACGCATAGGGCGCAAAGCCGGCCTGGGCGAAGCCCGCCAACAACAGGGTGGCGGGCGGGATCTGACCATCCAGAGCGGAGAGCATGGTCACGCCCTCGGCCGCCAGGCGGGCAAATACCATCACCACGAATCCCAGCAGCGTCAGGATCACGAGCGGGTAGGCCATCAGCCCCATCAGTTGCCTCGGTACAAGCGCAACCTGCCGCGTGACGGAAACGTAAGCGGATAGTGCCTCGGGATGGGCTCGTCCTCCTGGGCCGCAGCCCAACAGCAGGCCCACGTGGGGCGGAACCCCCAGGGCCTGCAAGGCTTCATCGAGCGAACTGCCTTCTCGCAGCCGCTGGGCCAGCCGCAGGAAGATGCGCCGCAGCCTGCCTCGTTTCAGCTCGGAAGCCACGACTTCCAAGCCGTCGGGCAGCGGCGCGCCAGCGGCCCTCAGCTCACCCAGAGTCTCCGCAAGTTCTGCGGCTGCTGCCGAGGCGAGGCGTGCAGGCCCTCGCTCCGCCGCCTCTGGAGGCGCAGCGTGCGGGTGGGGGGCCGTGTCTGGCCCAGCGGGCAAGGCGTGGTTAGAAGGCAGCCGCTGCCACGTCATCCCAGTTGCCCCACCTTTTCGATCAGGCGGATCGTAGGAAGAAACACACTAGCCGCGTAGGCCATCACCAGCGGCCACAGAAAGCAGATCAACAAGAAGCAAGGTAGTGCGACGCGTGCGAGAAGCAAACGAGCCTCCGCCCGGCGGTGGTAGCGCTGGGCGGCGCTGCGCAACAGCCGCAAGGCGGCAGCATGACCGTGCGGCAGCGCCAGCAGCCAGGCGTCCAGGGCAGGCAGACTTGCTAGCGCGTGCTGCCGTGGCAGCTTCCCCTGGCGGAACTGGGCGGCCAACTGCTTGGCCCCGTCCGCCAGCGGCCCGCCCCCCGCCGCCTCGGCTGCCAGCGGCAGCGCCTCATCGGCCGGCACGCCATGCTCCAGCAGAAGGAGAAGCATCTCGGCCAGCACTGCCTGCTGCGACCAGCGCACGACGCTGCCTGCCCAGGGCACCCACGCCAGGGCCTTGGCTGCGCCCCGCGAGGTGACCAAGGACGTCCGGCCCGAGGCGTACCACCAGGCGACCACTGCCACCAACAGCAGGCTGGGAAAAACGGGCAATGGCACAACCCCATGTACTGTGGCGAGGATGTGCTGCCATGCCGCCAGCAGAGCGGGCAGGGGGACGCCAAAATCTTCAGCGGCCTCGCGCTGGGCGGAGAAAACCCACTGGCTCCAGATGGTCCAGGCACCAGCGGCAAAAAAACACACCAGCAAGGGATAGACCAGAGCCAACCCCACGTTGGCCCGCAGCGCACGCAGCCTTGCCGACAGTTCGGCCACGCGCAGCAGCGCCGCGGCCAACTCGCCCGTGCGCTCGCCCGCCGCCACAACAGCCCGGTACAGGGGCGGCACCACGGCGGCCTCTGCTTCGAGGGCCTGCGAGAGCGTGGCCCCTTGCGCCAGGCGCTCGGAGATACGCCGGCCCAACGCGCCGGCTCGGCCGCCGAGGTCGTTGGCTGCCCGAGCCAGTCCTCGATCGAGGGGCAGCCCGGCCCGGGCCAACGCGGCCAGCTCCTGGTTCAGCACCGCCAGGTCTTCCCAGCGCACGGATTGCGTCGCGGCCTTCATGAGCCTACCGCCAGATGGGTTCGGCCGAACACGCGGACCACCTCCTGAGGGCTGGTGTCGCCGGCTTCCACGCGCGCGAGGGCCTGCTGCCAGATGGGAACCATCCCCGCCTGGATGGCCAGGGCCTCGACGCGATCTGCATCGGTGCGGCTGAGGATGGCGCGGCCGACTTCGCCCGCCGGCTCCAGCAGTTCAGCCACCGGCACCCGGCCATGATAGCCGGTTCCCAAACATGCGTCGCAGCCCTTGGCCACGCGGGCGAACTGCACCGGCAGTCCCTCCAGCGCTCCCTGCTCAGCAGGCAGGGAGCAGGTGCATAGCCGCCGCAGCAAACGCTGCGACACGATGGCCAGCAGGCCGCTGCGCAACATGTAGGGCGGAATGCCCATGTCTGCCAAACGGCTCACCGCTTCCGCCGCGCTGCCGGCATGGAACGTGCTGACCACCAGGTGTCCTGTGACGGCCGCCTGGAACGCCAGGCGGGCTGTCTCCGCGTCTCGCATCTCGCCCACCATGATCACCTCGGGATCCTGGCGGAGCAGAAACTTCAGTGCGCCGCTCAGATCGAAGTCTGCCATGGGATTGGCTTGCGTCTGGCTCACGCCGGGCAGGGCCAGTTCCACGGGATCTTCGAGCGTGGCTGCGCTGCGGCCCCCCTGTGATTGCTCTACGATCTCGCGCATCAGGGCATAGGCCGTGGTGGTCTTGCCGCTGCCTGCGGGGCCGGTGATGATCAGCATGCCCGAGGTCTCGCGGACCAGTTCGCTCCATCGCTGCGCGACCGATGGTGCGAACCCCAGCTCAGCGAGCCGCAGCACGCGGCTTTGGCCCCCGAACAGCCGGACCACGGCCTTCTCTCCGAACAGCGTGGGCAGGGTGCTGACGCGCACCTCAAAACCGAGCTGGGCGTCCTGGATCCGGCCCTCTTGTGGCACGTCGGTACGGTAGGTGAGCAGCCCGGCAAGCACCTTCAGCCGGGCCACCACATTGGGGCCCACGCTCCGAGGAATGCTCGCCAGCGGTTGCAGCACGCCGTCGATACGCTAACGCAGCGCAAGGCCGTCTGCTGTGGGTTCCAGGTGCACGTCGCTGGCACGCGCGTCCCGCGCAGCCAGCAAGATCTGCTCCACCGCCTGGACGGCATAATCCGGATGGAGCGTGTTCAACGCCGCCAGCCGGCTCTGCACGCGGTCGCGAATCGTCAAGCTTGCGGCCAAAAGGAAGACTCCTGCAACGATCGAAATGGTTATACCCTGCCCCAACGCCTACGGCCAGAGACCAGCCCCGCGGCAGCATTGCGTTTCCCACCCCCAGCAAGGTGCGCGGTGCCGGGGCTGCGATGGTTGTCAAGCCGCACGGCCCCGGGGCCTGGCCATGTCTCATCCAGGCCCAGCGGCCAGGACGTGATCCCCTCCGGCACGTGCAGAGGGCGGCAGACTGCGCCCCACGGCTGCCCTCGCAACAGCATCTTCTGCCATGCCTCCGGCGCGCCTCCAACGCTGCCCTCTGGCAATCGCTAGCGGTGCCCACAAAGCGGCCGGTTTGGCTTGAGGCGCGGCCCGGCATGCGTTCTTCCAGCGGCGGCCGCTCAGGGGCATCGTTGCCCCAGCGGCCGGCTCAGGCAGGGGCCCGCAACTGTCCCAGCGCTGCCCAGAAGGTGGGATACACGGTGCGCCGGTACGGAGAGTCCGGAGGCAGTTCCGCCATCAGCCGGCGGTGTGCCTCCCCCAGATGATGGTAAGGCAGAGACGGGAACAGATGGTGCAGCGCGTGATAACGCAATCCCAGTGGGAAGAACAGCTCTGTGAGCAGCGTGCGGCCCGTGATGTTGATGGAGTCGCAGAGCTGTTCCAGATAAGTCATCTCGCCCCCCAGGTTTCGGTAGCGGTGCGCCACGACGTTCCGCACGTAATTCAGACCTAGCACGAAGACCGCCATCGCATAAAGCTGGAACGGACGCACCCAGGGCGTCCAACCCGTCGCGACGCCGATAACAATCAGCCACACCCGCAGCGTGCAGCAGGCCTCGATGAAGATCCACCAGGCACGCGGCTGAGATGGCGGAAGCAGGTGACGGTAGCGCGTGTTGATGCCATAAAACGAAAACCGCTCGTGGACAAACCGCCGCAAGGTCCAGCTTGCCAGCGAGGCGGGCGAGAGCACCAGGAACCGGAAAAAAACCGCCAACGGCAGCCAGAACACCTGCGTTACATAGTTGGCAAATTGCTGCCATTTGCGGCTGCCCAGCGGCAGGTACTCGCCATCTCGCTCCGTGCCGTACGTGCTGCGGCGGTGGTGGCTGGCATGATTGTCGTACAGGAATGAGGGCATCATCAGCGGTACGCCGCACAGCAGATTCCAGGTGGCCTTGAACCCGGTGAGCGTCCCCTGCCGCAAATGCTGAATCTCGTGAATGAACGAGCCGGTGCGAAACAGGGCGAAGCCGCAGACCACAAAGGCCAGTGCCGTGTGCCACCAGGGCCCCGCCGCCCTCAGGTACAGAAACCCGCACAGATACCCCAGAGCGGTCGTAGACAGGAAATCGGACCAATAGATGCAGGGGTTGGGCTGATTCAGCCCCTGGATAATGGCCCGGGCCTGCCTGAGAAAATCGCGGGCCGGGTCGCCTTCCGAGACGGCGGCTCGACCGCCGGGCCACCCGACATATCGGTCAAGCGTGCGAACCTGAGACATACGGTCGTGGGCCGTGGTCCAGGCCACGGCAGCGTACTGGTGGGGGGCGTGCGCCATGGTGTCCGCTGTCTTGCGGGTGCCGGTCTGCAACACATCTATGCATCGGCATTCGCCATTGCGTGCGCCAGCCGCGTTGCCCCATTTGCCCCAAAGTAGGCAGCGTCGCGCTGAGGCACAGTGCGGCGTTGCCGTATTGGCAAACCTTGCCGGAAGGCACGCCGCTGCAACCACGGTAGAATCGCGCAAGTTGAGGCGGCGTGTCCCAGGCATGTCCCGGCATGGCGGACGCGTCTTCCCAACGACTGGAAGATCTTGCCCTGGACGCATAGCAGGCCCCGGCACTCCGCACACGTCGATGATCGGCCAGCCGCAGACTTGCCCGCCGCCAAGTCGGGGTTATGGTTGCAAAGGCGTGTTCCACGCTTCGCTCCAAGCAACCTGGATCCCGCGCCATGCGCGCCAGCCTGCCTTCCGCCTTGCTGATGGCCTTCGCTGCCTCGTGTGCGGCATCGGCTGACGGGGGCGCGAGGGCCGCCAGCGGTGGCGCCGGCGATGCCTCAGGCTGGATACCGGCAGCAGATGCCCGGGCCTTTCCTGCCTCCCCCGCTGCATGGCAGGTCCTGGGCACGAGCCACGAACACCGGCCGCTCAGCGTAGGCCAGTGGGGCAGCGGCGAGCGGACGCTGCTGGTGCTTGGCCCCCTGGCAGGCGACCGCACCGAGGCGCTTCAAGTGGTGGATCGGCTGGCCCTGCATCTGGGTCGTACAGCGGTCCCGCCGCAGGTGCGGGTAATCGTCGTCCGCGACCCCAATCCGGATGGCCGCGCACGCCGCTGGCCATTTAACGCCCGCGGAGTCGATCTGGACTGCAACTTCCCCACCTCTCTGTGGCGGAAAACTCCCCGGGGTACGCGCTGGTCCAGCGGAGAGCAGCCGCAAAGCGAGCCGGAAACCCGCGCCCTGGTGCGGCTGTTGCGACGCTCCCGGCCCGACTGCGTGATCTTGATCGCCGTGGGGCCGCTTCGTGCCAGCGTGGGCTGCGTGGCCTCGGGCCAACCGCTGGCGCGTCGCGCCGCGCAAGCCGGGAATCTGCCCTTGTGGCGATTCGATGCGGCGGCATACCCTGGCTCCTGCCCAACGTATGCCGGCCATGATCTGGGCCTGCCGGTCGTGTTGTTGATGTGCCGTCCGCGTGCCTCGGCCGAGGAGAACTGGCAAGCCTTGCAGAAGCCGCTGATGGCATTGCTGGAGTTGCCCGTTAGTGAACCAGCCGACAGTGTCTTGACAGGCGCCGAGTTCCCGCAGCCAGGCGGCGAGCTGGGCCGTGCGACGGCGGACGTATCCGCTGCCTCCACGGACGTATCCGCCTCCACAGACGTATCGAACCCTGCGGCGGAGTTATCGGGCGCGGCCGCGACGTGGCCAGGCGGGACGTCGTTCGACGGCTCCGTCGCCAGCGGCCATGGAGTGGCGTCTCTTTCCGTTACGAGCGCGGCCGGCACGGCCCGGCGCCCGGCAGCGGCCAGTGGTGCGGATGTTGCTTTGGCTGGGGCTGGGGAACCCACGGTGGCTGAGCAGCCGCAGCCAGAGAGCGCACAGAACAGCGAGCTGTTTCCCCACGGCGGTCGCGACGGCGTGCCAGATTCTGGCGGCGTGGACCATGCTGCCGGCAATGTGAGGCCTCAGCATGTGCGCTATCTGTTGCCCTTCACGGCGGCGGCCCGTCAGGCACGGCAGGCTCGGTTGCAGAAGCTGTACCACCAGGCGAGTGCAGGCCGCCTTGCCGGAACGGCTGGCACGGCCGATTCCGACGAGGAAGCCCTGCTGGTACCCGTGGTCCGTCCCAGAGGAAGCCACGGCCGGCTTGAGCGGGACAGCCCGACGTATCAGGCCAGAGACCTGCCTGTGCTTGCCAAGCCTTTGATCGAGCGTTTTCCCCCTGTCCTGCCGCAGCGGCCCGCAGATACGCCTCGGGCAACCGCCCTGGCGTGGCCCGCTGGTGGCGCGGCTCCGCAGGCATACCCGTCTACGGGCTATCCCGAGTAGCGAAGCGACATTGCCCCGCTAGCCCGCCGAGTGAGTGAGGGGGAGCGGCCGCAGTGCCGTGGGCGTGGGGAAGGCGGATTTCGCTGCCGCGTCACTTGGGCAGCGAAGTCTTGCGGTTTTTCGTTACCACAGCATCGGCGTGCGGCTGGAACGCAACAGTGCGGCGCGCCGCGCCGTGGTCCGCCTGCGGCCCCAACGTGCGCTGCCACAGATACGCATGTCCCGTGTTCCGCCCGCGGGCGGAACATGCGGGGGACGCCTGCATGCTGGCTCGAAGACAACCGCTGGCGTGGCCGGAGAGGGGCGGCAGGCTAGGCGGCTCCGCTAGTGGCGCTCCAGGATCAGCACGGAGGTGTCGTCATGCCGGCCAGCGGTGGTGTGTGCGCGGGAGTCTGCAAAGAGGGCCTCGAGGGTCTCTTGGGGACCGCAGCGCCGGCAGCGGTCGAGGGTACGGCGGACCCCATCGAGCCCGAACTGGCTGCCCCGATCGTCGCCCGAGATGGCTTCCACCAGGCCGTCGGTGTAGACGATCAGGCGGTGCCTTGGCGGCAAGGGATGCACGAGCGTGGCATACTCTGCCTGCTCGTCGATGGCGAGGGGCAGCCCGCCCCCCCCTTCATCGGCACCGAGTTCCGCGATCCGACCCTTTTCCAGATCCTGCAATAGCGGCAGGCAGTGCCCCGCGGAGGCCCAGTACAGGCAATCCTGCTCCACGATGCCATAGACCAGCGTGATGAAGCCCTCGTCATTGAGCACGAGGTTCTGCCGGCAAAGCCGCTGGTTGACCTGCGAGATGAACTCCGCCGGAGACCGCCGCACGTTCTCTTGGATCTGGTGGATGAGCACGTGCATGCTGACAATGGCCATGCAGGCCTTGATGCCATGGCCAGAAGCATCTCCCACTAGAAACACCAGCCGCTGCTCGCCAAGCTGGAACGCATCGTAATAGTCTCCGCCGGCCAGCACCACGGGTTGGCCGTCGCTGACCTCGATCTGCGAAGGCTCGTAGCGGGCCGCCAGCACGTAGCCCGCCAGGCAGGGCATGTCCCGGGGGATGATCGACTCCTGGAGCTGCCGCACCGACTCGATTTCCGCGCGCAGCTTTTCGGTCACCGCGCGGAGTTCCTCGGCACGGCGTGCCGACAGCGCGGTTTCCAGAATCGTTTGCAGCAAGATCAGCCATTCGCCGTCCGGATCCCGCAGGATGTGCGCCTGCACGCCGTGCCGGATGAACCGGCTGAGGGCATAGACTTCTCCCGGCCGCGCCGCCGCTAACATCGGCACGCGCCCGTTATGCCGCACCATCTCTTGAAAAGCGGCAAACGCCCGCGGCACATCGGGAAAGGTAATGCTGAACAGCACGGCATCGAACGCCGCCCGGCTGAACTCCTCCACCATGGCCTCGGGCCGCTGCGCCACATGCACGCTCCACTCGGCCGCCTCCAGAAAGTTCACCAGCAGTTCCAGTTCCGCTGGCTCGTCCCATCCCACCAGCACGCGCATCCCCTACTTCCCTCCTGAACGGCGCCACCAACTTTGCCATGCCGGACGCTATAGTAGTATATGCCCGAAGGCCCGTAAAGGTTACGCGCGACGCCGCAAATGGCGCAGCCGCACGCACCCGCGCAGCATGGCAGCACCCCGCACAAGGACGCCGCTGGTCATGGCCCCCCAGGATCCCCGCCTCAGCATGCGACAAGCCGAAAGCCGCGTGATCTGCGGCGTTGCCCGCCGCGATATCACCCCTCCCGTAGGCATCTATCACCGCATGTGGGGCGCGGCACGGCACGACCAGGCCACAGCAGTCCACCGTCCGCTCTTCGCCACGGCACTCAGCCTGCGCCCCAGCAATGCCGCCCCCGGGGAAGAGCTGGCGGTGCTGGCCGTGGACCATTGCCTGCTCTGGCCGCGCGAGCTAGAGCAGCTACGCGGCTGCGTGGCCCGCGCAGCGGGCCTGCAACCCGAGCAGGTGCTCGTCTGCTTTTCGCACACACATGCCGCCGGGCTGATGGGGTTGGACCGCAGCGGCCTTCCCGGCGGCGAACGGATCGCTCCCTACCTGGAAGAGCTGGCCCTGCGTGCTTCGGACGCTCTGCGTGAGGCACGTGCAGCCGCCGAGCCGGCCGTGATCGGC
>JAIMBC010000051.1 GCA_023511675.1 Pirellulales bacterium
CCCCCACCCTCAACACGGGTCTCACGCCCCCACGCCACCAGGCTCCTCCTGGCAGCGCCACACCCTGGGAGTCCTGGCCCTCTTGCTGTTGCTGGCAGGCAGTAGCTACGCCCTCTTCTCCGCCAAAGATGCCCAAACATCTCCCTATCTTGCCGCTTGCTGGCGGATGGGCGTGGTCTTCGGCGCCCTGTGGCTGGCCCTCCCCCAGCTCGCCGGCCTCAGGCTGCTGCGCAACCGCCTCTGGTTCGCCGGCCTGCTGGTGCTGGTCATCATCCTCTGGCGCTGGCCCCGCCTGCTGCCCCTGGCGCTGCTCGCCCTGCTCGCGCTGGCCCTCCTCCGCCCCCGCAAACCCGCCGCCCGCTAGCAACGGCGCCGTGACCGTACACCGGCATCGCGCCGGGCCGGCGAACACGGGCGACAGAGATGTGAGGGCAGAGGAGTGAGGAGTGAGAGTGGGCACGGGAAATGGGGGGGCGGCGGGATACAGTTTTCGTCGCGACTGGGGCCATGCATGGAGGGCCACGCTTCGTCGTGGCCGCGATTGGCGCATCGCGTGTGCGCTGCGCCGGACGTGACGGAGCGCGTCCCTCCAGGCCACAGATGAAGCGGCAGGCCTTCCCGCCGGCACCCCTCGGCGCCGGTCAAGCCGCTCTGCTCAAACGGCCGCAACCTCTCCGCCCACAACCTCCGTATCTCCCTCTGTCCACAGGAGCGCAAGCCCCCAAGCCGCGGCGAGGCGCCTTGCAGAGCATCCGGCTGAGCTGCGAATCGAGTCGAGATGAAGACCTAGTGTAGGTTCGCGCGCTACGCCGGACGATGCCGGAATACGCGTCAGAACCACTCTTTTTTCTGAATTGCGTACGTCTGGTAAAAGTCCTCATCCGACTTGGTGAGGTAGATGATCCCCTCCACGAGGCCAATCACCATCATGGCCAGCACGCCCAAGACGGGAATGCCGCACAACACCCAACCCCCAACGATGCAACCACAGGTCACTGCCGCCATGATCGCCCCAGCCGTGTCCAGTCCCAAAATGACCTTATGGATCCCCTAGCCCGCCGAACAGAATGCCGCAAATGCCGGCAGCCAGCTTCTTGGAGACAAAGGCCTGCCTGGCAGAGGGCACCGAGTACGTGCCGTACAGGGACGCGCCGCCGGTGGGCGCCGTGGGCAACGGAACCTGGAACTTCCCAGTGCAGCGGGGACAGGAAGCCACGGTACCGGCTTGCGAGGGATGTACGTTGAGCCGCGTTCGACAATGCGGGCAGGAAATGTTGAGGTTCGGAGTTGCCTGCTCCCAGATCGGTTGCTGTGGCTGACTGCTCATAACCGCTGCTCGGAAAGGAAAAGAGAATGTGAAATCGAATGTATGGTCGAGGCACGTCCGTACCTGCCCGGGCGGCGGGGTTGTCCCATTGCCACTGCATGACGGATGGGACGTTCCCCCCGCGCGCCTCGTCAGAGTTTCAGACGCATGACGTGCCGGCGGCTGCCGGCCTGGCCAACCACCTGGAAGCCAAGCTCCTGAAAAACGGGGACGAAGCCCATGAAGCGATAGCTGGGCGACGTGGGATCGACAGGATACGCCTCGAGAACGTCTGCTCCGCGGTGCCTCGCCAGTTGGATGGCGGCGCGGATAAGTTGCTTGCTGACACCCACGCCGCGCCCCTCGCGCTTGACGAACATGCAGACCAGAGACCACACGTCGGCTCCATCGGCCTCTGCACCGCCCAGATTGCAGAACGTTTCCCGGGGCGCCACGGAGCACGAGGCCACGGGCTGGGCTCCGTGGTGGCCAGGCAGCCCCACCGGCTGATCTGCCAGGATGCGGGCCTTCTTTGCCCGCTTCTTGGCAGCCTGGTCACTGCGGGCTGCCGAGGGCAACGCGCGCCGCACCATGCACCAGCAATGCTTCGGTCCGCCTGGGCCCTCGAACAGGGCCTCGAAGTCGTCCCATTCGCTTGATGTGACCTCATTGAAGGGCAGTCGAGTTGGCGAGGGCGCAGCCATGGCACGATCATGCACCCGGTCGGTGTGGCGACGCTTTCGCAGCAGGTACGTCTCCCCAAACAGCGCTGCGGCAAAGACTCACGCGTGCCGATCCGACCCGTTGCCAACGGTTTCGCTCCGGGGCCGCAAGCGCCACCACGCCTGCGCGGCTCCGTGAATCTCTCGGCTGCCCTGGGGGAGCTGCCGCCGCCGGCGTTTGCAAACTGCCCGGCATGATCGGCAGTAGCTCGCGTGGCTGCAACAAGGAGCCACACTAAGTCCACACGCGCGCCGAGCCGGAGGAAGCCCGCCTGCGTTCCTTCGGGCTGGCGTGGTCAGATCCACCCACGCGCCGAGCTGCCTGTGGCTGTGCCTCATCTCATGCGTCGGATGTGAATCCGCTCCTGGGAGGGGCAGGCAAGCTTCCTGCGCGTGATCCTCGTGAGCGTGGCGGCGCGCGTCGCGTGGTAGTTGCAGGCGGCCATGTCCGAAGGTCCAGCATGCTGGCACGTTCACCCAAGATAACGTTCAAGCCGCATGCCCCGTGCCCAATCGCGCGACGGACTGTGCCTGCTAAACGTGCAGGCTGCAAGTGCGGAGAAGGCGCCAGGGGCGGTTTCCAGCGGTCATAGGCGACGTATCACCTTAAGCAGCATTAGTTTGCGCTGCGGCCTTAAGCGGGGGCGAAGACTTGGCACGCTTGTTGCCACACGCTGATCGGGTGCAGCCGTGCGGGCTGGTATGCAAGCACTTGGCACGGTATGGATCGTTGCCATGTTGCGCTGCGGCCGCAGGGCGTTTTTGCACCCAGTGACGTCCTTTTGGAAAGGCGGTGGCCAAATGAGTCGAGTTCGCGTCTGGTGGGGCGTCCTGCTGGCGGCGTGCGTGGCAACCGGCGGTGCGGTGCCCACTGTCTACGCTCAGCAACAGGGACAGCTAGCGGCCGATCTGGCGGCGGCAGACGAGGGCGTGCAGCCCACCAATCAGCCTAGCATGTCCAGCGCTGCGGTTGACACAGAAGCAGATGCCGCAGCAGAGGGCGGCAACGCCGCATGGCCCAGCAGTACGGCGGCCGCTGGCGACGCGCAGCCGCCCGGCAGCGCCCCGCTTGACCCGCCCGAGCAGGCCAGTGCCACGCCGGCGGGGCCCACTGCCGCCGAGCTGAAAGTGATGGCAGACACCTTGTGGGTGCTGGTGACGGCCATGCTGGTGTTCTTCATGAACCTGGGATTTGCCTGTGTAGAGAGCGGCTTTTGCCGGGCCCGCAACTGCGTGAACATTCTCTCTAAGAACTTCATCGTGTTTGCGGCCACGTCGATCGGCTTCTGGCTGCTGGGCTGGGGGTTGATGTTCGGCAACGGCGGGGGCTCGGCACTGGGCAAGTTCGTGGGGACCGAGGGCCTGTGGATGGTAAGTGGTGCGGATAACAGTCCCGACTCGGCGAATTATCAGGGGGCATACAGCGCCATTGGCTGGGCAGGCGTGCCGCTGTGGGCCAAGTTTTTCTTTCAACTGGTGTTTGCCGGTACGGCCGCCACCATTGTCTCGGGGGCGGTAGCGGAGCGGATCAAGTACCACTCGTTCATCCTGTTCAGCTTCATCATGGCGATTGCCATCTACCCGGTGGTGGGACACTGGATCTGGGGCGGCGGCTGGCTGCAATCGATGGGCTTTGTCGATTTCGCCGGCTCCACGCAGGTGCACTCCGTGGGCGGTTGGGCGGCGCTCATCGGCGCCATGTTGCTGGGCGCGCGGCGCGGCAAGTACGGGCCAGACGGCCGCGTGAACGCCATTCCGGGACACAACATGACCTCTGCCACCATCGGCTGTTTTGTCCTGTGGTTCGGCTGGTTCGGTTTCAATCCCGGCAGCACCATGGCCTGCGACCCGCCAGCGATTGCCGAGATCGCGGTCACCACCAACGCCGCAGCCGCCGCGGCCACGCTCAGCGCCACGCTGGTAGCGTGGTTGTTGTTGGGCAAGCCCGACCTGGGCATGACCCTCAACGGCTCCCTGGCGGGCCTGGTGGCCATCACGGCGCCCTGCGCCTTTGTCACCGTGGGAGCGGCAGTGCTGATCGGCCTGGCGGCGGGGGCCTTGGTCGTGCTGGGCGTGCTGATGTTCGACCGGCTGAAGATCGACGATCCCGTGGGGGCTACCTCGGTCCACCTGCTCAATGGGGTGTTTGGCACGTTGTGTGTGGGTCTGTTTGGGCACCCCGACAAGATCGGGCGGAGTGCCAATGCGGCGCACACCGCCGGCCTGTTCTACGGCGGCGGGGTGAAACAGCTCCTCACGCAACTGGCGGGCGTGGCTGCCACGGCAGCTTATGTGGTGGTGCTGTCCCTGGCGGCATGGATGGTGCTGAAGCTCACCGTGGGCATCCGTGTCTCTCCCGAGGAAGAGCAGGAGGGTCTGGACATCGGCGAGCATGGCCAGGAGGCCTACCATGGTTTTGTCATGACCTCGGTGGATCGCTAACTGGCATGCGGCATGTGCGGCACAGCCGCTTGGTTCGAGCCAATTCTGGCTTCCGCCTAGCCAGAAGGACGCCCGTTCGGCCTGGGCGGCGGCTTCGGCCCCGCCCAGGCCAGGGTGTCATGCCCGGCTCGCGTTTCTTATACCTGCACAACCCTTCCACAGGCTAACAGGCAATGAAAAAGATCGAAGCCATCGTCCGCCATCATAAGCTGGAGGCCATCAAAGAGGCCCTCGTGGCCCAGGGGTTTCAAGGCATGACCATCACGGAGGTGCGAGGGTTTGGGCGTCAGCGGGGCCATACGGAAACCTACCGCGGCGCGGAGTACACGGTCGATTTTGTGCCCAAGATCAAGATCGAGGTGGTCACTACAGACGCGGGCGTTGCCAAGGTGATCGAGACCATCGTCAGCGTGGCCAAGACGGGTCAGGTAGGCGACGGCAAGCTGTTCGTTCATGAGCTGGCGGATGTGGTCCGCATCCGCACCGGAGAAACCGGAGAGGCGGCCATCTAAGTAGCCCGGCCCCTCTCGTAGCCCGGCAGCGAAACGCAGACGCCCGTTTGCTTGTACCGCCGACACGTCTGCGCCATACGGCAGACATCGCCCCGCATCATCTCAGACTCAAGCGCCGCCACGGTTTACGCCGTACGCAGCCTGCCTCCGGCTCGTGTTGCCCGAGTGTGGCACCCCGCATATACTCTGGTTAAGTGCCATAGTTGAGGTAAACTGCGCTCTCTTTCCGGAGCCTACAGATGAAAAGCGTGTGGCGTATCGCTTGCCGCCTGGCGGCCGTGTGGATTGCATCAGCCGGCCTGGCCTGGTCTCAGGCGCCAGATGCCCCTCCAGCAGATGCACCGCCGGCGGCCCAGCAGCCGGCCGTACCGGCAGACAGCTCTGCTGGGGGCCTCACGCCGCCCCAGGGCGACGAGCCCCCCCTGCCCGCGGATGACGAGTACTACGAGCTGTTCCGCGTCCTGGCCGACACGCTGGACCAGGTCGAACGCAACTATGTCAAAGAGATCGACCGCCGCCGTCTGATGGAGGCGGCCATCCGCGGCATTCTCCAGGAGCTGGACCCCTACTCCAACTACATCAAGCCGGAGGAGATGCAGGAGTTCAAGACCAGCGTCGAACAGCAGTTCGGCGGCATCGGGATCCAGATCACTATGGAAGGGGGGCAGCTCAAGGTACTCAGTCCGCTGGTCGGTACTCCCGCCTACCGCGCCGGCATCCAGGCCGGCGACTGGATTGTGGCCATCGAGGGAGAGAGCACAGAAGGCATCTCGCTGGACGAAGCCGTACGGCGGCTGAAGGGCGAGGCAGGCACGAGCGTGACGATCACCATCGCTCGTCCGGCTAGCGACTACAAGGAGACGATCACGCTCCAGCGCGAGATCATCCATATTGAGACCGTGCTGGGCGATCGCCGCAAGGAAGACGATAGCTGGGACTTCATGTACGATCCGCAGCGTCGCATCGGCTATGTGCGGTTGACGGCCTTCAGCCGTGAGACGCCGCAGGAGCTGAAGCGTGCCTTAGAAGAGCTGAAGGCGCAAGGAGTGCGCGGGCTGGTGCTCGACCTGCGTTTCAACCCGGGCGGGCTGCTGTCGTCGGCCATCGAGGTGGCGGATCTGTTTGTGAGGGAGGGGCGGATTGTCAGCACGGCCGGCCGCTCCAGCCCGGAACGAACATGGGACGCCGTGGCCGAGGGAACCTATGACGGCTTTCCCATGGCCGTGCTCGTCAATCGCTACAGTGCCAGCGCCAGTGAGATTGTGGCCGCCTGCTTGCAAGATCACAAGCGGGCCGTGATCGTGGGCGAGCGTACCTGGGGCAAAGGCAGTGTGCAGAATGTGGTCGAACTGGGTGGAGGCGCCAGCGCCCTCAAGCTCACCACGGCCGGCTACAAGCGGCCCAATGGCCACAACATCCACCGCGAAGAGGGCGCGGGCGAAGACCAGGAATGGGGCGTCATGCCTGACCCAGGCTATGAAGTGAAATTTTCGGACGAGGAGACCCGCCAGTTCTTGCGCTACCGGCGGCAGCGCGACCTGCTGCTGGTGAACCACTATCGTCGTCCCGACACACAGCAGGCCGATCCGCCACAGAACCGGCCTTCTCCCCAGGGCGAGCCCCAAGAGAATCAGTCCCAGGACCGCCAGCCCCAGGGCAATCAGCCTCGAGATGCGCAGCCCCAAGATGGCCAGCTGCCCGCCGGTGCAGGCAGCCCGTCGCCAGATGCTCCGCCCGCCGCCGAGCCAGGTGAAGCGGAAGCCGGCGCTGCTGTGGCGTCCTTCTCCGATCGCCAGCTCCAGAAGGCGCTCGACTATCTCACGCAAGAGCTGGCCAAGGCCCTGTGATCCTGCTGGCCCTGGAAACGACGTGCGACGAAACCGCCGCCGCCGTGGTAACCGACGACTGCCAGGTGCTGGGGGCGGCCCTGGCGTCGCAGGATCTGTTGCACGCTCGCTTCTCCGGCGTGGTGCCCGAACTGGCCGCCCGCGCCCACGTAGAGCGCATCTTGCCAGTGATCGATGAAGCCCTCCGCCGCGCAGGCCTTGAGCTGGCACGCATCGACGCGGTGGCCGTGGCCACCACGCCGGGGCTGGCCGGCTCTCTGCTGGTAGGTCTGGCCGCCGCCAAGGCCCTGGCCGTGGCCCTGGACCGTCCGCTGGTGGCCGTGAACCACTTGCACGCCCACATCTACGCCTGTCGTCTGGCGTACGGACCCGAGGTATTCCCCTGCGTGGCTCTGGTCGCCAGCGGCGGCCATACCCACCTGTACGATTGCCGCGGCCCGCTCGATCTCACGTTGCTGGGCGGCACCATCGACGACGCAGCGGGCGAGGCCTTCGACAAGGCCGCCGCCTTGCTGGGGCTGGGTTATCCCGGCGGCCCGGCCGTCGAGCAGGCGGCACGGCGCGGCAATCCCGGCGCCTATCATTTCCCGCGCACCTTTGCCAACGAGCCGCAGCGGTTGCAGTTCAGCTTCAGCGGACTGAAAACGGCCTTGCGCTACGTGGTGCAACCGCCGGGAGGCACGCCCCTCGCTCCCGAGCAGCTTGCCATGGTGAGGGATGATCTCGCGGCCAGTTTTCAGGAGGCCGTGGTGGATGTGCTGGTCGCCAAGTGCGGCCATGCCCTCGAGCGTACGGGCCGGCCCACTCTGTGCGTGGGCGGAGGGGTGGCCGCCAACGGCCGGCTGCGAACCAGGCTGGAAGAGTTGGCCGGCAGCCGAGGCATTCGCCTCTACGTGGCGCCCCGAGAGCTATGTACCGATAACGCAGTGATGGGCGCCCTGGCGGCCGAACGCCTCCGCGCCGGCCAGCACGACGCGCTGGATCTGGACATCGAAGCCGGTCTTTTACGCTGACCGCCAGAGATCTCGCCACGCCGCCCGCTCGCCGCAGATGCCGCCGGCTACACTGCCCGCTAAGCATCGCATGGCATCGACCCCGACAAGTCGCTCCACAGCCCGCCACCACCGCGTGCCCGCCACCTGGCAGCAAGCTGCCCCTTCGTGTTACGATGGCCACAGCCGCCCTACCCAGTCTGTCCCCCTTAGCCGACCATGAGCCAAGCAGGCACCACCGCCTTTGATGAGCTGGATGCGGAACTCCATGCACATGGCATCGAGGCCACATTCGAAAAGCTGGCCGATCGGCTGCGTGCCGAGGGCAAGTACCACGACCTGTTCGATGCGCGGCTGATGCAGGCCCGCTACCGGCATGGCCTGCCGGTGATCCTCTCCCAAACTCTCGACGAGCTGCCGGAGCCGCTGCGCCGGCGCATGGAAGAGGCGTACCTGGAGGCCTGTCGAGAGACGGGTTACCTGCTGCTGCAAGCCGGAAAGGTGCGCGAGGCCTGGATGTACTTGCGGCCGCTGGGAGAGCGTCATGAGGTGGCTGCGGCACTCCGCCGAGTACCAGCCGACGACAAGAACTACGACCAGATCATCGAGGTCGCCCTGCATGAAGGGGTCTGTCCGCGATTGGGCTTCGAGCTGGTGCTGGCCCATTATGGCACGTGCAATGCCATCTCTCTGTTCGATGCGCAGATGCACGGCCGCTCTAAAGAAGACAAGCAGGCCGTGGCGGGACTGCTGGTGCGCCATCTGCACGGCGAGCTGCTGGCCAATGTGCGGGCGGATATTACCCGCCGGCAGGGCCGCGCCCCGCAAGAAACCACGCTGCCGGCCCTGGTGGAGAACCGAGACTGGCTGTTTGCTGACGGCAACTACCATGTGGATACCAGCCATCTGGCCGCGGTCGTGCGGTTTGCCTTGCTGATCGACGACCCGCATGAGCTGGCCCTGGCGCTGGAGCTTTCCGAGTACGGCCGCCGGCTGGACCCGCAGTATCAATACCCTGGCGTTGAGCCGTTTGTGGATACCTATCCGGCCCATGCTCTGTTCTTCAAGGCCCTGCTGGGGCAAGACGCCGAGGCGTCTCTGGCCTACTTTCGCGAGCGGGCCGAGGCACTGGCGGGCACGGAGAATGGCCCCGGCGCGGCAGAGGTCTACGTGGCCCTGCTGGCGAGGATGGGCAGATATGCAGAGGCTCTGGAAGCGTCAGCCGCTCTCATCCCTCCCGGCACGCGCACGGCCCATTTCGCCCCCAGTCTGCTGGAGCTGGCCCGGCTGGCCGGCCGCTACGACCGCCTGAAAGAGGTCTGCCGTAGCCGCGGAGATGTACTAGGCTT
Organism: Pirellulales bacterium; assembly: GCA_023511675.1. GTDB lineage: Bacteria > Planctomycetota > Planctomycetia > Pirellulales > JAIMBC01 > JAIMBC01. The sequence goes on from JAIMBC010000051.1 coordinate 9,171, forward strand.
CGTCGCCGGCCTGGTCGAAGACAAGTTGCAGCACCCCCAGGCCGCTACTTGACCCCTGCCGCACGCGGACCCCGCTGCGATGACCACGCTGCATCAGCCTCCTGCCACCCTCGCCTGGCACGGAGGCCCCTCCGGCTATCTCGAACTCATCGACCAGACGCTGCTGCCCCGTCAATGCCGGCTGATCCAGTGCCGCACCGCGGACGATGTCCACGAGGCCATTCGCTCCCTGCGCGTCCGCGGGGCGCCGGCCATCGGCATTGCCGCCGCCTACGGATTGTGCCTGGCCATGCAACACGCCGAGGACGACGAGGAGCGCTGGTTCGCGGCACTCAAGCGGGCAGTAGCCCACCTCGCCTCTGCACGCCCCACCGCCGTGAACCTGATCTGGGCCCTGCGGCGCACCGCAGCCGCCGCACAGCGGCTGCGCGGCCAGGTACCGCCGACACAGCTTGGAGAAGCCCTGCTGGCGGAGGCCCGCGCCATCGAACAAGAAGATCGACAAACCTGCCTCGCCATCGGCCAACTGGGGGCAGGACTGCTCTGCGATGGCATGGGTGTGCTCACGCACTGCAACACCGGCCGGCTGGCCACCGGGGGCCTGGGCACGGCCCTGGCCATCATCTACTGCGCCGTGCAGGCGGGCAAACAGCTCCACGTTTACGCCACGGAGACGCGGCCTCTGTTGCAAGGTGCCAGGCTCACTGCCTGGGAGCTGCTGCACTCTGGCATCTCCGTTACGCTGGTGTGCGACTCGATGGCCGGCCACCTCATGCAACAGGGCCGTGTGCAGGCTGTGCTCACGGGGGCCGATCGCATCGCCTCGAATGGAGACACGGCCAACAAGATCGGCACGTATGCCCTGGCTGTGCTGGCCAGGCACCACGGGCTGCCCTTCTATGTGGCCGCGCCCGTCAGCACGTTTGACCTCTCTCTCTCGGAAGGGACGCAGATCCCCATCGAAGAACGCTCCGGCCGTGAGATTACCCACCCTTGCGGCGTGCAGGCCGCGCCAGATGGCGTGCAGACCTACAACCCTGCCTTTGATGTCACGCCTGCCGCGCTCATCACGGCCATCGTCTGCGAGCATGGCATCATCCGCCCCGTAGACAGCCAGCACGTGGCCCTCGTGGCAGGAAAGGCTCCCCACCCCAGGGGCAGCACCGTGCCCCTTGGCTAGCCCCAGCCGCCACGCTTCCATCGCACCGCAACGCGCCGGGCGACGCGGCCTTCGCAAGCCACCACCAGCCCCAGGTACCGCACGCCTTGCCCCCCTCTTTCGGCGAGAGAGGCCACAGGGAGAGGTGCGAAACGCGCATGGCCATGGCGCACCCTTACCCGATTTGCGGCCAGACGTGGCGCCCGGGTTAGATTGGTACAGCCCTACCAGGGACGCCGCGCACGGCGGCCACGCGCAGACGGCGCAGGCGGCCACATCGCCCGCACAGGCAACAGCATTACCCCACGGCGCTGCCACGCCGCACACCGGCGCCGGCCCTTATTTCTGATGCACGGCGCAGCAAGGATGGGCTAGATATCGAGCCCGCGATGCCCCCGTTATTCCTGGTGCACGGCGGACCAAGCCCATCTTTCCCTTGACCTCTGCCCTCCAGTGGTGTGAAATAAAGCCCATGGCGTTGCAGCAACGCGGCCGGCGCTCTGCACGCCTTCCCCCCGCCGTCGAGATCCAACCCGATGGTACGCCTCCCGCCCCCTCTGCTGCCGTACCGCCCCGAGCTGAGGCCTGTGCAGCGTCTCGCCAGGTGGTTGGCAATGCTTGTTGGTCTGGGCACATGGATTGCGGCTGTGCCGCTGTCTGCCCGGGCGGTCGATTACGAACGCGATGTCAAGCCGCTGCTGCGCAGCAAGTGCTACGCCTGCCATGCTGCCTTGCGGCAGGAGGGGGGCTTGCGCGTGGATACGGCCGCCGCCCTGTTACGCGGCGGCCAGAGCGGGCCGGCCATCGTGCCCGGCAATGCCGCGGCCAGCGAGCTGGTGCGGCGGATCGCGGCGGAAGATGAGTCTGAACGCATGCCGCAAGAGGCCAGGCCGCTCACGGCCGATGAGATGGAGATCATCTCCTCCTGGATCGATGCCGGCGCGGCGGCGCCTCCCGGAGAGCAGCCGGAGCCCGACCCGAGAGATCACTGGGCCTTTCGGCCGTGCGTGCGGCCGCCCGTGCCTGAAGTTTCCATGGCGGACATGGTGGCCCCCCTGCGCCACCCCGTGGATGCCTTTCTGGCAGCGCGCTGGGCCGAGCTGGGCTTGCAGCCCGCCCCCCCCGCCCCGCCACACGTGCTGCTGCGGCGCGTCTACATCGACCTGATCGGCCTCCCCCCCACACGCCAGGAGCTGGACGCCTTCCTGGCGGACACCTCGCCCGACGCCTATGAACGCGTGGTCGACCGCCTGCTGGCCAGTCCTCGCTATGGCGAGCGCTGGGCCCGCCACTGGATGGACGTCTGGCGCTACAGCGACTGGTATGGCCGCCGCGCCGTGCCGGACGTGATGAACAGTTATCCCCGCATCTTCCACTGGCGAGACTGGATCGTGCGGTCGCTCAACGAAGATCGCGGCTACGACCGCATGGTGGTCGAGATGCTCGCCGGAGACGAGGTGGCGCCCACCGATCCGCAGGTCCTCGCCGCCACAGGGTTTATCGTGCGCAACTGGTACAAGTGGAACTATAACTCCTGGATGAAGGATCTGGTGGAACACACGGGCAAGGCGTTTCTGGGGCTTTCGCTGCAATGCGCCCACTGCCACGATCACAAGTACGACCCGATCACGCAGGAGGAGTACTTCCGCTTCCGCGCGTTCTTCGAACCGCTGGAGCTGCGGCACGACCGTCTGCCCGGCGAGCCTGATCCCGGCCCGTTCAAGAAATACGTCTATGGCGAGTCGTACGGCCCGATCGCCAGCGGCATGGTGCGGGTGTTCGACGAAAAGCTCGACGCCGAAACGTTCATGTATGCCAAGGGAGACGCCAGGCAACGGCTTGAAGGCCGTCCCCCTGTCCGGCCGGGAGTGCCCGCCCTGCTGGGCACGTTGCCCGACATCGTGCCCATCGAGCTGCCTCTGGAGGCATGGTACCCCGGCAGCCAGTCCTTTGTGCGAGAAGAGGAGCGCGCGCGGCGCGCCTCCTCGGTAGCGGCTGCCCGAGCAGCCCTTTCGGCCGCGCAGGCGGCTGAGGCCGAGCAGGGCCCCACGCGAGATGCCGCCGTGTCTCAGGCAGAAGCAGCCCTGGCAACGGCCCGGGCCAACGCCCCCCCTGCCATGCCCGCCCTGGCAGGTGAACAGTCCCTCTTGCTGCATGCCGCCGCCGGCAGAAGAGCCCTGGCGCACGCCCTGGCCGGCCTGGAAACCGCGCAAGACGTGGCCACCTTCTCCTGCCAGGTCTGGCTGGCCTCCGACGGCCATGCCAACGTGCAGCTTGCACTGGACATTGCCAGCGGAGCCACCGGCACCTTCGTCGGCTTTGAGCAGGGACGGATTCTCGCCTACCGGCCAGGTACGTTCGATGTGTTCGAAGCAGGCCGATATGACCTGCCTGCCGGCCAGAACCGCTTCGCCCTCACCCTCCGCCTCGATCTGATGGCCGACACGGCCACGCTGACCGTGCTGAGCCTCCCCGATGGTACAACGCTGGTGGATCAGCAACCGGTGGCTCTCAATGGCTGGCGGCCCGCGGCAGACGGCAAGCGAGGCCTGTTTGTCGATGCCAGGCCAGGCACGGTGGCAGCGTTCGATGAGCTGGTGTTTCGCGGGGCGGACGGTTCCGAGCTGCTGCGGTTCGATTTCGAGCCTCCCCGTTGTGCGGCGGGCGAGATAGCGGGCAGCGACGGCTGGCAGGCCACGCCCTTCTGCCAGCAGCCGGCTGCCTCGCTCGTAACAGGCGTGCTCCAGGCAGCCCCCGAGGTGGCACGTGCCGAGTTGTTGCTGGCGTCCGCACGCGCGCAGCGCGAAGAGCTGCGGCTGGCTGTGGCGGCCGCCGAAGGGGCCTTGGCCGCCGCCGAGGCCGAGTTGGCAAGCCTGGAGGCACGCATTGCGGCGGACGATGCACGCTATCGCCAGACGCTTCCCAACGTCGAAGAGGCCGTCCGCACTGCCGTGCAAAGCGAGCGGCAGGCGGCACTGCGTGCGGCGGAGGCAGCGGCGCTGCGTGCGGCGCAAGCTGTGGCGGCGGCGGAGGGCCTGCCCCCGGACGAGCCGCAGCGGGCAGAGAAGCTCGCGTCGGCCCGCCAGGCGCTCTCTAGCGCTCAGGCGGCGGTCGAAGCGGCACGTGCCGCGCTCGACGCGCCCCCCGCGGATTACACGCCGCTCTCCCCCCAGTATCCCCGCCAGAGCACGGGGCGGCGCACCGCGCTGGCAAGGTGGATCGCCAGCCCAGACAACCCCCTCACCGCGCGCGTGGCGGTGAATCATATCTGGAACTGGCACTTCGGTGCTCCGTTGGTGGAGACCGTGGCCAACTTCGGACGCAGCGGCAAGACGCCCTCGCACCCAGAACTGCTCGACTGGCTGGCGGCAGAGTTCATGGAGCATGGCTGGCGGCTGAAGCACCTGCACCGCTTGCTGGTGACCAGCAGTGCCTACCGCATGGCCTCGACAGGAGGCGCGGCTGCTGCGAGCAATCTCGCCCGGGACGCCGATAACAGATGGTGGTGGCGCTTCCCCACGCAGCGGATGGAGGCCGAAACTGTGCGAGACAGCATCCTCGCCGCGGCGGGTATGCTCGATCAGACCATGTATGGAGAGGAAATCGACCATGCCCAGGGACTCACCGTGCCGCGGCGCAGCCTGTACTTCTCGCACCACGGCGAGGCCAAGATGCAGTTCCTCGAACTGTTCGACGGCCCCGATCCCTGCGACTGTTACCGCCGCACCATCTCGATCATGCCCCAGCAGGCACTGGCGCTGATGAACAATGAGCTGGTGCTGGCAGCCAGCCGCACGCTGGCCGAGAGATTGTGGCAAGAGTTGCCAGAAGCCGGCGGACCTGCCACCGCCGATGCAGCCGCGAGCGACGCCCGGTTTGTAACCGCGGCGTTCGAGCAAATCCTCACGCGGTCGCCCACCGCGCAAGAGACGGCCCTCTCTCTAGAGTTTCTAAAGCGACAGCGCTCCGCCTACGCCGCCGCGGGCGTGGCCAGCGGCGAGCAGGCCGCCGCGCGCAGCCGCGTCAGCCTGATTCATGCCTTGTTCAACCACAACGACTTCATTACGATCCGCTAGCCATGTCGTCCTTCACATTCCCTCACCGCCGCCGCTCAGGACAGACAGCGAGCTGTTTTTGCGGGCGCGTGCCTCGCCGCACATTTCTGGCCGATGTGGGCTTCGGCGTTACCGGCCTGGCACTGGGCACGCTGTTATGGCAAGACGGCGTGGCACGGGCCAATGAGGGCGGGCGGTCTCCCCCCAACGGCAAGCCGCATTTCCCGCCCAGGGCCAAGAGCGTGATCTGGGTGTTCCTCTCCGGCGGCGTGAGCCACCTGGAAACGTTCGACCCCAAGCCGGCGCTGAACACCTACGCGGGCAAGACCTACGAGGAGCTGCCGCGTGCCAACCCGCAGGCCGATCCGCGCTATCGGGAGCGTTCGCGCTCGGTGGTGGGGTTCGACCGCCACGTGTACAACCGCATCATGCCGTTGCAAGTGGGGTTTCGCCCGCACGGCCAGTCCGGCATCGAGGTGAGCGATTGGCTGCCCCACCTGGCCGGCTGCGTGGACGACATGACCATCGTCCGCTCGATGTACACCACGGACAACGACCACAACGCCGAGTTTCAGATGCATCACGGCCGCCACAGCCTGGACGAGCGGCAGCCGGTGATCGGCTCCTGGATCCACTACGGCCTGGGTTCACTGAACGAGAACCTGCCGCAGTTTGTGTTTCTGGGAGAGTTCAAGGACACGCGGGTAAAACAGAACTTCTCGGCAGATTACCTCGGTCCGCGGCACAACGGCATTCAGCTTGCCCTGGATCCCCAGCGGCCGCTTCCCTTTGGGAACCGCCTGGAGTCGATGCTGGCCGACGAGCAGCAGCACGAGTTCGAGTACCTGCACCAGCTCAATCTGCTCTCCTCTGTGGAGTACCCAGATGACCAGCAGCTCCAGGCGCGGATCCGCGCCTATGAGCTGGCGTTCCGCATGCAGATGTCTGTACCCGAAGCGCTCGACCTTGCCAGCGAAACGCAAGAGACGCTCTCGCTCTACGGCATCGACGACCCGGCCACCGAGATCTACGGCCGCCGCTTGCTCGCCGCCCGGCGGCTGGCCGAACGCGGCGTGCGTTTCACCCTCGTGTATCTGAGCGACTACGGCGAGTGGGATTCCCACCAGGATCTGAAGAATCTGCATGCCCGCTCCTGCCGCAGGGTGGACAAGCCTCTGGCCGGTCTGTTGCGCGACCTCAAACGCCGCGGCCTGTGGCAGGAGACGCTGGTGGTCTGTGCCACGGAGTTCGGCCGCACGCCCGCCGTGGAAGACGGGCCTTTCAATCGTGCTGCCACCGGCCGCGATCATCACCCACACGGCTTCTCCATCTGGCTTGCCGGCGCGGGCATCAAGCAGGGCCACGTGCACGGCTGCACCGACGAGCTGGGTTTCCATGCCGAGGAACATCCGCACTACGTCACCGACCTGCACGCCACCGTACTGCACCTGTTGGGCCTGGACCCCCGCCGGCTCGACATTCCCGGCCGCAAACGCCTGGAAATCGACTACGGCACCCCCATCTGGGACGTGCTGGCGTAAGCGGCCCGCTACTTGACGGGCAGGCGTGGGCGTGCTCAAATAAGGGACGCCAGCAGGCGAGTTACATCCTAGCCGCTCCTAGCGTCGTCTCGTCTTGTCTCCCTCCTGTTGGCTGCATGGCTAGCCGCGGCAGCTCGGCCGTGGCGGTGAAGTCCCTACTAGCCGCCCCGTCGAAGGCCGCGTGCAAGCGGCATGCCGTTGCGTTGCGCGTCTGTTCGTCGAGGATCCCACTGGTAGCGTTTCCCGGAGGCCGCTCCGGGGAGATTTCGGCCCGCGCTGGCGCCTCCAAGGCAGTCTCTTGCCCTCGCCTGGGCCGGCAAGGAGTGAACCGTATGAGCGAAGTACTTGCGCCCCAGGATATCTCTCCCACCCTGCTCAAGCAATTGTTTGACGACGCCTTCATGGAGACGTCCATCGATAGCGACGGCGACCTGCGCGTCGAGGAAGACGGGCTGGGCTGCTACGTGTTGCCGATCAACCAAGGCGACCGCATCAAGCTGCTCACCGTCTGGAACAGCCGCAGCACCGTCCCCGCCTCCGCAGTGCTCGACTTTGCCAACCGCGTGAACGATGGCGTGATCACCGTGCGCGTGTCGGTAAACAAGAACCTGATCTTCTTCGACTACTACATCCCCGTGGAAGGCGGTATCACGCGCCGCGCGATCGTGCTGGCCACCAAGCACTTCTTGCATGTGCAGAAACTCGCGGTGCTCCAGTTCGGCGGCGAGGAAGTACTCGGTTGATACACAGGCCGCAGTCACATTGCCAGCCCTCCACGTGCAGCCCGCGCCTGCACGGCCCGACGCGGACCCCGTGCTGCATTCGGTCGCACTGGGCGCTGTCAGGCGGGCGCTAGCTCGCCCTGTGCCCCAAGGCCGCCTCCGCCTCGCACACCGCAGCGACCACTCCCGCTATCTCCTCGCGCTCCGCGGCCGTGATCTGTCGCTGCGGCGGCCGGGGCGGTCCGAACGCGTATCCCCGCAGCGAGAGCGCACACTTGAGCATCGAGATGTTGTACGAGTCCCCCTCGCGCGCGCGGTAGTCCTCAATCGGCCGAATCTGGCGCAACAGCTTCATCGCCGCCCCGTAGTTGCCGCGAGTCAGGGCAGCGTGCATGGCCAGCGTCAGCCGCGGGCAGAGGTTGCCCGCGCCGCTGGTGTAGCCGCGAGCACCCGCCAGCATGAAATAAGGCGCAAATCGCTCGGCCGTGCCGCAATACAACCCGAGACGCCCACCGTGTTCGTCCGCAAACCGTGCAAACTCGTCCAGCTCGTTCACGGCATACTTGACGCCAACCAACCGCCCGCCTGCGGCGAGTTCTGCCAGCAGCCGGGGGCTGGGCACGCCGGCACGCTTGTATGCCAGCAAAGGGAGGGGGGAGGCGTTTGCCACGGTCTCGAAGTAGTCCTTGTAGCCGGCATCGCTCAGGTACGGCTGGACCAGCGGCATCAGCAGCAGGGCATCGGCCCCGGCTTCCGCTGCTTTTCGCGCGATGGCCAGTGCGTGCTCGAGTGCCATGCCGACTGGCGCCATCACCACGGCGCTGGCGGGCACGGCCCTGCGCACGGCAGCCACGCACGCCAGCACCTCGCTGGCGGTGAGAGAATGGAACTCGCCCGTACCCGCGGCGGGCAAGAACACGCGCATGCCGGCCTCCGCCAGGTCGCCGGCCAGCCGCAGCAGCGGGTCGAGGAGCAGTTCCTTGCCATCGGAAGTGAAGGGGGTGGGCGGAACGACATGCACTGTGTCGAGGCGAGCGAGGTCGAACGTGGAGGGAGTCATGCGGTCCTCTGGGCGGTCAAGCCTGGCGTGTTGCTGGCCATGGTACCGTGAGGCTGTCGGAAGGGTCGAGAGATGGGCGGAGCTGGGCTTACGGCGATGGGAAGTTCTCGATCGGCGAGGTGGGGCTTTCGCAGGTGGCTGCGGCGATCGAGCGATGGCGGATTTGCCCCTGCATGCGGTGTGCGGCCAGGATGCCGCAACATGCGGCTGGCAAAGGCGGCTGGCGGGATGACAGGCCCATCGGTTGAGGGAGGGGCGGATGGGCCTGTCGCGTGGTGCTAGTCCGAGGGTGGGGGGCGTGGGGTGGTCGACTGCGAGGGGCATGTCTCGCACTGCAACCTGGCACGGGGGCCGTGGCGGGGCCAGGTTGCCAGGCGTACTCGTTTTACGTAGAATCAGGTTTGTCACGGAGGCCGGTGGGCGTGAGCCTGTCTCGGCGTGCCCAAGCGGCCTGGCGAAAGGCCGGCATGGGCCTTGCCATGTGGTTCCCGGGAAAAACGGGCCGAGCGGGGCGAGCGGTAGAAGGAGTTGCCAGGGTGCCAGAAATGGCGTATTTCATCCAAGAGTGCCCCACCTGCGGCCGCACGCTGCACGTGCGTGTCGAGTACCTTGGCAAGAAGGTGGTGTGCCAGCATTGTGGCGGCCGTTTTGTTGCGTGTGATGGACCTGCTGGGCGGGCGTCGCTGTCGGATTCGGGCCTGCTGATGAAGCGGGCCAGCGAACTCATCCAACAGGCGGAAGAGCGCAAGCATCGTACGCACTAGCAGGTTTTGGCCGCCGCATTGGGGCGAGTTGCTGGCGGGGGCGTTCCGCTTGTGCGCAAAGGGGGCGTGTCTTGCTAGCAAGGCTTGCGCGGCCGGGACCGGGGGCTATAATCAACCCGAGTTGGGTTGGGTTCGGGTTTGGTTGGCGTTTTAGATGGATGTGGGTACGATGGCCGCGGTAGCGACGTACCAGGAGCTTGTCGACGAACTGCGGCGCGTGCTTCCCGAGGGGGGCGTGCTGGTCTCTGCCAGCGAGAAGCTGGTCTACGAGTGCGACGGCTACACGCTGGAAAAGGGCACGCCGGAGGTGGTGGTGTTCCCGACCAGCACGCAACAGGTGCAAGCGGTGGTGCGGCTGTGCAACCGCTATAAGGTGCCGTTTCTGCCGCGCGGGGCGGGCACCAGCCTGGCAGGGGGATGCGTGCCTGTGGGCGGGGGCGTGATGATCGTGCTGACGCGGATGAAGCAGATCCTCGAGATTAACCTGCGCGACCGCTACGCCGTGGTGCAACCTGGCGTGGTGAATGTGTGGTTGACGCAGGCGCTGCGCGGGACGGGGTATCACTATGCGCCCGATCCTTCGAGCCAGGGCGCGTGCACCATTGGGGGCAACGTGGCCACGAACTCGGGCGGCCCTCACACGCTGAAGTACGGGGTGACGGTGAATCACGTGCTGGGCGTGGAGGTAGTGTTGGCGGACGGCAGCCTGGTGCGGTTTGGCGGGCCGTGCGAGGATTATCCCGGGCTGGATCTGACGGGGGTGATGGTGGGCAGCGAGGGCACGCTGGGCATTGTCACCTGCGTGTGGGTGCGGCTGACGCGCGATCCTCAAGGGGTACGGACGCTGCTGGCGGTGTTCGAGTCTGTGGACGATGCCACGGAGGCGATCAGTTCCATCATCGGCGCGGGGATTGTTCCGGCGGCGCTGGAGATGATGGATCAGGGCATTCTCGTGGCGGTGGAGGCGGCGTTTCACTTTGGCTTTCCGCTGGATGCGGGGGCGATCCTGCTGATCGAGGTCGATGGGCTGGAGGCGGGTTTGGACGCGCAACGGGACCGCATCGACGAGATTTGCCGGGCGCACCGCGCGCGCGAGGTGCGCCAGGCGCGTACGCCTCAAGAGCGCCAGTTGTTGTGGAAGTGCCGCAAACAGGCCTTCGGCGCCGTGGGCCGCTTGAGCCCCAGCTATTGCACGCAAGACGGGGTGGTGCCCCGTACCAAGCTGCCCCACATGCTGCGGCGGATCAGCGAGATTGGCCGCCGGCACGACCTGCGGATCGTCAATGTGTTTCATGCCGGAGACGGCAACATCCACCCCATTCTGTTGTTCGATGAGCGCGACCCCCAGCAAGTGCGCCGCGTGCTGGCCGCCAGCAGCGAAATCCTCGAGGAGTGCCTGGCCTGCGGCGGCAGCGTGACGGGCGAACACGGCATTGGCGTGGAGAAGCTCTCATTCATGCACCGGATGTTTCAGCCCTCGGACCTAGAAGCCATGGAGCGCTTGCGCACAGCGTTCAATCCCGAGGGCAGGCTCAGCCCCGGCAAGATGTTGCCCACCGCCGGCGCCTGCGGCATCGAACAAACGCATCCGGGTCGGCGTGCCGCCCTGTGACCGCTACCCCTGCCGCCGCGGAGACGAGCGTGACTGTGCATTCTCCTCCCTGTCCCCTGCCGCTGGCAGACACGGCCTTGCCCACCGAGCAAAGAGAGGTGGAAGAGCTGCTGGCCGATGCCCATGCGGCGCGTCGGCCCGTGTATCCCATCGGCGGCGGACTGGCGCTGGAGTTTGGGCTGCCGCCCCGGGCGCCGGGCCTGGGTGTGCGACTGACGGGACTGGCCCGAGTGCTCGACTATCCGGCGCGGGATCTGACGATCACGGTGGAGTCGGGTATCACGCTTGCGGCCTTGCAGCAGACGCTGGCAGCAGAGGGACAGTGGCTGCCACTGGAGGCGCATCAGCCCCAGGCTGCCACGCTGGGAGGCGTGCTGGCCGTCAACTTCAGCGGGCCCAGACGCTTCGGCTATGGCACGGCGCGGGATTATGTGATTGGCATCACTGCGGTGGATGGGCGGGGCAAGCCCTTCCGCGGGGGGGGCCGCGTGGTGAAGAACGTGGCCGGATACGATTTTTGCAAACTGCTCGTCGGCTCGCTGGGCACGCTGGGGATCATCACGCAAGTGACGTTGAAGCTGCGTCCCAGGCCCGAGGAGCGCGCCCTGCTGTTGTGCGAGCCAGCGGACTGGGACCAGGCCGAGAAGTTGCTGGAGGGGCTGGTACGCTCTGCGGTCGTGCCGGTCTCGATCGATTTGCTGTGCGGGTCGGCCTGGACAGGCGCCGAAGAGCTTGCTCCCTCCAATGCCCAGGCACTGCTGCTGGGCGTCGGGCTGGAGGGCAGCCGGCAGGAAGTTTCCTGGCTGGTGGAGGAACTCACCAGCGCGTGGCAGGCGGCAGGCGTGCCTCGCTTCCGCACGCTCGACCCGGCTGCGTCGCTACGGGCCTGGGAGTTGCTGACCGGCTTTGGCTGCGGCAGGCAGGCGGCGCTGGTGCTCAAATTGAATGTGCGCCCCAGTCGGCTGGTTTCGCTCATGGCCATGCTGCGCGAGCTGGCCCCCGATTGCTCCATGGCGGCCAGGGCGGGGAGTGGTATTCTGCTGGTACAGTTCGAAGAGTTCCAACCGTCAGACATCTCCAAGCTGCTGATCGGGCGGATTCGGCCTGCGGCCATCGCAGCCGGAGGCGCATGCGTGGTCTGGGCGGCTGGGCCAGGATTGGAGGCGACGCACCAGGCCGTGTTCGGTCCAGACCCCGGCGATCGGGCGATGATGCGGGCTGTCAAGTCGCAGTTCGATCCGGCGGGGATTCTCAACCCCGGCCGCTACATTTACGGTGTGGCATGAACGATCCTTTGCCCTCGCTCTCGACCGGTGTGGCGGGTAACTCTGCGGTCGATTCCGCGGGGGGTGCAGCCACGGTCCAGTCGGCGGCCGCGGCGCCAGTGCTTCCTGCGGCCTCCCAGGCGTTTTCTCCCTCTGCGCCAGGGGGGGGCACGGCCGCCGCGCCAGGGACCTTGAGTCACGGAGGGGGCGGGCAGGAGCCGCAGCGCGACCTGCCGGCCAATCCCGGCGCGGGGATCGATTACCGCCGCTTTCTCGATTGCATCCATTGCGGCCTATGCACCGCGGCCTGTCCCACCTACCTCGAGCTGGGCAACGAGAACGACAGTCCGCGCGGCCGCATCTATTTGATGCGAGCCGTGACGGACGGCCGCCTGCACCTCACGCCCGAGGTGCAGCGCCATCTCGACCTGTGCCTCGATTGCCGCGCGTGCGAGACGGCCTGTCCCTCCGGCGTGCAATATGGCCGGCTCATCGAGCCGTTTCGCGTGGCGATGGAAGAACTGGGTGTGGCGGGGCGCACATCGCAGAGCTGGTTCCACCGCCTGGTACTGCACGGCGTGTTTCCCTACCCACAGCGGATGCGGCCCCTGTTGCGCCTGGCGCGCTGGTCTCAGCGGCTGGGGTTGGTGCGGCTGATCCAGGCAGCGCGGCTCACTCGGCTGCTGCCCGGGCCCTGGCGCCAGATGGTGGAAATGCTGCCTCCTTTGCCCAGGCCGGCGGCGAAGCTGCCTACCTTCGTGCCTGCCGTGGGTGCCCGCCGCCGCAGGGTAGCGCTCTTCACCGGCTGTATTGCAGACGCCATGTTTCGGCACATGCACTGGGCCACACTGAGGGTGCTGGCACGCAACGGCTGCGACGTGGTGATCCCCCAGAACCAGGTCTGCTGCGGCGCAATCCATTTGCACAGCGGTGCAGGCACCGCCGCCCGCACGTTTGCGGAGCAAAATCTGGCGGCGTTCGAGGTGAAGAATCTCGACGCCATCGTGGTGAACGTTGCCGGCTGCGGCGCCATGCTCAAAGACTACGGCCACCACTGGCACGATGAACGGCAGGCGGCGCGGGCGCAGTTTGCATCCATTGTGCGAGACGTGCACGAGTTTCTGGATGAACTGGGCCTGGTCCCGCCCGAGGGCAAGCTGCCGCTGGTGGCGACCTATCACGATGCCTGCCACCTGGGGCACGCGCAGCGGATCCGCGAGGCCCCGCGCAGGCTGCTGGCCCAGATACCCGAATTGCAACTGCGCGAGCTGCCGGAAAGCGAGGTGTGCTGCGGCGCGGCCGGCACGTACAACCTCACCCAGCCTGAAATGGCCCAGCGGCTGGCGGAACGCAAGGTACGCCAGATCGTCGCCACGGGTGCCCAGGCCGTGCTGGTGGGCAACTGCACGTGCCTGATGCACATCGAGCGCTTCTGCCGTGCCGCCGGGCACCGCCTGTGGTTTGCGCAGCCCATCGAGCTATTGGACTTGAGTTATCAAGGCCAGCGGCCCCGCTTGTGACGCGCTGCCGCCGCGCTCGTGCCCTGGCGATCTTCACGCGCCGGACGCGAGCAGCTCTTCTCGCAGCCGTTGGGCCAGAACCGGCATGGCCGCGCGATCCAGATGCAGGGGATTCACCAGCAGCTTGCCCTGGGGCAGCAGACCATGACCGAGATAAATGGGCGGGCTGCCGGAGCGGAGCCGCCGGCAGATCGCCAGCGCATCCCGGGCGCACGCACCTCGCAAGGCAATCTCCAACAGCGGCAGGCCTTCACCCTCTGGGGGCATGTGCAGCCGGCACTCGACCGGACAGTCTGCCAAAATTTGTGCAAGCCCTTCGAGCAGGGCGCATTTCTCTTGTTGCTCTGCCTCGTATGCGCCGCTGATAAACAGCCGTAGCGCCGCCAGCAGTGCCACGATCTGCTCCTTGGACACCTTGTACCCCCGCCCAATACCCTGGCGAGGCAGGCCCGTCCAGCGCTCGTTGCCGAACAACTCCGCTGGCGGTTCCCACAGCTCGGAGAAATCATCCGTATCCAGCATCTGCATGGCGGCAGAGGCCACCAGCCGCCTGCGGCCGCACAAGATGCCGGTCGCCTGCGGCCCTCGGATCGCCTTGCCCCCGCTAAAAGCGACCAGATCTGCTCCCGGCGCCGCCTCCAGGCGCAGGTTGGCGCGCGGCGGCAGTTCTCCGGCTGCATCCACCAGCACGGGCAGGCCCCGGCGGTGGGCCCACTCTACCACTGCCTCAAGCGGCGGGCGTGCGTCCGGTCGATAAACGTACAACACGCCAGCCGTCTGCGGGGTGCATGCCGCCTCGTATTCCCATAACTCCACGCAACGGACCCCCGAGCCGGCCAGCGGCTCGTGATAGCCCACCTCCACCAGCCGTGCGCCGGCCGCACGCACGGCATGGTCGTAGGGATTGCGTTGGTCGCGTGCCACGAGCAGTTCGTTCCCAAAGCCGTCACAGTGCGGCAGGCGCTCCATGCGGCCCAGGTCGTTTCCCGCCAGGATGGCCGCCGTGCCTAGGGTGAGGGCGGCCGCGGCGCCCGCCGTTACCAGGCCAGCCTCTGCGCCCGTGGCCTGGGCAATGACGCGGCTGGCCGCGGCCTGCAACTGTTCCAGCGGCACGCATGCCCGCGCGGCCTGACAATATGCCTCCAGCACGGCCGGCGGCCAGGGAGAGCCGCCCAGCCGCGTTACCGCTCCGCTGGCATTGATAATGGGCTGCAAGCCCAGCTCTTCGTACACACCCATGTCGTCTCGCTCCCGGGGACACTGCCGGCCCTGGCACCCTACATTACACGCTGCTCATGCCTCCTGTCTGCCCAACCGCCCCGGGAGGCGGCGAACCGGCCGCACTCCGCCGGCCCCGCCAGAGGCCGTATAATTCCTGGGATGGCTGTGGCTGCCGAAACCGTGGAACGCCGCGCCAGACCTGCTACCAACAGGCGGTGCCAGCCAGACCTGCTGCGGACAGGCTACTCTGCCCATAACCGCCGCTGGCAGGACGGCTCGCCGTTCCCGGCGGGTAAGATGGCTTGCAGTCCTGGCCCGCTGCACTGCGGCGTGCCGTGCCGCCTGAGCGGCATCTCATTCCGGCTGTAGGTGGGTTGTGAGGTTGAGTGCTGCGGCGCTGCGGCAGGCCAGCGCCGGCAAGAAGCTGCCGAGGTTACGATGAAGGCCGCGTATTTGATTTCTGCATGCCGCACGCCGGTGGGCAAGTACCTGGGCAGCTTGGCGGCAGAGCCTGCCACGCGGCTGGGGGCGCTGGTCGTGCGCGAGGCGGTAACGCGCGCAAGCGTCGCCGCCGGGGAGGTCGAAGAGGTGATCATGGGCAACATCCTTTCGGCGGGCCTCGGACAGGCACCGGCGCGGCAGGCGGCATTGGGAGCTGGTCTGCCGCCCACGGTGGCGGCGGTGACTATCAACAAGATGTGTGGTTCGGGGCTGAAGGCGGTGATGCTGGCTGACCAGGCGATTCGTTGCGGAGACGCGCGCTGCATTGCCGCCGGCGGCATGGAGAGCATGAGCCGCGCGCCGCACCTGTTGATGGGTGTGCGTGGAGGGTGGAGGTTCGGGCATCAGCAGGCGGTGGACTCGCTGTTGCACGACGGGCTGTGGTGCGCCTTTGAGCAGCAGCACATGGGTGCGGCGGCGGATAGCACGGCGCGTGCTTACCAGATCAGCCGGCAGCAGCAGGATGCTTATGCGCTGGAGAGCCACCGTCGGGCGGTGGCGGCTGCGGCCCGCATGGCGGCGGAGATGGTGCCGGTGGCGGTCGCGTCGCGGAAGGGGCCGCAGCTCGTGGAGCGAGACGAGGGTCCCCGCAGCGATACGTCGCTGGAGGCGCTGGCCCGGCTCGAACCGGCCTTCAGCCCTGAGGGGACGGTCACTGCCGGCAATGCCAGCCAGATGAGCGACGGTGCCGCGGCAGTGGTGGTGGCGGACGAGCAGTTGGCTGCCAGCCGGCCCTCGCCCATTCGAGCGCGGATTGTGGCGGCAGCAGTCAGCGGCGTGCCGCCGGGCGAGATCTTCATCTCGCCCGTTTCCGCCGTGCAGCAGGTGTTGCGCAAGGCCGGCCTGCGCACGGATCAGATCGACCTGTACGAAATCAACGAGGCCTTCGCCGCACAGACACTGGCCTGCATCAAGTTGCTGGACCTCGATCCGGCCCGTGTGAATGTGCATGGCGGCGCCATCGCCCTAGGGCATCCGCTGGGGGCGAGCGGGGCGCGGGTGCTCGTCACGCTGCTGTATGCCCTGGCCGACCGCGGGGCGGCCCGCGGCGTAGCAGCCCTCTGCCTCGGCGGCGGCAACGCCGTGGCCATGCTTGTGGAACGGGAGCCTGGTTGATGCAGCGCCTCCCCGAAGCAGGCTCTCCGCAGCGCGCGGAGTGGGAGGCCGCCCTGCGCTCAAGCCCCAACCG
>JAIMBC010000052.1 GCA_023511675.1 Pirellulales bacterium
GCCGGAGGACGTGCTGGCCGCGGCCGAGGTGGGGACCGTGCCCCCGGAGGAGCGCACGGTGCGCCGCTTCTATGCACACCTGTACCTGGGCCTCTACTTCGAGGCCCAGGGAGATGCCGCTCAGGCACGCCAGCATCTGTTCGAGGCAGAGAAGCTCAAGATCTCTCATTACATGTGGGACGTGTGCCGCGTGCACTGCGACTGGCTACGTGCGGACGATGCTTCCCAGACCGATCGAGTCCCCTAACCTGCACGCGGTCTGTGGCGAGGCAACATGCCCAAGCCAGCCTTGAGTCCCGTGGCACATCTGTGATGCACTGTCGCTTGCTTCAACCCGCCATGGAAGCGGCCGACGTTCTGATGCGGAGGATCCAACATGTCTGGCGGCCTTGAGCCCGCCCTGTGCCGAGAGCGGCAACGCCGCGTGCTGGACGAGATGCAAGCGAGCCAGCTCGACGGCGTGCTTGTGACGAGCCCGGCCCACGTACAGTGGCTGACCGGCGTGCGGTTTGCCTGGCTGTTCGAGCCGGCAGCCGTGCTGTACGCCAGCGGTGAGTGCGTGCTCATCGCTCCGCACGATGTGGCTGTACCCCACGCTGCCGACAGGCTGCTGGTCTATGTTGCCAAGCGGCATTCGACCGTGGGGTTGGATCAGCGCGAGCAAGCCGCGATGGTGCTTGCCCGTGAGGTGGCTGGCGGACCGCCGCGCCGCTGGGGGGTGGAGTTCTCCACCTGTCCTCCGCACATGCTGCATGCCTTGGGCGCGCAGGCGAGCGGTGCGGCGGATATTGATCAACTACTGTGGCGGCTGCGGCGCCGCAAGCTGGCGGACGAGCTGGCCCTGCTACGCCGCGCCATTGCAGCCACGGGAGCGATGTACGCCCATGCCCGCGAGTTGATCCGCCCCGGCGTGAATGAGCTGGACGTGTTCAACGCCCTTCAGGCCGTCGCCGTGCGATCCCTGGGAGAGCCGCTCACCGGCACAGGCAACGACTATGCCTGCGCCGCCCGCGGCGGGCCGCCGCGAGATCGAGCGGCCCAGGCGGGAGAACTGTACATCCTCGACCTGGGTCCGGCGTATCGCGGCTACTTTGCCGATACCTGCCGCACGCTGGCCGTGGACCGCCGGCCCACGGATGTACAGCTTGCTGCGTGGGAGCGCGTGGTCCAGGTGTTCGCCCTGATCGAGCGTAGCGTGCGGCCCGGCGTGCGCTGCCGGGAGGTGTTCTCCGCCGTGCAGGAATTGCTCGATGAGTACCTTCCCGGTAGCTTCAACCACCACCTTGGGCACGGCATCGGCCTGTTCCCGCATGAGGCGCCGCACCTGAATCCGCACTGGGACGAGACGTTTGAAGAGGGTGATGTGTTTACCGTGGAGCCGGGCCTGTATGCCCCGGAACTGCGCGTGGGCCTGCGGCTGGAGAACGACTATCTGGTAACGGCTGATGGCGTGGAGCTGCTGAGCAACTTCCCGCTGGAGCTGTAGCGGGCGTTCGCCGCTGATGGCGGCCTGCTGCTTGCGGGCCTGCTGGATTGGCGGCCTGGCATAGGCGGTGGCTTGCCGCGGCGGGCGACCCGTCGAGGCAGAGGTGTCTGCAGCTTGCCGCGGGTGCAGAGGCGGCCCGGCACGGCCTGGCTGGGCAGGCGCTGCCGATGCTTGCTCCATTTGGACGGACCTTCCTTGCCGATCTGGTGAGAATCTGCGATACTTAGTCAACCGCCCACCGGGCCGGTGGCGGGGCGTGGCGCAGCCTGGTTTAGCGCGCTTGACTGGGGGTCAAGAGGTCGCAGGTTCAAATCCTGTCGCCCCGATTAGCGGCACTGCCGCAAAGATAAAGCGTAGGGCAGCAGCCCTGGGGGGGGCGGGGTATGCGCCCTGGCGGCAAGCTCGTGGGCGCCCCGCGAGCGACTCTCCTGGAGTGCTACAGCTCAAGAGCCTACTTCCCATCGTTCGAGTGCCCAACTCTCTCATCCCGTGGCTCCACTAGGCCGGCAGGCGGTTCTCGAAAGGTGCCCATGCAACGTGAAGGCCCCTGTACGGTTGTGTGGTTTCGTCGCGACTTGCGTTTGTCCGACCATTCAGCGTTGCGGGCAGCAGTCCGGCGCGGGGTGGTGGTGCCGGTGTTCATCTGGTCGGAAGAGGAGGAGGGGAGCTGGCCTTTGGGTGCGGCATCGCGCTGGTGGCTGCACCAGTCGTTATTGCAGCTCGACCAGGCCTTACGGCAGCGAGGCTCGAGGCTAGTTCTGCGCGCGGGCCCGATTGTTGACGCCTTGCTCGATGTGATCAAGCAAACGCGGGCGAGCGCCGTTTACTGGAGCCGCCGCTACGAGCCGGATGCACAGCGAGTCGAGCAACAGGTGGAACAGGCACTGCGTGCGCGGGGCGTGGAGGGACTGGGATTTGCCGGGACGCTGCTGTATGACCCCGTGGGAATCCGCACGCGTACCGGTGAGCCGTACCAGGTCTTCTCGGCCTTCTGGCGGCGTTGCCAGCAGGAAGCAGCCCCGGGACATCCCGAGCCGGTGCCCGAGACGATTCGGGGGCCTGCGCAGTGGCCGGCCAGCGCGGCATTGACGAGCTTTGCACTCGAGCCGCGCATCGACTGGGCGGCCGGTCTGCGGCAGAGCTGGCAGCCCGGTGAGCTGGGAGCGCAGCAAAGGCTGAGGCACTTCGTGGCGAAGCATCTCGCGGAGTACGCCGTCGAACGGGATCGGCCAGACCGTGAAGGCACGTCGCGGTTGTCGCCGCATCTGCACTTCGGAGAGATCAGCCCGCGACAGGTATGGACCGCAGTGCGGGAACGCTCCGACGGGAGCGACTTGCGGCGTGCATCCGAGCGCTATCAAATCGAGCTGGGCTGGCGAGAGTTCGCCTACTACCTGCTCGTCCACTTCCCCGACACGCCCGCTTGCTCCCTCCGGCCGGAGTTCGAACGCTTTCCCTGGCAGGATGCACCAAAGCTGCTGCATGCCTGGCAACGGGGACGGACCGGCTATCCCATTGTCGATGCCGGCATGCGGCAATTGTGGCACACCGGCTGGATGCACAATCGGGTGCGCATGATCGTGGCATCGTTCTTGACAAAGAACCTGCTGATCACGTGGCGCGCAGGGGCCAAATGGTTTTGGGATACGCTGGTGGATGCCGACCTGGCCAACAACACGCTCGGCTGGCAATGGACATCAGGCTGCGGTGCTGACGCCGCACCCTATTTCCGCATTTTCAACCCCGTGCGCCAGGGAGAGCGATTCGATCCCAACGGAGACTACGTGCGCCGCTGGGTACCAGAGCTGGCAGGCCTGCCCGCGCGATGGATTCATCAACCGTGGGCGGCTCCGGCTGCGACTATCAAGGAAGCCGGCGTGCGGCTGGGCGAAACGTATTCTGAGCCGATTGTCGATCTTGCCGGCACGCGTGCCAGGGCGCTGGAGGCATTCCGCAAGCTGAGGAGCCCTGCTCGTTAGTTGGGCCGGCACATTAGCGATGAACCATCGATGACGCGGTGCGCCAGGTTGGAGCCATAGCGTATTGTGCATCGGCATGAGTTGGGCCGGTGAAGGCTGGCCGCATGACGGGCAGATGGCCCTCCCGATTCTGACGCTCGCGCAGCCAACCCGTGTGGCCGGGGCGTGTGTGCGTGTGGCCTGCCATGCCGAGCGGCCCAGGCTCGGGCGTGCTGGGCTACTGGTCTTCTCCAGGCCGCCGGGCGGAGACCAGGCCGTTACTGGCCGGCCTGGCCCGCGCACCGCTGTTGCACGGCGCGGCCAGTGCGTACAATGCGTGCCGCGAACCTGCCCATCGTTACGTGCGAGGACTCACGTGGCATGAAGACCGATATTGTACAAGTGTGCGCCCGCCAGATCCTGGATAGCCGAGGAAATCCCACGGTGGAGGTGGAGGTACGGCTGGCAGACGGAAGTCTGGGACGGGCCGCCGTGCCCAGCGGCGCCAGCACGGGTGCCCACGAGGCTTTGGAGCTGCGAGATACCGAGAGCCGCGCCTTCGGAGGCAAGGGCGTGGGGCAGGCGGTGGCGAATGTCAACGAGACCATTGCCGCGGCGCTGCGCGGTGTCGATGCGCTCCAGCAGCGGGTTGTGGATCGCATGCTGCTCGAGCTGGATGGCACGCCCAACAAGGCCCGCTTGGGAGCGAATGCGGTGCTGGGGGTATCGCTGGCCACGGCGCACGCCGCAGCGGCATCGCTGGGGTTGCCGCTGTTCCAGTACCTGGGTGGGGCGGCGGCACGGCTGCTGCCCGCGCCGATGATGAACATCCTCAATGGCGGGGCCCACGCCGATAACGACGTGGACGTGCAGGAGTTCATGATCATGCCGCTGGCATTCGAGCGGTTCTCGGAGGCATTGCGGTGTGGTGCCGAGGTGTTCCACCAGCTCAAGAAGCAGCTCTCCCAGCGCAAACTGCGGACCAGCGTGGGAGACGAGGGGGGCTTTGCCCCCGACCTGCCCAGCAATACGGCGGCGCTGGACGTGGTGCTGGAGGCCGTGAGCGCGGCCGGCTACGAACCTGGAAAGCAAGTGGCTCTGGCGCTGGACGTGGCCGCCACCGAGCTGTACGACGCCACGCGCGGCACCTACCGCGTGGACGGCCGCGAACTGGAGAGCGAGGCCATGGTCGAGCTGCTGGACTCCTGGGTGAGCAAGTACCCCATCTGCTCAATCGAGGATGGCTGCGCGGAGGATGACTGGACGGGCTGGAAGCGGCTCACCGAGCGCCTGGGCAGTACGGTGCAGATCGTGGGAGACGACCTGTTTGTAACCAATACCGAGCGCCTGGCGCGTGGCATCAACGCAGGCGTGGCCAACAGCATCCTGATCAAGGTGAACCAGATCGGCACGCTCACCGAGACCATCGACGCCATTCAACTTGCTCAACGGCACGGCTACACGTCGGTGGTGAGCCATCGCAGCGGAGAGACCGAGGACGTGACGATTGCCGACCTGGCGGTCGGCCTGAACACGGGGCAGATCAAGACCGGCTCGCTTTCGCGGACCGACCGCACAGCCAAGTACAATCAGCTCTTGCGGATCGAGGAGCGGCTGGGTGCCGCCGCCTGCTACGCCGGGCCGCTGCTGCGCTTGGCACGGCGATAGCCGGCGGTGGGACCACGCTTGCTCACGATCCATCCACCGCAGTGCTGGTGCAGCTGCGGCGCGGCCTCCCTCAAGGCTCAGGTGGCTCCCACCACGATGTTCTGGCGAGATCGCGCAAGAGCGGCGATTGCCGCG
Source organism: Pirellulales bacterium (assembly GCA_023511675.1). Lineage (GTDB taxonomy): Bacteria > Planctomycetota > Planctomycetia > Pirellulales > JAIMBC01 > JAIMBC01. Next base: position 5,248 of record JAIMBC010000052.1, read on the forward strand.
GGACGGACCTGCCTTTCAACCTTGTGACGACGTGGGTTCGTTCGGGAGCAACTGCCGCGGAGCTTTTCGGGTCTTCCCCCAGGAGCGGAATCACCGGGGACTTGCGGGTTGTCTCTCAGGCAACTGCTGCCGGAGCTTTTCGGCCCTCTGGTAGGCGCCGCCTTCCGAGCCGTCTGGATCCCACGCCTGAGCTTCTTGCAGCAGGGATACGCACTGGTTCCAAACGTTTGCGTTGTACTTGGCGCGCCGCAGCAGCCGTTGCGCCTTGTCGACCCGATCATGGGCAGCGTCGCGCAGGCGTCCGCGCAGGTACTCGAGACGCGTCTGCTGTTTCTCGTCCAGGGCCATGGCATCGAGCTGCTTGATCGTGCCGCGCAGGTCGGCCCACTGAGCGTTTTCCGCAAACAGCTCGCCTATTTGGAACAGCTCCTCGGCGTCGGCAAACGGGGCCATCCCTGGTTCGCCAGGCAGCCCGCCTCCCCAAAGCTGGCCGGACCCTGGCTTGCTCGCCCGCCGGGCTGGTCCGCCGAATCCCCCAGGCAACCCGCCCGCGGGAAGCTCGTCGGGGAAACCATCGGCTCCCATTGCCCCTTCGTCTGCGGGAGAATCGCCCAGAGGCTCGCCCGGCGGTACGCCGCCAGCGGGCACGGGGCCGGCTCGGGCCTGGCCGGAAGGCTCGGTTTCGGCAGGAGAACCAGCGCCAGCGAGACGGGCCGCTTCGGGATCGATGCCCTGCTGGCCCGCCAAGCCCGACACAGTGGGGGCCTCACCGCCAGCATCGGGCGCCGCTTGTGCCCCCCCCCCCGCAGCGGTGGGGGAGCCGTCGGGTGACGCTGCGTTCAAGAGGCGGACCTCGCTGGTCAGCACGACCAGTCGGCCAGGGGCGGCATCCGGTGCCACGGTGCCCGATACATGGACCAGGTCACCCTGGCTGAGCGAGCGAGGGGCGTTGCCGCGGAGCACGGCGCATGCCTGCCATTCCGTCTGCGCGGGGGGTACTACCACAAGCCGATCCGGATATATGTCGCGTACAACAGCGACAAAGCTGCAAGGTGTATCTGCTGCCGGTACGGCACGCGCAAGCCACGAGAGCGCATCGTCGGCTTCTGGTTGCTGGCCGGGGAACCCGCGGCTGGTGCGGCCCACCTCGACGCGGCTGGAAGAATCGGCTGCCTTTTCGATCGAGTGGAGGTCGAGTAGCGGCACTCCTGGCAACAGACGAAAGCGGGCTTGCTGATCGTCCAGGCGCACGCCGATCACAATCACGTCATCTGCGCCATCTCCCGAGGCTGCCCAGCGATACCCACTCAGCGCCCGGCCCAGCTCAGAACCTGAAACGGCCTCGAAGCCATCCCCTGCCAGATGTAGTTCTCCCTCGTGGCCGACGACCAGCCGCAGGGTACCGGTAAAGCGGGCCATTTCTCCCACGGCTGGCGGCTTGGGCGGCTGGCGCGAAACGGTCCAGAGCCACAGGCCCAAGTTGAGCGCTATCAAGGCGCAGACCACGGTGACGTCAAATGGGAATCGCCCACTGTGCTTCCGCTCGGCTCGATGCTCCTTCACCGCTTGCCGCCTGGCGGCTCCTGCTAGGACGAGCTTATTCAACCTGCCGGGACGCAACTCCGAGGGCAGAAGATTCGTGCGGATGGTCCCGGCGCGCAGCCCCTGCGCGCACAGTCCCAAGCAGGTGCCCAGACTGAGAACGTTCTCTGCAAAGGCGGGCAACTCGACGATCTCACTGCCTGCCAGGCAAGCAAAACGCTCGACGCGTTGCAGCGAGATGCCCACCTTCTCGGCCAGGTAACGCCGCAACCCGGATAGCTTGAAGCCGTTCCCCATGCAGATGCCGCGCACCACTCGCTGGGAGGGATACGTCAAAGCGAACCGCTCGAGGGAAAGCCGGACGTCTGAGGCCAGGCCTCGGAGGACGGGTTGGATGGCCTTGTAGATGGCTCGGGGGGCGTCACAGTGTGCAACATTTCGCTTGAGCTGCTCTGCCTGGTCGAAGGCTAGCTGCAGTTCACTCGAAATGGCACGGGTAAAATGGTTGCCGCCAATGGGAATGGTGCAGTGCCACAGGGAGCGGCCGTTGGTTACCACCACCTCGGAGACTTCCGTTCCCAGGGCGAGGATCAGCAAGGGATCTGGCGCCGGCCGCGGAGGTTGTTCCTGGTCGTCGGGCGGCGGAGAGAGCTGGTCCAAGATCGCATAGTTGGCCAGCGCCAGCGGAGCAAGCTGGACGAACTCCACGTCGACGCCTGCCTCCAGCAGGGGACGCAGGACGTCATGAACCACGTCGCGTTTCACCGCCGCAAGCAGCACCTCGGCAGCCGAGGCACTAGCGTCCGGCGACGCAGGGCTCCAAACATGGTAGTCCCATACCACCTCGGCCAGGGGCAAGGGGATCTGCTGCCGCGCCTGCAACCCGACCACCTTGGCAACCAGGCTGGGCTCCACGGGTGGCAGCTTCAAGGCACGGACTAGCGCAAGCTGTCCCGGCAGGGCCAGGGCCACGCGCTCGCCACCCAGGCGATGGCGGGCGACGAACTCCGCAACCGCCTCGCGGATCAACTCGTCCGCGGAGTACTCCGGCTGATTGCCGAGCGTGGCATATTCGGCGAACTCGAAGGCCGTGGCAACAAGGCTGTCCTGGCGGCGTTCGCAGCGCAGGGCCTTCAGGGCAGTTCGGCCGATCTCGATGCCCCAGATGGCATCAGGGGCCGAGCCGCTGCCACCCTCGTGCTTCCTGACCGGCAGTGGCGAGAACACGCACTACACTCCGACGTGACGGACTCACGGCCGCATCGCCCCGCTACACCACTTCATACGCGGCAGCAAGCGCAAATCTACACCCCGCCCCTACACCATGGGTATTGCCATCCTAGTCTCGACGAGCAGGTAGCTCAAGCATTGCTGAGCGGTTTACAACTCAGCACCCACGGAGCAAGATACTTGTTGCAGCGACGCGCGTTCTCATTAGACCTGCCTACTGTGGAGACTGCCGGTGCGAATCGTCGGAATTGGGACCGACATTGTGGAGTGCCTGCGCATTGCTCAGATGATCGACCGGCACGGAGAGCTGTTCGTGAACCGCGTGTACACCCCGGCTGAGATTCGCTACTGCCAGACCCGCAAGCAGGCCACGCAACACTTTGCCGGCCGCTGGGCTGCCAAGGAGGCCATCCTCAAGGCACTGGGGACCGGCTGGCGCCGCGGTATAAGCTGGCGCGACATGGAGGTGCGCAACGACGAACTCGGCCGGCCTCAGGTCGCCCTGCGCGGGGCCGTGCGCGACCTGGTCGAGCGGCTTGGCGTGTGTGAAATTCTGGTCAGCATCTCCCACTGCCGCAGTCACGCCATGGCGTACGCCCTGGCCTTGGGCAGAGACAACTCCGAAGCAGATAAATAAAGCTGGGTGGCGCTCCGCGGCACGCCGCGGTTATGAAGCCCGTGACTCCGTTGGCCGAGCGTACCCACCCCCGGCCCCCGGCAGTTGCACTCGGAGCATCCCGCTCTAACCCTGCTGAGCTGCCGGTACCAACTGCTGAGCTGGCCCTGGATGCTCATGCCCCGTTCGGCACGTCCGCCCGTGCGACTCAACCGCACAGCGCCTGCACCGGCGTGCCTTGACAGGCGACAAACGGCCGACCCGTACGGTCGATCAGCTCCAAGCCAGGCGGCACACCCAGCAAGTGCAACAGCGTGGCAGCAAGGTCTGCCGGCGAAATGGGGCAATCGGCCGGGTAAGCGCCATGCCTGTCGCTGGCGCCGACCACGCTCCCGGCGGGAATGCCCGCTCCCGCCAGCAGGCCCGATTGAACCCACGGCCAGTGGTCGCGCCCCGCGCGCCCGTTCACCCTGGGCGTGCGGCCGAACTCGCCCAGGCACACCACCACTGTTTGCTCCAGCAGCCCACGATCAAATAGGTCTTCCAACAACGCCGAGACCGCCTGGTCCGTAGGCGGCCCAAGCCGCTGGCGCAGGTGCGCGAAGTTATTCTGGTGCGTGTCCCACACCGGAGAGTCATCTGGGCCCTCGTAGTGCCAGTACACGGTGACGAGATCCACCCCTGCCTCGACCAGCCGGCGTGCCGCCAGGCAGCCACGCCCAAACAGGTGGCTGCCGTAGCGCTCGCGCGTGCCGGCCGGCTCCTCCATCAGGTCGAGGGCACGCTGGACCTGCAGAGAGTCCAGTACCTCGAAGGCACGCTCGTAACAGGCGTTGAGAGGAGCCATTTCGGACTGGCCACCACAGGCCATGCCCAGTGCGGCCCGCAAGCTCCTGCGGGCCGCCAGACGATCCGCGTCCACTTCCGGGGGTAGCACGAGTCCGGGGGCCGCGAAGAGACCGTCCGCCGCACGCGGCTGGATCAGCAGCGGATCGAATGCTCGGCCGAGCAGGCCGCCGCCCTGCCCGGGAAACTCGTTGACCCCCGCGTCCTTGACGATCTCGGGCAGGGCCACAAATGCGGGCGGGCCGCCCTGGTCATGGCGGGCATAGGCGACCAGCGAACCCAGGTGGGGATGATCATCTGGTCCGGGCGTGGCGCCCGCTGCGCCCAGCAAGTCATTAGCCTTGGGGTGCCGCACGCCGGTGAGCATGGCATAGCCCGCCGAGGTGTGGACCGTATCGTCATGGGTGATCGAACGCACCAGGCACAGCTTGTCCGCGCAGCGTGCGAGCAATGGGAACAGCTCGCTCACCATCACGCCAGGCGCGTTGGTGGCAATGGGTGCCAGCTCCCCGCGAATTTCGGCCGGGGCCTGCGGCTTGGGATCGAATGTGTCGACCTGGGGCGGGCCGCCCGTGAGGAACAGCAGAATGCAGTGCCGCGCTCTGCCGAAACTGGAGCCTTCCCAGTTCGTGGGGTGGATCGGCCTGGCAGGCTCTGCCGCCGCGGGCCCATCGTTGGTGACGAGTGCCGCTGCCCGGCGTGCCAGGGCCAGTCCGCCAAGAGTGAGCAGCCCCACGCTGCCCAGGCGCAAAAAGGCCCTGCGCGCGGGCAGCTTGCCATCAAGCGGCGCAGCCATGCGCACCAGGGAAGCCATCGGATACCTCTTAGCACGGCTCTGGCGGGGTGCAGCCTGAACGACGATGCCACCTGCGGCACCGCATTCGAACCAGGTCGCGGGCTGATTATGCCATGGCCTGCGGCCGTAGGGCAAGTGAGCGCTGGTAGCCCGCGCATTTTCCCGGGGCAGCCGCCGGGAGCTGAGTTTGGCGGTACGTGCCTGAGCGTCTGGCGGATGCAGCTCAGCTCTTGCAAGTTCTTCGCGTTCTGGTGCGGGCAGCACGCGCTTTAGCGCAGGGTACTCGGGCGCTCACGGTGGTGCCTTCAGGCGGCCTCTCGGCAGCCGCCAGCGGCGGAGACGAGGCGGACCACGTCCAGATAGCGTTCCGCCGCGGCCTGGGAGGTTGCGTACGTCGCCGCGAAGAACCGCGCATTTGCCGCCAACTGCCGCCGCACGGCCGGCTGCTCGAGCAGCGCCTGGACGTAGGCCACAAGCTGCGGCAGCTCACTCGCACCGCGATCGACCTTCCAGCAGACGCTGTCGGGCAGCTCGGCGAACTGCCGCTCGTTGCTGACCAGGCATGCCTTGCCCAAACTCAGCGCGGCCGCCAAAGGCAGTGGCAGGGACCCCGCGCTGGGGCAGCGTACGTGCAGCACCACATCGCACACGCTGATGGCTGTCGCGAGCATCTCTGCGTCCAGCACGCCGGTGCAGACGACACTGCGGGCCCCATCGGCAGCGAGGTCTGCCAGACAGGCGTGGCCAGCGGCATCTCCCCACCCAGCTTCTAACAGCAACCGCACGGGGTATCCCTGCTGGCCAAGGGCCCGTACCGCCCGCAGCAGGAGGTCCAGACGCTCCCCATCCACCGTGCCGAAGGCGCCCAACACAAACTGCTCCGGTCGTAGACCGAATCGCTGCCGAAACTCGAGTTCAGCCCGCGCCTCGGGCGGCGCAATGGGTACCTGCACATGCGGAACCACGAACACGCTATCAAACACAGGCAACTGGCCACGTGCCCACTGGCTGCCCACCAGAATAGCATGACTGCAGCCGGCCAGCGCCCAGGCAGATTCCCAGATCGTACAGTCGTTTGCAGAGGGGCCGAATGGCCTGCCGGCAAGGCCGCTGGATGAGCGGTGTTCCGAGGAGCTGGAGCACGCTTGGGACGAGGCATGCGTGTGCGGCTGCGCCGTGGCCAGGGGGCTGAGCTTCAATTCAGGCAGCAGAATGATGCCCGGATATTTCTGGGCCAGCTTCCGCATGCAGGCGTCATGCGGGCCGTCGCCGTCGATCTGGTACACGGCTGCGTCGAATCGTTCCAGGTCGCGAGGCAGCTCGGCAAGAGGTTTCACCGCCATGTCGGCGAGAGAACGCGTGGCCGCTGGCTGGGGTAGATAGATCGTGACGTCCGCCTTGCCGCTCAAACAGGAGACAAGCTCGGCGCTGTGCCCCCACAGGCCAAGGTGGCGCGGCAGCGCGGCGACGACGTGCGCAATGCGGGGTCTTTTCGGTCCATGGACAGAGTGCAGCCTGGAGCGCATGGCCGCTGTGAACAGCCGGGCATATGCGGCCGCGGTCCGCTCCCAGCGGAATGCGCGGGCACGCGCCAGCGCGGCCGCGCGGCGGGAAGAGGGGCCGTCTCGTTCTTGCAGGGCCTGGAGGAGCAGGCGGGCCATGTCGTGCGGATCGGTTGCAGAGCAGTAGTAGGCCACGTCGCCGGCCACTTCGGGCAGCGAGGAGACCCGCGTGGCCACCACCGGCACGCCGCAGGCCATGGCTTCCAGAACAGGCAGGCCGAATCCCTCGTACAGCGAGGGAAAGAAGAACACCGCGGCCTGCCGGTACAGCTCGGCCAGCGTATCGTCGTCCACGTAGCCTGTGAGATGGACTCGGCCGGCCACGCCAAGCTGCTTGGCGCGTTGCAAGAACGCGTCTCGCTGGCGCGCGTTGTAGCTGCATACCACGCGGAAGGCAAGCCGTTGCCCTTCCAGCGGCGCGCCGCGTACCAGCAGGGCGAATGCCTCTAGTGCCCGGGCCATATTCTTGCGTGGGCATTCGAATCCGCCGATGTAAAGGACGTAGGGCTCGCGTGCAGGCGAAGGGGCAGTGTGGGGCCAGAAACGTGCATGATCGACGGCTAGCGGCACCACGTCTGCGCGTGGGGACACCCGAGAGTCGAATTGTTCGTAGTCGCGGCGGGAATGCTCCGAGATGAACACCAGCCGGTCTGCCCAGACGGGGAGCCGTTGCACACGACGCAGGTACTCCCGTCGCACGTGCTCCGGCCAGGCATCCAAACACTCCGCGCGCAGGACCAGGGGGATCAGGTCGTAAATGGTGGCAAACACCGTCAGGCCGCTGAGTTCGGTAGGCAGCAGCACGTGGTGCATGAGTGGATTGGGCGACCAGTATGCGTCGAGCTGGTGCCTGCGCGCCACCTTGTGCAACAGATCCGTGTAGGCTGCCGTTTGCCGCTCTTGGCCATCCTGCTCCAGCACCCGGCCCATCAACACCGGCTTGACGAGTGCACGTACCTGCGGGCTGAAATGGCGCAGGTCGTGCTCGGCGCGCACCGCCATGTACCACTCGATCCCCGCCGCAGCCGGCACCAGGTGCTCGCACAGCCGCTTGAACACCACGCCGATGCCACGGTCGATCTCCGGCGTGGCAAGCGTCTGACCGTCCACCAGCAGCTTCATGCGTGACGCACCTCTCTCAGCAAGCGGTTCAGCACGTGGTCCCACGCATATTGCGTGCGGACGTAGCGCGCTCCGGCCTCCCCCAGCGCAGTACGCATGTCCGGACAACTCAACGCATCCAGCGCCTCGGCGAACTCATCGCTGTCAGAGACGACCTGCCCGCCGCCGCTACGCCGGCAATGGGCCGCCGTCACCGTCCCGCCCGCATCTACCACCACCGGCACGCCGCACAGCCAGGCCTCCATGATCACCAGAGAAAAACTCTCCAGCCGGCACAGGTTGATCAGCCCTCGTGCCTGGGCCAGCACCAGGTACTTATCGCGTTCCGGCAGGTAGCCCAAATCCAAGAACCCCGGCTCCCGCGGCACAAGTTCTTCGAGGCCTCCGCCCACAAACACCAGCCAGGCGGTCGGCTCCTTGCGGCGATACGCTCGAAAGTACTCCACCAGCGTACGCAAGTTCTTGCCCGGATCCTTGCGGCCCATGTACACAAAGTAGTGCTCCGGCAGGCGGTAGCGGTTCCGCACGCGCGCCTGCTCATCCTGCTGCTGGGTCGGATCGAAGGGTAACTCCACGCCGATGCCCACCACCGCGGCCTCCACCAGCCGCCGCCCCAGTTTGCCGCCAAACTGCCGCACGGCCAACGCCTTCTCTTCCGGCGTGAAGAAAAAGTACTTGCGGCTGGCCGTCATCATTTCCTCAGTGGTGATCCAATAAAACATCGGCTCATCGTGCAAGCAGGGCATCACCGTGGCCCGGCCATGCAGCGCCTGGGTGGTGGAATACACAAGGCCCTGCGTATACGGCATGCAGATGACGAGATGGTCCCTGACGCGCCGCGCCGCGTAGTCCACCAGTTCCCTGCTGTTGATGGAATGGAGCAGATAGGCGCGCTGTTCGTCCGGGGTCAACTCGCCTGCTTGCACATGCCGGCGGACCAGCTCGTGGAACGGGCGCTCCCCCTCCCGGTCCACCGGGAAACGCCGTACGGTAACGCCCCCCACCATCTCGGTGCCGGCCGGCAGCACGTCTTGCCACCAGCTCTCAAAGGGCGAGCGGCAGCAGGTGGTGAGTACCTGCACCTGGAATCCGCGGGCAGCAAGCTGCTCGGCAAAGCCGCGCGCCGCGACTTCAGCACCGCCGGCAAAGTGGCCGTACCATGGGGTGACCAGCGTGATAGGGGGCAGATTCATGCGGCATGATTTGCCTTATTTCGCAACGCGGGGCAAGACCAGTTTGCCGGATTCCTGTGGTGCCCAGGCGCGGCAGGGCGTTCACGCCAGCTCTTGCGCGATGGCAGGGCCCGAGCCGGTCCATTGCAGAAGCGGCAGGAAATGAAGAAATGCAGCCCTGCCGCGGGCAGGCGCGGGGCGCATGAGGCCGGGGCTGGGATCATCGTGGCGCAAGCGCGGTCAGCAAGCGGGCAAGCTGCGCCTTGGAGTTGCGAGTAGCTCCCCACGCCAAGGCTGGGCAGGCACGCGCGCGTGCCCGACGTAAACAGCAGCGCTGGCGGCGTATCGGCTGATCTGGGCAGGCACGCGTGCCGGCGCGAAAGCGCAAGAACGCCCTAGCGCAAAAAAAAGAGCGCCCTCCGCAGAGGGCGCTCCCCGGCAAGGCTGGTCGGGCTAGTTCTCTTCTTCAGCGAACTGCGGAAGCTTGTCGAGGTACTTCTCCGGCTCCATCTTGAAGGCGGCCGGGCAGTTCCCACAGCAGAAGTAGACCTTCTTGCCCTTGTGCGCCACGCTCTTGGTAATGTCGATCTTCTTGCCGCTCACGGGGCACTCCGTTTGAAGCGTGAAGCCCTTCTCCAGGCTGGCAAACACCAGCGCCACCGGATCGTTCGACTTGGAGCACTTGCCCTGGCAATTCATGCAGCAGAACGCCACCGCCACGCCGTTGATATCGCACGTGGCCTTGGGGTTGATCGGCCGCCCCGTCAGAGGACAGGCCACCTGCACGATTTGCCCCGTTGCCAGCCACTGATAGCCCACCTGCGCTGCATACTTCTTCGGATCCTCCTTGAAGGCGTTGGGGCAATTCTCGCAGCAGAAATAGACCTTCTTCCCCTTGTACTCGATGCAAGATTCCTCCTTGGCCGCCTGGCCCGACACCGGGCAGACCGCCTTGAACTCCTTCTTACCCCCCTCCGCCTGCTCATCCGCAGACACGCCAAATGCCGAGAGCAGACCCGCGCACAGCCCCACCAACACCAACCAACGCAACTTCATGGTTGCACCTTTCATAGCAGATCGATGGAATGCTGGACCACCCGCAGGCGGTGCATCCCGCCCCGGGTACACACAATCCTCAGCGCGAAGCAGCAACGGCCGCCTCGCCCGCTGTTTGTCAGACCATTAGTCCCGCCACACGCACAGCAACACGCATAACGAGCGCGCGTGGCGTACATCCATCTGACCCAGCAGGCAGCCGAATCCACTCAGACTCGCCTTACACAGTAGCAGGTGAGGAGAAGGCGCTCCGCCCGCCTCGGCCTTTGATAGCCGCACCTGGAGCACCGGCGGCACGGCGGGCAGAGGGTGCTGGGCACAACAGCCGCAACGGCATGTCGGCGAATCGAACTGCGGCTCATCGGCCGCCAGCCCTGCCCCGGAAGCACCCATAGATGGCTGTACCGGAACTATCAGTGCCGAGGCCCACACCGCGGCGGCCTTCCGCCCGTGGCAGCACCCGGACAGGTGGCCAGACTTTGGCTCGTTCCCACGTAGCTCACTTCGCACGCCTGCGCGACAGCAACAGCATTGTGCCGCGCCACAGCAGCCGGCATTGCAAGACTGCACGCCAGCGCACCGACCGTTCCCCGCAGTCGGCAACGGCAACCACGCCATGGCAACACACAGCGTGACTGCTACCACGCGGCGCAGGCGAGGATCATGAATCATGGGAAGCTTCCCAAGGGGTGCCAGGCTTGCACCTCTGATTCTCCCACACCGCCGTGAACAAAGTCAAGCCGCGCGGCGACGCCAAGACCATCACGCCCCGCAACGAGCATGCAATGCCCGCCTTGGACTCCTATCGTAGCCCCAGCCAGCCAGCCAGCCTGCCCAGACTCGCCAGCAGCGCTTGCCGTTTTCCTCGATAGCAGACACAATATCCCCAGCGTGTACGCACTGCCCGAAAGCTCGCCCCACAGCCAGCCGAAGGGTGCAGCACGTTTCATGCCCCTCGGCGGCGAGGCCAACAGATTGCGAACTCCAGGAGTTGCCCATGTTGCGTAGCGGCGTGTGGTTATTCGGTTTCGGGGCCATTGCTCTGGCAGCCGCTGGCTGCGGCTCGGGTTTCGATTCTCAAGTTGCCAGTTCTTCGCGCCCTCCCTCCGCGACGACTGCGGGAAATCAACAGTCTGGCCAAGCCGCGCCCCAAGCGGCGCCTTCCAATGCCGCGGCACCCACTTCTTCAGGTGGGATGCCGCCCGGGGGGCCATCCGGAGGCATGATGGGGCAAGGAGGACCAGGCGGCATGCCTGGCGGAATGCCGGGTGGCATGACTGGCGGGATGCCTGGTGGTATGCCCGGTGGTATGCCAGGTGGCATGCCCGGTGGTATGCCGGGCGGGATGCCTGGTGGTATGCCCGGTGGTATGCCAGGCGGCATGCCGGGCGGTATGCCAGGCGGTATGCCGGGCGGGATGCCGGGAGCCATGCCAGGGGGAATGCCCGGCGGAGGACCGATGCCAGGTGGCATGCCAGGAGGCGGGGCGATGCCGGGCGGCGGCCCGATGCCAGGCGGCATGCCGGGAGGAGGGGCCATGCCGGGCGCCGGGCCAGGTGGCCCTGGCCCAGGTGGTCCAGGACCTGGCGGACCCGGGCCTGGCGGACCCATGCCAGGAGCTGGGCCGGGTGGGCCTGGCCCCGGTGGCGCGGGTCCAGGCGGCCCCATGCCGGGTGGCCCAGGACCGGGCGGACCGGGACCTGGTGGAGCCGGCCCTGGCATGCCCGGTGGGCCTGGAATGCCGGGTGGGCCTGGGATGCCTGGTGGTCCTGGGATGCCCGGTGGTCCTGGGATGCCTGGTGGTCCTGGGATGCCCGGTGGTCCTGGAATGCCCGGTGGTCCTGGAATGCCGGGGGGACCTGGCATGCCGGGTGGGCCGGGGATGGCAGGTGGGCCGGGGATGTTCGGCAACTCGAACGATCCCAAGTCGCCCCTTTACCCTGTGCAGGAACTGATCAAGAAGGTCCTGGCAGACGATTTTGAGGGCCTCGATGAGTTTATCCATGAGCGGGCGCGGGGCTTAGCCGCCAAGCTTCGTACGGGCAAGGCCACAGATAAGGAAAAGGCTCAACTCAAGGAAGCGCTGACTGAGGCCAAGCAAACGGGCAACAAGCCCAACGGAACTCAGGTAACGTTGATCTACGAAGCCGAGGGTGCGAAGCAGCGTGTGGTGTTTGTGGTTGTGGGCAGGCAGGACGCAGAGAAGAAGATATCCGAGATTCACGTCAGGCAGGTCCGCTGACGCTTCTGGCGCCGATACGGAGTTTGGCGCGAGTATCAACCGCAGACAGGCACGTAGCGGGGCGAGGGTGTTCTCGCCTCTGGGGCCGGTGGGATGCGCACGTGTCATGGGCTGCCCTCATGACAGCCGTGTGGGGAAGTTGTGGAATGGTAGATAGTTCGAGGAACGAGCCGGAATAGACAGACCAGCGTCATCGCTCGACCGGTGCCGGTTGATCTCATCAGCAGTTAGGCCATAGGCGTTATGATCCCCGCCGGATGGCAATTATCCGTTTACGACACTCTCCTCCGCTCTTTCCGTCGTGGAGGCATCCGATGAAGATACCGGTCGTTCGCGGCGTGATTGATCGGCGCATTCTGGTCAACTACCACGTCGACCCGAGCGTCCTAGCTCTGCTGCTGCCAGCCCCTTTCCGGCCCCAGCTCACTCATGGCGTCGGCATGGTGGGGATTTGCTTGATCCGCCTGAAGAGAATCCGGCCGACCTTCTTGCCCTCCTGTTTCGGCATTTCATCCGAGAACGCCGCACATCGAATGGCCGTCGAGTGGGACGATAATGGCACGGTTCGGCAGGGGGTCTATGTCCTGCGGCGGGACACCAACTCCTGGCTTAACTCGTTGGCTGGCGGTCGGCTCTTTCCAGGCATTCATCACCACGCCACGTTCGCTGTCAAAGAGTGGGCGGATCGCTTTGAAGTCGCGATGCGGAGCGATGACGGCGTTACCAGTATGTCGGTATGCGGTCGTCGGGGGGAGCGGTTGCCGGTGTCCTCGGTGTTCCCCTCGCTCGAAGAGGCCGCCGCGTTCTTCCGGGCAGGCTCGCTGGGGTATTCCGCGACTCCCACTCCGTCGCGCTTCCAAGGGCTGGAGCTGCGCTGTCTCAACTGGCAGGTCGAGCCGCTGGAGGTTGAGGAGGTGCGTTCCAGTTTCTTCGAGGATCTGTGTTTGTTTCCCAAGGGCTCGATCGAATTCGATTGTGCTCTGCTGATGCGCGGCATCGAGCATGAGTGGCATGGCAAGTCGGATCTGTGTTGTGCGGCGGAGGTCCGGCCGAACCAGCCGTTGCAGCAGCCGGGGCCGGCATCGCAGCTTTCCAGGTGTTGAGGCCATGGCAGCCGGCCCCGCTGCTGAACTTTATGGTTGGGGCACCGTTTGCCGTTAGAACCACGCCGGACGACGACGCTTAGCGGCCAGAGTTTGGCAGGTGTTCAAGTTTGCTATGCATATCCTGACGGTGATGGTGTTTGGGGCGACGTTAGGGCGTGGCAGCAGTGCACTCCCAACCCGCTGGCCCAGCTCGGTGTGGCGCAGCCGGGCGTACGTTTCCAGACATGTGTAGCGGACAGACGGAGATCAGAGCCGGTGGCCCTTCTGGGGGATGTACCCGAACATGTAGAACCAGCCGCTGCAGGGTAACCGTACACCGGTATCATCGCGCCAGGGGAGGCGAACACGGGCGAGAGAGAGAACTGAAGAGTGAGCAGTGAGAAACCGGAAGGGGCGCGTGGGTTGGGCGCGCTCGCCGATGCAGGGCCACGCTCCGTCGTGGCCGTGATGGGCGCCCGCCGTTTGCGCTCTTCCGGACGCGACGGAGCGCGGCCCTCCAGGCACGGATGAAGGACCGGTCAGCGAACGCGGGCCGTATCACGCCTTAACGCCTTTGCAGGCAGCCCCTGCAAGTCCGGCGTGCACCACTCCGTGGGCCTGCAGCTTCCGCCACCACAGGTAGAACTGCCCCAGCGGCGGCCCTCCGCGCCGGCCCCACTCGGCGCCGCTCAAGCCGCTCTGCTCGAACCGCCATACCCGCTCCGCCCACAACCGCCGCTTCTCTCCATCAATCGGCCTTGGCATCTTCCACCTCGCTTACATGCACGCTTGATGTTCTCCTCCCACTCGCAAGCTATCAAGCCCGTCAAGAATGGTGGTGGTGTACGGTTACACGGACGGATCAGCGTGCTTCAGCCGCCCGGGCCGCCGACTGGTCGACAGTCTGGAGATTCTCGCGCATACTCTCTACCCAGACGTGCATCCCATATACGCCGCGCTACCGCCGGCTGGTCGTGTCGACGCTCTAGCGGTGGTCGGTCGTGCTTCTAGGGTTCTTGTCTGATGCCTCGCCGCGTGCTGCTTTCTTGGAGTTCAGGCAAGGACAGCGCATGGACCCTGCATGTGCTCCGCAGGGATCCGGAGGTCGAGGTGGTGGGCCTTCTGACGACCGTCAATACCACGCACGGGCGGGTAGCGATGCACTCCACTCGGCTGGCGATCGTCGAGGCGCAGGCGCGCGCGGTCGGGCTTCCGCTCCACGTGATCCCGCTACCGTGGCCCTGTTCGAATGAAGTGTACGAGCACGCCATGCGCACGGCCATCGAAGAGGGGCGTAAACGCGGTGCCACCCATGTCGCCTTCGGCGACCTCTTCCTGGAAGACATCCGCGCCTACCGGATCAAGCAGCTCGAAGGTTCCGGCCTGGAGCCACTCTTTCCGATCTGGCACGAGCCGACCGCGCTCGTCGCCCGCCGCATGATTGACGCTGGCCTCGAGGCGGTCGTCATTTGCATCGATCCGCAGAAGCTGTCTCGCTCTTTCGCCGGTCGCAGGTTCGATCACGCGTTCCTCGACGAACTGCCGGAAGGCGTCGATCCATGCGGCGAAAACGGTGAGTTTCATACCTGCGTCCTTGGCGGGCCTATGTTTCGCCAGCCACTGCAGGCGGCGGTAGGCGAGGTCGTGCATCGCGATGGGTTCTACTTCGCCGATCTCGTGCCCAGGGCCGGCAACGCTCCGCGTTCAAGAGCCGGCTAACAACAATATGCAGCAGACGGCGTTGCGCAGCCCGCCGGGGAACCGGAGCGTTACAGCCCGCTGATCTTTCCCCGTTCCCACGCGAACCCGACCCGCTTCACACGGGTGACGCTCTCCTCCAGGCCGGGCACGTGGGCCGCCCAGTACATCCTGTCTGTGCAAAGCGCCGAGGAAGCCGTCCAGACCGGGCACCGGGGACGCACGGCCTGGCGGCCACATTCAACAGGGCAAGGGCGTTCTACACGCCCCCTGCGGGGCCATACCGTGAACACAGCCAGCCCATGAAGCGCTTTACGAACCCGGGGCGCATAGCTTGAGCAACTGAGCCACCACCTGCTCACACTGCGCATGGAGCTGGCCGCGGGTAAGCACCAGGTGGCAGCCGGCGGCACGCGCCTCTTGAAGTATCAAATGCTGCACGTGGGCTGCATAAGCAGCAAAGGCGGCCACGCCCCGGGAACGCAACGACGCTACCACCTCGGCAGGCCGAATGCCCGGCGTGCTCAGGTCCAGGATAGCGGCGCTCGCCTCCGCTATCTGGCACAACGACTCCACATCGCGTACGGCCAACAGCTCTGCACCGTGCCGGCGGCACGCCGCCTCCAATCGCGGCGTAAACATCAGGTCACCGCTGAGCAACACCACGTTCATGCCGGGCACCTGCTATCTGTCACGCGCACGGCGAGCGGTGGGAGCACCGAGCCAAGCAAGCGGCAGCCATCTCATTCTGTCACGCACGCGGGGAGCGGTCTTCAGGCAGGTAGAGAATGCGGCCGCAGCCTCCACAGACGATCACCTGCCCAAGCAGAAGCTGATTCATCTTGTTGGGCGTCACCCGCTGGTAGCAGCCGCTACAGGTTTCTCCTTCGACCTGAGCCATGCCCTCATCTCCCTTGCTGCGAACCACTCGCTCGTACAACTCCCGGAAATCCACGGGGATCTGGGTTTCGGCCTGGGCCAGCTCGGCCTCCAGGCGGTCGATATCCGCACGCAGCAGGGCCTCTTGATCGGCTACCTGCATGCGGCAGTTGGCCAGCTCTTCCTGGGACTTGGCCAGTTTCTCTTCGATCTCCTTGATGCCGCGGGCCATGGCCTCGATCTTCTCCAGCAGTTCCAGGATCTCGTCCTCCAGGACGCTGCTGGCCATCTCGTCGGCGGCGATTTGATCCCTCAGGGCCTGGTATTCGCGATTGCTGCTGGCGGCGTTGAGTTTAAGCTTGAGGTCTCGGATCTTTTGCTCGGCGGAACGAAGCTGGAGTTGTTTCTGATCAGCGTGAATGCGGGCGGCCTTGTGGTCGGCCTTGGCCTGTTCGAGTTCGCCCGCAATCCGCTGGACGACGGCTTCCCTGTGTTTGACTTGTTTGGGCCCTGCTTCGAGGCGGCCACGCAGATCGCGCAATTGTCGATGAATGCGGTGCAGTTCTCGCAGGGCCGCGGCGGTTACGCTCATGCAAGTGCTCGCTGGCGGCGGTGAGAATGCCTGTTGGTAGTATACGGCATCCGCCGCGCGGTTGCGATGATCTGGTCAGCCTGCAGCAGCCGCCCCCGGCACGCGGCGCGGCGCCGCTCAGCGGATTACCGGCCGCAGCGCGGCCCTTGAGGGATGCCGCGATGAATTCGCCATGGCCAACCGGCCGGCATGCTCAAGCGCCGCTGAGGGCCTTCACGGCAGGGCTGGCTCAACCGTCACTCAGCCGAGCGGCGGATGAGCAGCGGCAGGGCGGCAGCCAGTTCCTGCTCGTCCAGCACGCCGTCTGCATTCGCATCCAGGCGGTCGAACAGCCGGTGCAGCCGAGCGGGTACTTCGCTGCGCTGGAGGCGGCCGTTGCCATCGGCATCGAGTTGTTCGAGCGTCTGCTCCAGGCGTGCCGCGGGGCCAGCCTCGTCATCCTCGTCCGGTGAAGCACGGCGAGGTACAGCAATATCGAAGTACCCCAGCATCATTTCCTCCCACGTTTGGTCCCCCCAGCGGACCACTGCCTGCGGGTCTGGATTGTTCAGGTTCGCCGGCGAGTTGTCGTAATGGGCCACCGCATGCATGAGCGTGCCGGCGGGAATCGGCCGCGCCTCGGCCAGGTAATACGTGGTCTGCCAGTTGAAATCGTACCGCGGCACGTCGAGCAGAATCTCGCTCGTGCCGTCAGGCCAGCGAGCCACGTAGCGGAAAGACTTGCCGCGCAGGTGCATGTGGGGCATGAACGACAGCAGCAGCGACTCGGGCAACGGCCGCCAACGCGTGGCACGCACCTCGTGATTCTCCGCCCCAGCCGGTATTTGAAAGAAACGCTGGACCACCGACGTGGTGCGCACCTCGTGCGTGATCGAAGCCTCATCCGCCAGCAGCAACCCCACGCGACAACGGTCGCGCTGCGGCGTGCCGTTGGGCGTGTAGTGGACCTGAAAGACCAGCTCAGAGCCTGCCGGCAAACGCTTGGCCATGCCCGCAGGATAGGGCCGTGGGCGTCGCCCCGGTACGTAGGCGGCCAGAAAGCCCTCGATGCCCTCGCGCACTGCCCGGGGCCGCATTCCCGGCGCGATGGCAAATACCAGCACGTGATGCACCACAGCCCTGTTGCCCGGCCTGACCTCCGCCGCCCGTACCCAAACATCGCGGGTCAGCTCGCTGGGGACTCGAAAGTACTGGTACTCCACGGCTCCCGCGGCGGGGACCTCGTACTCCCGCGGCATCTCGAACACCAGATCCGGCGAGCGGTCAAGCTGCCACCCCTGGACAAACTCAAGCGGTGGCGGCAGCTCGGCGGGGTCGCCCTGGGGAGCCCCCGCCGCTACCCACGCCTCAATGGCCTCCCGCTCCGCGTTGGTCAAGGCCCGCTCATTGGCAAAACGGCCGTACGCTGGATTCGCATGCCATGGCGGCATGCGCCCCTCGCGGACCACCTCCGCAATCGTCTCCGCCCAACCCGCTACTTCCTCATACTCTGTCAGCGCAAAGGGCGCGATCTCCCCCGCCCGATGGCACTCCACGCACCGCCGTTGCAAGATCCGTGCGATCTGATTGCTGTAGGTCACCGCCGCTGCTGACTGCGACGCGCGCTGCCGGCCAATCCGGCAGCCCTGGCTGGGCTGATGCGGCTGGCTCACCGCCTTCCCTTGCAACAGCTCGCTTACCGCTTCACGCAAGTCGTGCCGCTCGGGTTTCGGGCGCGCATAGCCCACGCCGTACTGGTCGTCGATCCGCCCCCAATACCGCACCACGCGATCCTGATCCAGCACAAACACCTCCGGCGTGCGCTGAGCCCCCACCGCGTCCGCCAGCTTGTTGCCCGCATCCTTGAGCATCGGGAATGGCAATTCGTGCGCCTGCACGAACGCCGCCAGGTCGCTGAGCGAGTCTTGCCGGTTGGAGTCGATGCCCAGTACGGCCACCCCGCGGCCTTCAAACTCGCGGGCCAACTCGCCCAGCCTGACGGCATACAGCCTGGCCAGCGGGCATTCTGTGCCCAGGAAGGCCAGCACCACTACAGGCTCCGTATGGTTGCAGACGGCGTGCTGGCGGCCTCGATGGTCGGGCAGCACAAAGTCTGCCACCTTCCGGCCCAGGGGAGCTGTAACTTCGGCCGCGTTGTTCTGCTGTGCCGGGCAGAGCCGAGCGATGGCATACCAGAGTAATGCCGCCGCCAGACAATAGACGCTTGCAAGTCTCATGTGGAATTGTTAGCTCGGGGCCGCTACAAGTCAGGTGGCACCAGACGCTTGCAGCGTTGGGCCAGTGAGTTTGGGGAATTTGGAGTATGCCTCCAGCAGGCCTCTTCCATCACGTACCCAGGCAAAAAGCCGCGCGTTTCGTTGCGGCCGAACGGCGGCCATGCCACCGGGGGACCGCCGCAGCATTCACGGAACCGCATCACAAGGGCTTGCAGGTTAGCAGAACCCGCCCCGAGCAGCCGTTGAACTCTCGCGGTGGAGAACGTTCTGGCTGCACCAGTTGGTCCGTGGAGTCCATCCACCAGCCCACAAGTTGGACCGCGCGGCGCGCCCGTGTGCGGAATGACCTGGCCCACATCGACCCAGGGCGGCGACGGCAGCCTTCCGTTCGGGAACAAAGATGAACTTTGCCGTGGCGCGGCGGCGCCGGTTGGCTGTCGGGGCACCTTGCCGTCGCCGCTGCGGTGTTGCGTTGCCTTGGTGTACACGTGGCATGGCTGGGCTCTTGCGGTACCCCCCAACGCTGGCTCCTCGTCGTTGCCCCCCCCGTGCCCGGCGCAACGGGGTCGTATCGACAGCAATTGTGGCACGCGCAGCAGCGCGTCGGTGCAGTCGTCATCGGTCTGGAGATAACACAGACCTTGCTCAAGCTCGAGGTTGCTGAGCTGCTGCGACCACAGGCACTCTAGGTTCGGCACCGCTCGGCGAACGAAATCCACGGAGGTGCCGCTGGGCAGCTTAAACATCAGTCGCGTGAGCAGATACTTGAAGATCGATTCTGGGATGTGCTCGGGAAACTGGGATGCCGGAATAAAGGATAAGCCATCGTGCCGGATTTGGGTGACGGCGTTCTCCAGTTCCCGCACGAGTCCCTTGCAACCGACATACTCATGGGCCTCGTCGAACACGATCACCTTGTTGACGCCGTTCCTTGTGCGGCGCACTAAGAGGCTGTGACAAAACTGGGTGTTGGCACGGAATGTGCGCCATTCTGTCCTCCGGGCTTTCAGACGGTCAAGGAGGCATGCGATGGACGCAGAGAT
Organism: Pirellulales bacterium; assembly: GCA_023511675.1. Taxonomy (GTDB): domain Bacteria; phylum Planctomycetota; class Planctomycetia; order Pirellulales; family JAIMBC01; genus JAIMBC01. Next base: position 24,945 of record JAIMBC010000052.1, read on the forward strand.
GCCCGAGGAGTTCTATATGGAAGCCAAGAACATCCTTCCGCCGGACGGGCCGCCTGGCCCTCAAGGAGGCCGTCCCAGAGTGCCGAATCGCACGGTGCTGGCCGTACTCTGGTACGTGCTGGTCGCGGGCGTCCGCTGCAAGGACGTACCGCGAGCGTTCGGTGGCTCCGGACGCACGGCTCATCGGCGACTGCCATATTGGCAGAAGCTCGGCCTGTTTGGCAGCCTGCACCAACTGTTTCTCGACGCCTTGCGGCGTGCTGGCAAACTCTCGGCCGACACGGTTATTCTGGACAGCTTTCACGTCCGTGCGCATGGGGGTGGGGAACGGACAGGCCCAACCCCACAGACCGCCGGAAAAAGGGCTCGAAACACACGGTCCTGGTAGACGAACGGGGTACGCCCCTGGTCATCCTCACCTGCGGCTCGCATGTGTCGGATGATTGCCAGATGCTTCCTGCAGTGCTTGCTTTTCCCAAGATCAGAGGCATGCCTGGAGCGCCCAGGACGCGCCCTAGGAAACTGTATGCCGATCACGGATACGATTCGGCTGCGGCCCGCGCTATCTTGCGGTGGCTCGGGATCAAGGCCGTGATTGCGCAGAGAAACAGGGAGCATGGTAGCGGACTGGGCAAGGTGCGGTGGGTGGTGGAGCGCACCATCAGTTGGCTGAAGGGTATGCGACGTATGCGGCTTCGGTACGATCGTCTCGCCATGATGCAGCTCGCGTGGAACGCGCTCGCCGCGAGTGTTATGTGCTTCCGTCTCCTCGAGTAATG
>JAIMBC010000053.1 GCA_023511675.1 Pirellulales bacterium
CGACCATCCCCAGGGAATGCCCGCCCGGCTGGGTTCGTCCTGCGTCGCTGCTGCATCTTGCTGGCGGCGGCCTGCTCCTGGCTGCCAGGAGCGGCGGCAGTCGTCCTCGCGGCTGCTAAAGGTTCCGGGGGCACGGCACCGGATTATGCCACCCAAATTGCCCCGCTGCTGGCCTCGCACTGCGGCGCCTGCCACGATGCCGATGAGCCGCAGGGCGAGCTGGTGCTGACCTCGCCGGAGGGACTGCTGCGCGGCGGTGCTTCGGGCAAGGTACTGGTACCTGGCGCTGCGGCAGAGAGCCTGCTTGTGCGGCGCGTGGCGGCCGGCGAGATGCCGCCGGAAGGACCCCCACTTCAGCCGGAGCACATCGAGTTGCTGCGGCGATGGATTGACGCCGGCGCCTCGTTTGGCGATGCCGAGGTCGGCCCGGCGGTCACACAGCACGACATCTTGCCCATCTTGCAGCTTCGCTGCACCGTGTGCCACGGGCGTCGTGTGCAGGAGGGCGGACTCGACCTGCGTACCGTGGAGGGCCTGTGGCGCGGCGGCCAATCTGGGCCTGCGGTGGTACCCGGCGACCCCCTTGGCAGCCTGCTGGTCAAGCGCGTAAGAGCCGGGGAGATGCCGCCTTCGCGCCGCGTGGTGGAGGTCAGTGTCAAACCGATGGCCCCCTCGGAACTGGCCTTGCTCGAACGCTGGATTGCCGCGGGCATGCCACAGGCGGTCCCCACTCCCCGCGCTGCTGCGCGGGTGACAGCGGCAGATCGGCAGCACTGGTCGTTCCAGCCGCCGCAAGCGCCGCCGGTGCCTCAAGTGCAGGCCGCTCAGCGGGTGCGCAATCCGATTGATGCCTTCGTGCTGGCCCGCCTGGAGGCCGAAGGTCTGACGCTGGCCGAGGAGGCGGACGCCCGCACGCTGCTGCGGCGTGTTTACGCCGACCTGTGGGGCCTGCCGCCCACGCCCGAGGAAGTTGAAGCGTTCCTCAGCGACACGGCCCCAGATGCCTACGAGCGACTCGTCGACCGGCTGCTGGCCTCGACCCACTACGGCGAGCGCTGGGCACGCTACTGGTTGGACCTGGCCGGCTATTCCGACAGCGAGGGCGTGCAGAACTCGGATCCCGTGCGCAGCAACGCCTGGCGCTACCGCGACTACGTGATCCGCAGCCTCGCGGCCGACAAGCCCTACGATCGCTTCCTGCTCGAGCAGCTTGCGGGAGATGAGCTGGCAGACTACGAGCACGCCGAGCAGATCACGCCCGAGCTGGCAGATAACCTCATCGCCACGGGCTTCTTGCGCATGGCGGCCGATGGCACCTTCGCCTGCATCACGGGCTTCGTGCCCGATCGGTTGGAGGTGATCCACGCGGAACTCGACGTGCTGGCCTCCGCCGTCCTCGGCCTGACCATGCGTTGCGCACAGTGCCATGCCCACAAGTTCGATCCCATCTCCCAGCGGGACTATTACAGCCTGGCAGCCATCTTCAAGGGCGCGTACGACGAGCACGACTGGCTGAAGCCCACGGCGGACGGTCAGGGGGCGCTCTCTCCCTTCCCCGTGCGCGAGCTGCCTTACGTCACCACCGCCGAACGCGAGGCATGGCAACAGGCCTGCCGGGCCATCGACGAGCAGCTCGCGGCACTCGACCGCGAGCTGCAAGACCGTGCCGCAGCGCTCCGCAAGCAGATCCAGCAAGCCCGCCTGGCTGAAGTTCCCGAAGCCGACCGCGAAGCCCTACGCGAACTGTTGAACCTGCCTGACGAAGCTCGCAGCGAATCGCAGCGCATGCTCTACGCTCGCTACGAGGCGCAACTGGCCCTGCCGATCGAGGAACTGGCTGAGTTGGACGCTCCGTTCAAGGAGTTCTTCGCGGAAAGCGCGCAGCAGCGGCAAGCCCTCGAGTCCGCGCGCCCGCCCGAGCCCACCATCCGCGCGTTGTGGGACCGCGGGGACCCCTCTCCGACCTACCTCCTGCGGCGGGGGAACTATCTCACCCCCGGGGAGCCGGTCGAACCTGGCGTTCCAGAGGTGCTGGACGATCCGGCCCACCCCTATGTGGTACAGCCGCCCTGGCCCGGTGCTGCCTCCACGGGCCGGCGGCTGGCCTTTTCGCGCTGGCTGGTGCGGGCAGACCATCCGCTTACTGCCCGCGTGATCGTGAACCGCGTGTGGCGGCACCATTTTGGCGCGGGGCTGGTGCGCACGCTGGACAATTTTGGCCGTACGGGCATGCCTCCGACCCATCCTGAGCTGCTTGATTGGCTGGCGGTGCAGCTTCCGCGGCACGGCTGGAGCCTGAAGTGGCTGCATCGCCTGATCATGACGAGTGCTACCTACCGCCAATCGTCGTCGGTCAGCGAAGCGGTGTTGGGGCGCGACCCCGACAATCGCCTCATCAGCCGCATGCCCTTGCGGCGGCTGGATGCCGAGGCTTTGCGAGACACCCTGCTGGCCGTGTGCGGCGCGCTCGATCCAACACCCTTCGGTCCGCCTGACGCGGTGGAAGCCACAGCCGAGGGGCTGGTGATCGAGCAGGGAACCGCTAGCGGCTGGCGTCGCAGTATTTATCTTTTGCAGCGGCGCACGCAGCCCATCACGCTGCTGGAGGCGTTCGATCAGCCGCGGATGAGCCCCAATTGCATCGAGCGGCCCGAGTCGAACGTCGCCCCCCAGGCCCTGCACTTGCTGAACGATCGCCGCGTGCGCGAACTGGCGGACCTCATGGCCGACCGGCTGCTGGCTGAAGGTAGCGCCGACTTTGCGAGTGACATGGATGGCGCCTGCCAGCGGCTGATTGGGGCCGCGTGGCGCCGTGCCCTGGCCCGGCCTCCCGCGGCGGAAGAGTACTTGCTGGCCCGCCAAACATTCGAGCACCTGGCAGCTCGGTGGGAGGCACAGCTTGCCGCCGCAGCCGGCGAGCCGCCGGGCGGCACGCCGCGGCCAGAGGCCTGCCGCCGCGCACTGGGGAATATCTGTCATGCCCTGCTCAACACCGCGGAGCTGCTGTATGTCGATTGAGCTGCGCCACGGACCGCAACATGACGCCGTGAACTGTCTCTGCCGGGCTCGCCGGCGCCACGTGGCCCACACTGACCGTTGCCCGCGCGCCGGAGGCGCGCTAGACCGCCGTGCTTGGCTGGCCCGCGCCAGCGGCGGCATCCTGGGCGCAGCACTCGCCACGCTCTTGCAAGACGACAGAAAGGCGCAGGCAGCCGCTGCCGATCTCCGTCCACGTGCTCCGCACTTTCAGCCCCGGGCGCACGCCGTGATCCAACTGTTCATGAACGGCGGACCCAGTCAGATGGATCTTTTCGATCCCAAGCCGGAACTCGATCGCCGCCACGGCGAAGCATACTTCGATAGAATCGCCGGCGAGGTGGAAAATGCCAGCGCGGCAGGGGCCATCATGCGCTCTCCGTTCCGCTTTGCGCAGCACGGCGAATCAGGGGCCTGGCTGAGCGAACTCTTGCCCCACACTGCGCGGGTGGTGGACGAGCTGGCGTTCATCCGCTCGATGTATACAGACAATCTCACGCACGAACCGGCGCTGTGGATCATCCACTCCGGCCGCATGCTGCCGGGCCAGCCCACGCTGGGCGCATGGGTGACGTATGCCCTGGGCAGCGAGAACCAGAATCTCCCGGCCTATGTGGTGCTGGACGATCCGCAGGGACTGCCCGTCAATGGTGTGCAGAACTGGCAGGCGGGCTATCTGCCGCCGGTATTTCAGGGGACGCGATTCCGCGCCGTCGGCTCGCCGGTTCTCAACCTGCACCCGCAGTTTGACGAGCCGCCGGAGGCGACCGCGCTGGAGCGCGAGCTGCTGGCGGCGCTCGACCGGCGGCATCGCGATGCGCGGCCCGGCCAGCCGGCATTGGACGGCCGCCTGGCCAGCTACGAGCTGGCCGGGCGAATGCAGCTTGCCGCCAGCGATGCCCTGGACCTGTCTGGCGAAACCCAGGCCACGCTGGAGGCCTACGGCATTGGCCGCGAGCCGACCGACTCTTACGGGCGGCGCTGCTTGATTGCACGCCGGCTGGTGGAACGGGGGGTGCGCTTTGTACAGTTGTTCATCGCCGGCCAGATCTGGGACAACCACAACAACCTCGCTGCCGAACTGCGCAAGGCCTGCGAACAGACCGATCAGCCCATTGCAGCGCTGGTGGCCGACCTGCGCCAGCGCGGCCTGTTGGACAGCACGCTGATCCTCTGGGGCGGAGAGTTCGGCCGCCTGCCCATTGCCCAGCTTCCGGGAGATGGCAACGAGGCGCTGGCGGGCCGCGACCACAACAAGAATGCCTTTACCGTCTGGCTGGCCGGCGGCGGCGTCCGCGGCGGGAGCTCGCTGGGCGCCACTGACGACCTGGGCCTGGCCGCCGTCGAGAACCCCGTGAGCGTGGCGGACTGGCACGCGACCATTTACCACCTCCTCGGCCTGGATTACGAGGACGTGTACCACGAACGCAACGGCCTGCGCGAGCGTCTCACCGGCGTCAAACCCGCGCGGGTCGTGAAAGAAATCCTGGCGTGAAGCAGGGTGTGAGCGGGGAAGTCTTCGCCCTGATGGGCCAGCCGAGCGAAAGGAAGAGCAACGGCCGCGATGCGGCGCGTGCCGGCCGGAGCGGTTCACTGCCCGGACCAGGCCCGGCCGCCGCACGCCGTTACGGAAGGCCGGGCCTTCGGCAGCGTCTGCCCTCCGATTGCCAAATCATCGCGGCTCTGCATTACAAGCAGCCGGCACTCCGCTCCGCCGCCACGATGGCCTCCACCACGCCCTCCATGGTGTATGTGCGGGCCTCGGCCGCAGGCTCGATGCCCAGCCCGCGCAACGTCTCGCTCGTCACAGGGCTGATGCTTGCCACACGGGCCTTGGCCAGCTTCTTCCCAAACAGGCGCACAAGCGCCTGGGCGATGGACGAACTGGTGACCGTGACCCAGTGGATCTGGCCGCCGGCGAGCGCTGCCTCTACGTCCGCATCTGGCCGCTCCACATCTCGCGACGTGTAAACGACCACCTGCTCCACCTCGGCGCCAGCGTTACGGAGCGTTTCTGCCAGCACCTCCCGTCCTCGGCTGGCGCGGGCCAGCAGCACGTGCCGGCCGCCGCACAGGGGAGCGAGTTGCTCTGCCAGGGCCTCTGCCCGAAACTCGTCGGGCACCAGGTCGGCCCGCAGGTGATAGCGGGCCAGCGCTTGCGCTGTGCCCGGCCCCATGGCCGCCAGCTTGACGTGGCCGAGCTGCCGCAGGTCTGCCGTTTGTAACAGGCGGTCGAGCAGCCAGCAGACGCCGTTCGCACTGGAGAACACCAGCCAATCAAAGGCGTGCAGCCTGGAGAGTGCGGCGTCGACGGGTGCCCAATCGGGCGGAGGGCCGATCTCGATGGCGGGTTGCAACCAGACGCGGGCGCCCAGTTCCTGGAGCTGGCGGCGCAAGGGATCAGCCTGGCCGGCTGGTCGAGACACCAGGATGGCTCTTCCCACCAGGGGCCGCGAGGTGAACCATGTCTGCGCCGCGGCAAGCTGAACCACCTCTCCCACAATCACCAGCACAGGCGGTCGGATGTGCCGCTCTGCCAGCACGTGCGGCACCTCTGCCAGCGTGGTCCGCACCACGAGCTGATCGGGCCAGGAGCAGCGGCGGACGATGGCTGCCGGGGTATGGGGTGGTTTGCCTCCGGCAATCAATGCCTGCGTCCAGCGCAGTGCTTCGGTCACCCCCATGTACACGACCAAGGTGCCCGGGAATGGTGCCAGACGGCCATAATCGAGCGCTGCCCCTTCCTTGTCGCTGTACTCGTGGCCTGCGAGCAGGGCGATGGCGCTCGCTGCGTCGCGCTGCGTGAGGGGCACGCCCGCGTAGCTGCCCGCCGCCAACGCCGCCGTGATTCCCGGCACCACTTCATAGGGAATGCCGTGGGCTGCCAGGCACTCCAGCTCTTCGTGTACTCGAGCAAAAATGGCGGGATCGCCACCCTTCAACCGCACCACCGTGCGGCCGGCCAGCGCTGCGGCGGTCATGCAGCGGTTAATCTCCTCCTGCGTCCAGATGCGGTCGCGGCCGTGGCGTCCCAGGCAGATGCGTTCTGCGTGGGGCGGGGCCAATTCGAGGAGCTGGGGGTTGACGAGGTAGTCGTAGAGGACGAGATCGGCGCGGGCCAGACATTCCGCCCCGCGCAGCGTCAGCAGGCCGGGGTCGCCGGGTCCGGCGCCCACGAGGTACACGCGAGCAGGCGAGACGTGTGACATGTGGAGATGATGCTGTCGCGGCAGGAGTGGACCGAATCCAGTATAGCCGCCGCTGGGCAGCCGCCGTGCTGATGCGGGGCTTGAATTCAGGTAGGCTAGGAAAGGCTGGGGCGATTGCCGCCGCATGGTGCGAGCAGTCGTAGGCCGCGCGCTTGGAGCCCACGTGCGAGGCGAGTTCGGCTCGGCGGGACATGCGGTGACTGGGTGCAACGGCGCCGCCCGCCGCGGGGCCAGCGGCAGGCGGCCAGGGCGGTAGTGCACCCGGCCCCGCTCTCGCCACCGGCGGCCGCGCTTTACTGCGTTGAGAAAGCTGCTCCAGGGGGTAGAATAACAAAGGGCGTGCCGGATCGCTGACAGACCAGCGGGGCGGCGTGCTTCCTTTGACGGCATCGACGGGAACTTCCATGACGGCACCGCAGCAGACTGGCCAGGCAGGAGAAGGCAAGGGCCGCATGCCCCTTTCGCCGGCGGTGCGGCAGCGTTTGCAGGCGTGTTTCCAGCACGGCAGCAAGAGCGCAGCGACGGGGCAATTCGACTATGCCACGGAGATGTTCTTGCAATGCGTGAAGGGAGACCCGGGCAACCTGATCTACGCGCAGAACTTCTTGGGCAATCTGCAGAAGAAGTACAACAACAATAAGACGGGGGCAGGAAAACTGGCCCAGGTAAAACTGGCCGGCACCCGCGCAGCGCTCAAGAAAGCCGTGCTCAGGAAGGAGTGGGAGCTGGTGTTACAGCACGGCTGGGAGCTGCTCAAGGCCAACCCGTGGGATGCATCTGCTCTGGCCGACATGGCCACGGCCTGCGGCGCGCTCGGTTACGACGAGTGCGAAGTGGCCTACCTGCGAGCCGCGCTGGAGGGAGACCTCAAGGATCCCGAAATTAACCGCCGCCTCGGCCGCGCTCTGGCGGCACAGGGACAGTTCGATCAGGCCATTGCCTGCTGGATGCGCGTGAAACAGGCCAACCCGCAGGATCAAGAGGCCGACCGCGCCATCCACAACCTCACCGTGCAGCGGACGATCACCAAGGGCGGCTACGAAGAGGCCGAATCTTCCACCGAAGTCATGGTCGACCGCGATGCACAGGCCGAACGGCTGGGCCTGGGCGGTGCCAAGCTCACACCCGAACAGCAGCTCGAAAAGGCCATCAAGAAGAATCCGGCCGAGGTCTCCAATTACCTCGAGCTGGCCGAGCTGCATATCAAGAACGAGCGCTTTCGTGAGGCCATCCAGGTTCTGGAAAAGGCCCTCCAGGTCGGCGGCGGAGATATCAACATCCGCGAGCGGCTGGAGGACGTGGAGTTGCAGCTTGCCCGCCAGCAGCTTGCCGTGGCGGAACAGCGGGCACGCGAGGAACAGACCCCCGAGGCGCAGGCCCTGGCCCAGCAGTTCAAGACCGAACTGAATAACAAGGAGATCGAAATCTACCGCCACCGGTGCGAACGCTATCCCAGCCACCTCGGCTTCCGCTTCGAGTTGGCAGTGCGCCTGCAACGGGCCAGGCAGTATACCGAGGCCATCAAGGCGTACCAGGAGGCGCGTGGGGACCTCAAGCGCAAGGGCCACGTGCTGCTGAACCTGGGCATTTGTTTCGAATCGATCAAGCAGTACCGGCTGGCGTTGCAGCATTACGAGGAGGCGATTACCGAGCTGCAAGAGCGAGACCAGGATCACCGCAAGCTGGCCTTGTACCGTGCAGGCGTGCTGGCCATGGACCGGCTGAAAGAGCTGGACCTGGCGGATCGCCACCTCAGCGCTCTAGCGGGGCTCGATTTTGGGTTCCGAGACGTGGCAGAACGCCTAGACAAGCTGGCCAAAATGCGGGATGATAATCCCCCCGTGGAAGAAGTGTAGCGCTGCAGGCAGACCTTGCTGCCCGCGCGATTTGCCTGTCAACCCAGCCGTACGTTATGCCAGTCACCAAAAGCGCCAAGAAGCGATTACGCCAAAACCTGGCCCGCCGGGCACGTAACCGAGCGGGCCGTTCCGCACTCAAGACCCAGATGCGCAAGGTCCGCGAGGCCTGCCAAAATGGCGAGCTGGAGCGAGCTGGGGCCGAGTTTCGGCTGGCCTGCAAGAAGCTCGACCAGGCGGCGGCCAAGGGGCTGATCCACCGCAACGCGGCCGCCCGGCTCAAGTCGCGCTTATCCAAGAGGCTAAAGGCCGCCCGCAGCGCCTCATAGCACACCGGCCAAGCGCTTGGGGGGCATGTAGTAGGGGGCTACCAGCCACGCCGCTGGATTCTCCTTGCGGGGTGGGTGGGCGTCCCGGTCGATAGGGGCCTGTGGACCCTCCGTCCACATGCCATCACTGTTGCCGTGCGCTAAGCCGCTGTGCCAGATACTCCACGCAGCCGTCCAGGCTGGCCAGCCGCCAATAGTCCCGCTCGGGAATTTCCACCTGCGTCGCCTCGTGCAGGGCGATGACGAAGTTGAGAAAGTCCATGGAATCCAGGTCGAGTTGCTGGCGAAACGCCACGTTGGGCTGAAGACGTTCCAGGTCCGCCTCGGGCGCGATTTCTCCCAGCACACGCAACACGGTCTGGCGCAAGTCATCGTGCTTCATAGGCTCTCAGGCTGCTGCAACAGGCGATCGATGGCGGCCAGAAACAACGCGCCGCGGTGGCCGTCGCTGACGCGGTGGTCGGCGGCCAGCGTGGCGGTAATCGTCGGCCGTACGACCACCTGCCCCTCTACTGCCCAGGCTCGCTCGACCACCTTCCCAAATCCCACGATCGCCACTTGCGGCGGATAAATGACGGGAAGGACCAGCTCCACTCCCTGCTCGCCCAGACTGGTTACCGTAATTGTGGGGTCTGCAAGTTCCGAGCCGCGCAGGCTGCCGCCGCGAACCCGCTGCACCAGGCCGCGCAGCCGCTCCATGAGCGTACTCAGGTCGAGCCGATCCGTGTGGTGCAAGGCCGGTGCAATCAGGCCGCCCAGCCGTAGAGATACGGCCACGCCCACATGGATGGCCTCGTTCGGCTTGTAGCGGCCGTCCATGTAAAAACCGTTCAGCTCCGGAAAGTCGCGCAGCGCCAGGGCTGTGGCCTTGATGAGCAATGCGCCGTACAGCAAGCGCTGCGTCACCGTGCGGCGTTCGTTCTCCGCTGCCAGCCACGTGACGGCACGATGGAGATCGATGGTCGTGCCCAGGTAGTAGTGAGGTATCTCGCGCTTCGATCGGCTCATGGCTGCGGCGATCGACTGCCGCATCCGCGCAGCACGCTCCTCGGCCGGAAGCTGAACGCCCCGTGCCATCGGTGCTGCTGCCAGGGGGGATTCTGCTGCCGTGGGAGGAGCGCCTGCTTGTGGAGGGCCTGCTTGTGGAGGGGCTACCTGTGGCGGGGGTAACTGCGGCGGGGCTACCTGAGCGGGGCCTGCTTGCGATGGGCCTGGTGCCGGCTGCTGTGTTGCTGGCGCTCCTGCTGACGGCTGGCCCGCGGCTGCGGCCTCCTCCGCTCTCGGCCGGCCCAGAGCGCCTGCGCGCTGGGCGGCGGCACGTTGAATATCCTCGCGCGTGATGGCACCCCCACGGCCCGTACCTTGCACGGCGGCAGGATCCACACCCAGGGCCCGAGCCAGCTCGCGCGCGGAAGGAGAGATGCGCAGCCGCGCAGGCGCGGCAGGGGGACCTTGGGCACTGACCGGCATGCCGCCAGGCGGTTCAGGCTGGGCCATGCTTGCGGCTGGCTGGTGACCGGCCCGCGCCACCGCCCCAGCCCCGAAGGCTGAGGCCGGCGGCGGCAGGGGTGGTGGGGGTGCTTGCGGGGCTTGGGGTGCCACTCCGGCCTCGGCCGGGGGAGGTCCTGCCCATGCCCCGGGCACGCGCTCTTCTGGTGCCCCGGTCTCTCGGATCGTCGCCAGCGGCGTGCCCACCGGTACGGTCTGTCCCGGCAAGACCAGAATCTGTTCCAGCACGCCTGTGGCGAATACCTCGATGTCGATCACGCCCTTGTCGGTATCGACCTGGGCCACAATGTCGCCGCGGCGGACAAACTCGCCGGGCTGTCGGGTCCAGGCTACCACGGTGCCGACAGTCATGTCGGCCCCCAGCTTGGGCATCAGCAGCTCAGCCATGGCCTGCCATCATCTCCTTCACGGTCCGCTCGATGGCCGCTGCCTGGGGCAGGGCGGCATCTTCCAGATGCCCCGCGTAGGGCAGGGGCACCTCGGCACTGCACACGCGGGCCACGGGCGCATCGAGATCGTAGAAGGCGCGTTCCATGATCAGGGCGCTGATCTCGGCCGCCAGGCTGCCGGTGTACCAGGCCTCGTCCACCACCACGGCCCTGTGTGTGCGCCGGACCGAGTCGAGGAACAGCTCCGTATCGAGCGGCCTCAAGCAGCGGAGGTCGATCACCTCGGCCTCGATGCCCTCTGCCGCAAGCTGCTCTGCCGCTGCGAGCGTCTTGGGTAAACTGCCGCCGTAGGTGATGAGAGACACGTCGCGCCCGGGCCGGCGGACTGCGGCGCGGCGGATGTCTGTGTCTGCCTGCTCGTCCACCTCGCCTTGCACGGGGTAGAGCAGGATGTGCTCGAAGATCAGCACGGGGTCGGGTTCGCGCAAGGCGCCGCGGAGCATGGTGCGTGCGTCCTGCACCGTGGCGGGGGCGAGCACCGTTACGCCGGGTAGGCGAGCGAACCAGCCTTCGAAGCTGTTGGAGTGTTGGGCCGCAACGCGGCGGCCTCCTCCGCTGGCCATGCGAATCACCAGCGGCACGCTGAACTGCCCCCCGGACATGTGCCGCATGATGGCCGCGTGATTGACGATCTGGTCCAACGCCAACAAGGCGAAATTGCAGGTCATGATCTCGACGATCGGCCGCATGCCCCCCAGCGCGGCCCCGATTCCCGCGCCCACAAAGGTCGCTTCAGACAGCGGCGTATCCCGCACACGCTCGGGACCGAACTCCTCCAGCAGCCCTCGGCTGCAGGCAAATGCCCCGCCATAACGGCCCACGTCCTCGCCCATCAGCAGCACGCGCTCATCGCTGCGCAGCGCCTCGGCCAGCGCCGCGCGGACGGCCTCGCGGTAGGTCATCGTGGTCGGCATGCTCACGCAAACCTCGGGGAATGCACATCCTTGAGCAGGTCTTGCACCGGCTCCCAGGGCCCCGCCTCAGCCGCCGCCACGGCCAGGTCGATCTCCGCCGCTACCTCGCCCTCCAGTTGGGCCAGGGCAGCGTCATCCAACAGGTCGGCCTGACGCAGTGCCCCTGCGAGCAGGTCGATGGGATCACGCTGCTTCCACTGCGCCACTTCCTCACGGCTACGGTACAGCTCGGGGTCGTACATGGAGTGGGCGCGAAAGCGGTACGTGCGTGCCTCGAGCAGCCGTGGTCCCTCGCCGGCACGGACCGCAGCGACGGCGGCGCGGGCCGCTTCTTCCACCTCCAGCACAGCCATCCCGTCCACGGCCTGGCCTGGTAGGCCATAGGCTGCGGCCTTGCGAGCAATGTCGATCTGCGATTGATGGCGGGTGATGTGCGTCCCCATGGCGTACAGGTTGTTCTCGCAGAGAAACAGCACGGGCAGCCGCCACAGGGCGGCAAGGTTCAACGACTCGTGGAACACCCCCTCGGCCACGGCGCCGTCTCCGAAGAAGCAACAGGTAACGCGAGCTTCCTGCCGCATGCGGGCTGCCAATGCCAGCCCCACGGCAATGGGCAGTCCGCCGCCTACAATGGCGTGACCGCCGAAAAACCGGTGTTGGGCATCGAACAGGTGCATCGAGCCGCCACGTCCCCGGCTGCATCCATTGGCCTTGCCGAACATCTCCGCCATCACCGCGGCAGCGCTGATGCCACGCGCCAGAGCATGGCCGTGCTCGCGGTAGGTGGAAACCACGTTGTCCTCGGGCCTCAACGCACGCATCGCCCCCACGGCCACGGCCTCTTCTCCAATGCACAAATGCAAGAACCCGTGGATCTTGCCCTGCGTATACAGTTCCGCGCACCGCTCCTCGAACCGCCGAATGCGCAGCATCTCGCGCAGCCGCTCGAGCAGCGCCTCTCTGGGCAAGCCAGACAACAAGGCCTGGCCGGGCCGGTGCGTGGCTTCCGGGGCAGACATCTCAGTGGTCCGAGGCCTCCAGCGTCGATGTATCTCCCTCGGGCAGGCCCAGCTCGCGCGCCCGCAGCAACCGCCTCATGATCTTGCCGGCACGGTTCTTGGGCAGGCTAGGGAGAAATTCGATTTCCTTGGGGGCGGCCACGGCACCCAACCGTGTGCGGGCATGGGCCAGGATCTGCCGGCGGAGGTGGTCGCTGGGTTGATAGCCGGCACGCAGAGAGACGAAGGCCTTCACCACCTCCATCGCCACCGGGTCGGGCTTGCCGATGGCGCCCGCCTCCGCCACGGCGGGGTGCTCCATGAGTACGCTTTCGACCTCGAAGGGGCCGATCAGGTGGCCGGACGTTTTGATCACGTCGTCCTTGCGGCCTACAAACCAGAAATAGCCGTCTGCGTCGCGGCGGGCCAGGTCGCCGGTCAGGTACCAGCCATTGGCAAAACATGCGCGATAACGTTCGGGGGCGCCCCAGTAGCCGCGGAACATGGAGGGCCAGCCGGGCTTCAGCGCCAGCTCGCCCTGCACGTCGGGCTCCGTCACTTCCGTGACGCTGCCGTCTGCCTGCTGCTGAACGATCGCAGCCTCGATGCCGGGCAACGGCTTGCCCATCGAGCCGGGACGGATGTCCATGGCAGCGTAGTTGGCGATCATGATGCCGCCGGTCTCCGTTTGCCACCAGTTGTCGTGGAACGGAAGGCCCAGCGCTGCGCGGCCCCACACCACCGCTTCGGGATTGAGCGGTTCCCCCACACTGGCCAGGAAGCGCAGGCTGCGCAGATCGTGGGGGCGGGCCGTCTCCGCACCCGCCTTCATCAGCATGCGAATGGCGGTGGGCGCCGTGTACCACACGGTCACGCGCTCGTCTTGCAGCAGCCGGTACCAGCGCTCGGCGTCGAAGTCTGACTCATCGACAATGCTGGTCACGCCGCAGACCAGTGGCGCGATGATGCCGTACGAGGTACCCGTCACCCAGCCAGGATCGGCCGTACACCAGAAGACATCCTCGTCGTGCAGATCGAGGGCCAGGCGTCCCGTGGCATGGTGCGCCACCACGGCCTCATGCACGTGGATCGCCCCCTTGGGCGTACCCGTGGTGCCGCTGGTGAAGTGCAACAAGGCAAAATCTTCGGGGTCGGTGGGCTCGATGGTGTAATGGCTGCTTGCCTCTTGCAGCAACTCGCCCAGGTTGCGCGTGCCCGGAAGATCGCCTGCCTGACCCCGCCCTCTCACCAGCAGCACATGCTCCAGGGACGGCAGGGCCTCGCGCAGGCCGGCCACCTTGCGCTGGTAGAGCGGCTCGGTGGCAACCAGTACGCGGCACTCGCCCAGTGCCAGCCGCGTGCGAATCGGTTCTGGCCCAAATGCCGAGAACAGAGGGCTGAACACGCAGCGGTGCTTGAGCGTCCCTAGAGCGGCCACATACAGCTCAGGAATCCGCCCGGTGAGGGCAAATACCCGCTCTCCCTTGCCCACGCCCAACTGCCGCAACACGTTCGCAAAGCGATTAGATTGCTCGGCAAGCTGCGCATACGTGATCTCCTGCCGGCCGCCGTCTTGGGCGATGCAGCGCAGCGCCACGCGCGCGGCACGCGGACCGGCGGCATGGCGATCGACCGCTTCGTGGGCTATGTTCAGGCCGCGGCCACTCGGCAGTCCTTCCAGGGCCAGCCTTGCTTGGGCCCAGGAAAACTCTCGCCGGGTCGCCTCGTAGTCGCGAAGATTGGGCGGCACCTTCCAATCGTGGGCACTCTTGATAATGGGCTGCCAGGTCATGGTTCTCGTTTCAGAGAGGGCGGCTTGCCGGCGCAGCGCCCCGTGTGGCGCGGCGCGCACCGCGTGGGCGAGGGCCGTGTATCAGCTTGTAGGGGTAGCCGCCAGGCCTGCGGGAGCGGTTTGCAGTTCAACTTCAATCTCAAGGATTTCGCGGGTGGTCTTGAGGACGACGTCGGGGTTGAGGGAGATGCTGTCGATGCCGCAGCGGACCAGAAAGCGTGCAAACTCTGGGCGATCGCTGGGTGCCTGGCCGCAGAGGCCCACCTTGCGGCCCGCTGCGTGGGCGCGGCGGATGACCTCGGCGATCAGCCAGGTCACGGCCGGGTTGCTCTCATCGAAGAGTGGGGCCACGATCTCCGAGTCGCGGTCCAGCCCCAGCGTAAGCTGGGTGAGGTCGTTGGAGCCGATGGAAAAGCCGTCGAAGATCTCGGCGAACTCCTCCGCCAGAATCACATTGGCCGGGATCTCGCACATCACGTACACCTCCAGGCCGTTCTCGCCGCGCTTCAGACCCGCCTCTTCCATCAGGGCCAGCACACGCCGCCCCTCGGCCACCGTGCGGCAGAAGGGCACCATCAGCTTCACGTTCGTCAGCCCCATTTCCTCCCGCACCTTCTTCATGGCACGGCACTCCAGCAAGAAGCCCTCGCGATAGCGGGGATCGTAGTACCGAGACGCACCGCGAAAGCCCAGCATGGGGTTCTCCTCCCGGGGCTCGAAGGCCTCTCCTCCCACCAGCCGGGCATATTCGTTCGACTTGAAGTCGGAGAGCCGCACGATCACGTCCTTGGGATAGAAGGCGGCCGCAATCCGTCCCACCCCTTCCGCCAGCCGATCGACAAAATAATCCGGCTTGCTGACGTAGTGCCGGGTCAGTTCGGCAATTCGAGTTCGGGCGGGGCTTGCCGGCAGCTCGTCGAACCGCGTGAGCGCCAGCGGATGCACCTGGATATCGGCCGAGATGATGAACTCTTCGCGGGCCAGTCCCACGCCGTCGTTGGGCAGGAAGGCCAGGGCCAAGGCCCGGTCGGGGTCCCCCACATTCAACATCACGCGCGTGCGCGGGCGGGGGAGCGTGCCCAGGTCGATGCGCTCGCAGCGGAACGGAATCTGCCCGGCGTACACCACGCCTTGCTCCCCTTCCGCGCAGCAAACCGTGACCGGCATGCCCGTCTGGAGCACGGCCGTGGCACGCTCGGTGCCCACCACGCACGGTACGCCCAACTCGCGGCTCACAATCGCCGCATGGCAGGTGCGGCCGCCGCGATTCGTCACGATCGCCGCGGCCATCTTCATGGTGGGCTCCCAGTCGGGATCCGTCATGTCCGCCACCAGCACCTCCCCGGGTTGGAAGGAGGTGAGTTCCTCCACGTCGCGGATTACTCGCACCGGCCCGGCGCCGATCTTCTGGCCCACGGCACGCCCGCGCAACAGTACCTCTCCCTGGCCTTCCAGGCGGTACTCCTCCAGCATGTTGGCGCGCCGGGCCACGGCATGTACAGTCTCGGGCCGCGCTTGCAGCACGTACAGGTCGCCCGTACGGCCATCCCTGGCCCACTCGACGTCCATGGGAGAGGGCCGGCCCGCGCGGGCCGAATAGTGATCTTCGATCAGGCACGCCCAGCGCGCGAGGGTGAGCACATCTTGATCGTCGAGGCTATAGCGGCTGCGCAGTTCTTCGGGGACGGGCACCACGCGCGTGCTGCGGCCACCGCGCGTGGCGTAGACCATTTTTTCTTGCTTGTTGCCAAGCACGCGCTTGATGATGGGCCGGTACCCCTGCCGCAAGGTGGGCTTGAACACCAGGAACTCGTCCGGATCGACGCGGCCCTTGACCACGCTCTCTCCCAGGCCATAGGCGCTGTTGATGAGCACCACGTCGGGAAAGCCGGTTTCGGTGTCGAGCGTGAACAGCACACCGGCTGACCCCAGATCGGAGCGCACCATCTTCTGCACCCCGATGGAGAGGGCCACGGCCTGATGTGCAAAGCCCCGATCCACCCGATACGAAATCGCGCGATCCGTATACAACGAGGCGTAGCAGTGCCGGCACGCGTCGAGCAACGAGCGGATGCCGCGGACATTCAAGTAAGATTCCTGCTGACCAGCAAAGCTGGCCGTGGGCAGGTCTTCTGCCGTGGCGCTGGAGCGCACCGCCGTGTCTGTTTCCGGCCCATACTCGCGGCACAGCTCGTCGTACGCCTCGGCGATCTGCCGCTCAACCTCTGCCGGCAGCGGCGTGCTGAGAATGGCCTCCCGCACTTGCCTGCCGCGCTGAGCCAGTTGCGCCAGGTCGGCCGTGTCCAGGCCGCATAGCAACTGCTGTATGCGAGTCTCCAGGCCCCCAGCGGCCAGGTAATACCGATACGCCTCAGCGGTTACCGCGAAGCCATTGGGCACGCGGATCCCGTGCGGAACCAGCTCTCGGTACAGCTCCCCCAGCGAGGCGTTCTTGCCGCCTACCAGCGGCACGTCCGCCATACCCAGGTCCTTAAACCACCGAATAAAACGTGCCGCTTCCATGAACATCCTCGCTTGTGCCGTGCCCAAACGCCATGCCGGCGGGCCTAGAGGCCGCTTGTCCCCTCCTACCGCAATTGCCATGCCACAGCTTGCGGGAGATGCTTCATGCAGCCCACCCCACGTTCCGGTACAAACACAGGGGCAGACGGGGCCGGCACGCCGAAATCTCAGAGTCCGCAGGTCGCTTGCAGCTCAGCCAGGAACGACCTACCGGGCCAGCACCAGCAAAGGCCCTGCTTTGCCCGCTGCTGCCTATGCGCTACCGTCGCCTGATTGCAGGGACCGCCACCAAGTCACCACTCTTCATCACATAGCGGCCAGGAGACACCGCATCTTTGGCCGACCTGGCTTGCAAGCCTGGCGTTTACCACACGGCGGCCAGGAGATACCACGGCCCGCTCGCGCCGCATGTGTGCGAATTGGCACAGGGCGGAACACTTCGCCGCGCGGCTGCACATTGACCGGCGCCTCGATGGCGGCGGGTCCGCGGCTGCCCCCAACATGGCCATGCCACCCCGTCCCTGGGGTCTTACCATGCCACAGCGGCCGCATTTCATCGTCCAGAGCGCGGGGCCAGCGCGCCGCGGCCCCGCCGCAAGGTTCCCTCGCCCCCGGCGCAAGGTTCCCGCAGCCCATGGCATGCATGGCAACTGGTGCCACCGCTTCTCGGCCGCGGCGGCGCGTGCCAGCATTGCGAGAAGGCCTCGCACGCGTGCCTGCTGCCTGCCGCACAGCAGGCAACCGGTCAGCAGGCACCTGTGTGGTCCCCACAGCATCTGGCATGAGAATTGCAGCCTTACCTGGCAGGCAGGAGGCATGCCCAGCACGGCGACAGGGAAGCGCATGGATCAGGAACGAACAGGTCACAAATGGAAAAAAGGAGTCTGTCATGACGAAACAGTCCGTGACGA
Organism: Pirellulales bacterium; assembly: GCA_023511675.1. GTDB lineage: Bacteria > Planctomycetota > Planctomycetia > Pirellulales > JAIMBC01 > JAIMBC01. The sequence goes on from JAIMBC010000053.1 coordinate 17,527, forward strand.
AATCGCGCACCCAGGAGCCTGCCGAGACCACCGCGCCTCTGGCGGTACGCAGCGAGTTCCCCTTCCTCCTCAGCCGCATGCGGGGCGAGTTCGATCGGTTGATCGACCGCTTGTTCCACGATTGGTCCGGCCTGTGGCACGGAACCGGCTGGCGCTGGGGCCTGGAAGTCCGTGACGAGGACGAGGCCGTGGTCGTCGAGGCGGAGGCGCCGGGCTTCGAGCCGCAAGACTTCGACTTGCAGGTCAGCGACAATCGCCTGGTTCTGCGGGCAGCGAAGACCGTCCAGCGCAAGGACGAGAAGGGCCAGCTCCGCGAATATCGCGAGGAGAAGTGCTACGAGTCGGTAACGCTGCCAGCGGACATCGACCGCGACAAGGTCGAGGCCCGTTATCACAACGGCATCCTCACCATCACCATGCCCAAGACCGCTGCGTCGAAAGCACGGCACATCGAGGTGAAGGCCTCCTAGGGGTGCGGGCCTCGTAGAGGTCTAGGCCTGGCAAGGCACGGCCCAACCTAAACGCGTCGTACCCATGACCCGCAGCACAACGGGTCGGGTCCACGCGCCGCAGCGCACGGTGAGAGAGGCGGCCTGCCGAACATGCAGCCCCCCTCTCAAGCCGGCGGCGGTACAATCAGCAGGAGCCAGAAACCCGCCCGCCGCCCAATCGGTGCGATGTCCGACACCCTCACCACCGCTGGCCTGGGCGGCGGGCTTTTCAACGTAGGGCTCGCCGAAGTAAGCCTTGTTGAAACGGCCGCCCAACGGACGAGCGAGCCAGGAGACCGCCATGTTCCGAGACCGCGAGGACGCCGCTCACCAGCTTGCCGACCGTCTGGAAGGGCACCCTTGGCACAGACCGCTGGTGCTGGCCATCCCGCGCGGCGGCGTGGTGGTGGGGGCTGTGTTGGCCAACAGGCTGGGTGCGGAACTGGATGTTGTGCTCTCCCGGAAGCTCGGCGCACCCAGGCAACCCGAACTGGCCCTCGGTGCGATGGCCGAAGACGGCCAGGTGTACCTGAACCATTATGCTCAGGCTTACCAAGAGGAACTAAAAGAGTACCTGGCCGCAGAGCAACGGCGCCAGCTCGCCGAGATTGCCCGCAGAAAAACCCTGGTTCGCGCCGTGCGCCCGCCGGCCGAGTGCGAGGACCGCTCCGTGATCATCACGGACGATGGGATTGCCACCGGCTCGACCATGATCGCGGCCTTGCAGACCATCCGCGCGCGGCGCCCGAGGCAACTCGTAGTGGCCGTGCCGGTAGCTCCGCCGGAGCGGCTGCCTGAGGTGAGGCAGTGGTGCGACGAACTCTATTGCCTCTATGCACCGCCCGACTTCATGGCCGTGGGTGAGTTTTATCAGGAATTTCCGCAGATTGACGACGAGCAATTTCTGTCGCTGTTGCGGATGGCCTATACGCCCGCCACACCTTAGCAAGATCGCGGCCACGATTGATAACTCCAGGCGGAGACGGGCAACCGTGGTCGCAGCTCAAATCCCGCGGCCAGCGCTGCATCCCCTTGCCTCTGCGCACCGTCGGTTGAGCTTGGAGCTAGGCAGGATTGCGGCCTCCTGGGTGTTTAGACCTGGCCGCAGGTGACGGGCTCTTATACTCCTCACCTAGGCTCGTGCCTGACCCGGCGCGCGCCTGTTTCGTCCCGCATCGGGGTGGCCAGCAATGACGGCGCCCGCAACGGATCGCGGCATTACTTGAGCGCCCGTATGGCCTTGGCAGCCTTGGCGGCGTCCTCAGGCGTATCAAATGCCAGGACGGTCACGAACTTGTTGCCCACGGTGGCGGCCTTCACCCCGCGCATGTTCACGCCCGCGGCGGCCACGGCCGCGGCGATCCGCTGCACGATGCCAGGCTTGTTCGCTCCGTCGATGCGCAGGGCCGTAATGGGATCTCCCTTGGTGAAGCCCGCCTCGGCGGCGGCCTTGGCCTGCTTCGCTCCCTTCAGGCCGCCCAGATAGACCACGCCGGTGCCGGGTTTATCGGCTTGCCGCCGCGCTACCAGGTAGCTCAGGTCGGCCCCAGCCGCGGCCAACGGCTCCAGCTTGCTCGCCAGACTTCCCGGCTGGTCTGCCAACTCGCACGTCCACACATCGACCTTGCTGACCGTAAGCTTCATGTCAACGTCTCCTGGTGCTCTAGTACAGAGAAACCAACCTCTGGCCACTGCAAGTGCTTAGCCCTGCTCTTCCCCGGAAGCGGCTCGATGACCGCGCCGGCGGGACGCGGTCTTCACTCGTTCTGGACGGTGGTATGACGGCAGCGCCGACCGCTGGTGCGGCGGCACCGGCGGCCGATGATCCTCTACAGACCGGCCCTGCCGGGTCGTCTCCCGCTGGGGCCTGCACGACTGCCCATTGTTCCCCGCACTGCGCCGATGCTCGGTGATCATCGCCCGGGCCCGCTCCGCGTCTGCTGCCTCGACCAGCAAACGTAGCTCGCCCCGCTTGCCGGCCTGTTGCTGGACCAACGATGCCTCCAGCTCACAGCGGATGCCTTCGACCCTCAGCAGCGCCGCCATCTGCCGCGCAAACTTCTTGTTCTTGTGCCGTAACACCACCACGGGCTGTGTCAGCTTCATGTCTCTCATTCCTCAGATTGCATGGCCAAGCGTACCAGGCCAGGGGGCGAATTCCAGTCGAATGGGAACGTCCTCCATCCGCACGGGACAGCACGCCGCCGGACGGAAAGCCCATTCAGCAGCTTGCGCTCAGGCCCCCCGCCGCACGCTGCGTTCGCGCTGTCGGAACCAGACACCATGGCAACCCGCCAATGGGGAGTCCACTGCGATGTGTTTGCTATGAGAAGCGACACGCGAAAGGTATGATCAATCTAATGGGGCCGCAGCAGATGGTCAATCAACTGGCGGACCGGCCACGGTTTGGCCTGCCGCCAGACAGCTTGGGCCTCCCAGCGGCCAGCACGTTACCCCATGCGTGTGATCACGGCTCGCGAGGGGGTATTTCGGCACCGTGGAACCAACGAAGATCGCCAGGTTTCACGCTAGGCTCAAAGGGCTGAAATGACATCAGAGCCGCGGCAACCCCGCCGCGATCGATCTCAGGTCGAGGCCGCGGAACGGGCCTTCTTTGCCGAGTATTACGCCGGCGGAGCGTTTCACCCGGTGGGCATGGAGCTGCGCCTGGCGCGAGAGTTCCGCTGGGTCCGGCGGATGACCGGCGGCAGGCGGCTCGGCCAGGTATTGAGCGTTGGCTGCGGCGACGGCCGGTTTGAGCGGCGGCTGGCCGCCTGTGCCGACCACGTGCTGGGAATCGACCTCTCTCCGCAGGCGGTGGCGGCTGCCGACAGCGAGGCCCGGCGGCTGGGATACGCCAACCTCGAGTTTCGCTGCCAATCCTTGTTCGACCTGGAGTGGGACCGTTCCTTCGACGCCGTGTTCTGCCTGGCCCTCTTGCACCATCTGCCTGAGCAGGAATTGCCTGAGTTTTTGCGGCAGGTATATGCCCACTTGCGGCCACAGGGCTGGCTCTTCACCCACGATCCCAATCGCCGCGGCGTGCTGCGGCACCTCGGCCGCTGGGTGCTGGGCGCCAGGTATCATCGCTACCACTCGCCGCATGAGCGCGAACTGGACCCGGACGAGATAGCCCGCCTGGTGCGCGACGCCGGTTTTGCCAAGGTTCAAGTGGGCTATCTCGATCACACGCTCATCCCCAGCATGTACTTGCTGGCCCGCGGTCCTGCCTGGCCGTTGCGGCTTTGCCTGGCCCTCGACTGGCTGTGGTGCCGCTCACCACTGCGGCGCTGGTCCAGCGCCTTCACCATCGCCGCGCAACGGTAATCGCAGGCCCCGCTCTCTGGGAGCGCGGGCGTCTCGCCCGCCCTCGGCTTGTGGTCCATGCATCCCTGCCTGTCAGCTCTCCTGGGACAAGAGCCGACCCGCTGGCTACGGCACGCTCCCCATTGCCGAGAGAGAGCCGCTGGCGAAATCCAGTTTCCAGAGAGCAGGGCGACGCTGGCCCGGGGGCGTTGGCGCTCGTCAGGCGTTATGCCCATCGGTGGATGCTTCAAGACGCCGCCACGCACCACATGTACCGGGCGGCTATGTGCAATCGAGATACGTTATACACGTTTCGCCTTTTTCTTGGCGTCGACCCGCAGGGCAATGAGTGGCCGGCCCGCTGCGTTTAGGACTTTCTAGGTTCCAATGACGACGTACGAGCATGCGCTAGGCCAATGTTGCGCCTGGGCTGCGCTTGGCGTTGGGCCTTCGGCCGATGGCCGGGGCGGCCGCGGGAGGTAGGCTAATGGGCTAACCGGCGACCCATGCACACAGCACAACCCGAAAATGCTTGCCTCCGCACGCCACGGCGCATACGATCAGCGGGCGCGAACCTGTGGGGTACGGGCCGTGGGTGCGCGACCGATCGTTCTAAAAACGAGTCGAGAGGTTCACAATATGGTTGGGAACGGGGCTTTCCGCTGTCTTGATTGCTCCCAATCGGTTGGTCGGCCAATTGTTCCCTGCAAGGCGGAAGCCACATATCCGTCGTGCGAAGACTCGTCTTTGTGCGTCGGCACTCAAACGCCGCAGCATCCTAGATGTAATGGGCAGGCATAATCACGATCGGCGCCCCGCTTTTTCTGCTCTTGCCAAGGCCGTGCATGAAGTCGCGCGGGGGGTACGTATACGTCGCTGGCAGCCCATAGCGGTACTGGGCACGGCGAACGAACTAGATATCGTTGACCGATTGGGGCCGAACGAAACTTGTGCTCATGCCCCGGCCTGGTGGGCCGCTGATGTGCGAACCACAGCCCTTGGGGACGACTTTGGGACCTTAGCAAAGCGTCAGATGGTAGGAGACAAGCTATGGGTTTTGTTAGCTTTGTGGAAGACATTCGGGAACGTGCTGGGGAAGGCTGCCTTCCAGCATGCAGCGAGTGGCGAACGCGGCAGTGATCGGAACGTCCCACCGGCACGGTAAACGAGCCGAAACCACCTTCGCCGGTGCGCACGCTGATCAACAAGGTGTTGGCCGAGGATTTCACTGGCCTCGATGCGTTGATTCATTCCAACGCGTGCGGCTTCACCGCCAAACTTCGCGATGGTCAGGCCAGAGCGGAGGAAATAGAACCCCTCAAGCAAGCGCTCACCGGAGCCAGGCGGGTGCGCAGGGAACGCTCGCGTCGCGCTGTCAAGTACGTCTACAAAGCGCCGGGTGCCTCGCATCGGGTCATTTTCAGGGTTGTGGATACTACGGATGGGCGCAAGATTTCTGAGATTAAGGTGTTAGAGAATGGTCAAGATCGACCATAGCTAGCTGCGCGAAGATTCCCGACACGGTGCCTCGCGCACTGACTAAGCCTTCGACGAGCCACTGGCGAGCGTTTTGTCGAGCCTGTGCACGAGGCGTAACGCCCTACCGCAACTACCGTCACCGGGTTCATACTTTGCGTCATGGGGTCGCAGAGCACCCATGCACGCATGCGACGTGAAGCATGGGGAGGCCGACCGATCGACAGACGTGGTCGGTTCCATCGCACTCACCGAGGCGGCTGTTGATCGCTTCTCTAGTTGCCAGACTCCCGAACACAAGCTCCTAACCCGGTGAACGATGGTTGTGCTGAAAGCTCACCGCTGCCCACGCCTGTCAGCCGGGTATCCCGCCAACGCGACGACCGCCAGGCAGGGACGCCCTGTCATGCGGTGCGTCGTTTGACGGTAGCGTAAGCAACCGGCATAATGCGATTGACGGTCGTCGCAGCGGCGCAGGCCTACAACCCCGTTGCGCGGCGTACGCACTCCAGGCGGCTTAGTGCTGCAAACACATGCCATGAGAAAGGGCGAGGGACCATGGGTTACTACATGCGCTATTTCGATACGTCCGAGAAACCGCTCACCATCGGCTAGATTGAGAGCGCCTTGCGTGCGGTCGATCCGGCGTACCGTCTGGAATCCCCCGAATCAACCGGCGGGGCACAGGCCGACCTGTATCTGGGCGACGGCCTCTACGGCGAGGTTGAGATCAACCAGCCCGGCGACGGCTTGTTTGAGGATGAAATTGCGGAGATGCTGGAGTTCCTGGAGGACGCTGAAGGGGAGGGACGCACGCGGGTCGAAAAGGTGTTGAAGGAAGCGAGACGCGTGATCTGCGTTCGCGTGCTGGGAGGGGAAGAGGACATGGAGGAGACGTTGGCCGGCATCGACCCCTTGTGGCACTGGCTGTTCTCAACCCGCCCCGGCCTGCTACAAGCCGATGGCGAAGGTTATTACGACGCCAACGACTTGATCCTTGAAGAGAGTTGGTAGCGCTGTAGTCGAACCAGGGGCTGAGGCGGGCTGCTGCGCCATGCTTCAGGCGACCCCAACCTCCCCGCGTGCGGGCGGGCTGTAGCGCGGGATCGGCAGCGTGCCGACGAGCCCAAAGCCACCGACCCGCTCTTAACAACGGAAACCACATCTTCCTCTGGGGTTGCCAACCGTTCCCCCCTGGACCACCTTTCCTAGGGGCCGAGCTGTGTAGGCTCGTACCTGAGCATTGGCACGACGCTGCGGGCCTGGCCCCCTTGTCAGGCGGCGGAGATCGATGGGGGCCCGTGGGGCGGGCCTACCGCCCTTGGTCGTTGCCAAGGGGCCAATAGGGGTGTCGAGGACCTGCCCGCTTGGGCAATCGCCCTGATGCAGCACAGCCCAGGCACGAAGGCCGGCGCTAGCAGACGGGGTGCTTGCCAAAGACAGGCCGAACTTGTATGATGTATGACGTCTGGCAGCAAGGCAGGATACTTGCGGTCAGCCGCTCGTTCTGAAAGGTACAAGGCGTGAAACTGAAGAGCCTGACGCGTAGCTCGCTGGTGGACGAGGTGGTGGCGCAGCTTCAGGGCATCATCGAGCGCGGCAGCCTGGCCGCCGGCCAGCGTCTGCCCACCGAGTCGGAGCTGGCGGCCCAGCTTGGCGTCAGCCGGACGGTGCTCCGCGAGGCAGTCGGCCGCCTGGAAACCATTGGCGTGGTACGGGTTGAGCGCGGCCGTGGCATGTTCGTGGGCGATCGTTCCGGACTGAACGGCTGCGTGCAGTTGGTCCGCTCGGCACTGGCAATCAGTCCGCGCGAGCTGCTCACCTTTCTGGAGTTCCGCTGGGCCATCGAGGTACATGCGGCACGGCGAGCGGCCGAGCAGGCGACGGACGAGCAGATTGCCGAGCTAGAGTCGCTTGCCGCGCGCATCGACGAGGGCGATCACGACGACGTGGAGGCCATGCGGCGCGACCTGGAGTTTCACCTCCGTCTGGTGGAGCTGACGGGCAACGAACTGATGCGGACGGTGATGGAGATCATCCAGCAGTTCGCCCTGGCGGGCATGGTGCAGACCACGCCAACTCCCCGCGATCGTGACGAGAGCCGGCAGCGACATGTGTCGATCGTGAGGGCCATCGCCGCCCGCGACCCGCAGCGCGCGGAGCAGGCCATGCACGAGCACATGGAACGCACGCGCGAGCGCCTTCAGGCACGAGCGGCTGGGGCGGGCGAGGGTTCCGGGGGCGAGCCGTCACGTGACGCAAAACAGTGTAGCAGGCGACCCATTCCATGACGCAGAGCACGCGAGCGCTTCTTGAACGCGGCCAGGTGGCGCCGCGCTGGGAACGGCACGAGCCGCACGCCGACTAACACAGCTAGATTAACGGAGGTGACCGCGCTGAAACGTTGAACACCTAGCCCTTGCCTGACAGCCTTCCGCGGCGGCCCGTGACACAGGCCGCCTGCCTGCGGCCGCCGGTCCGATCCCGGCCGAGCAGCTTCGTGCCTCAGCCCGTCGTCGGGTGCGCGCCTACGTCCGGCGCCACGGTGACGAGCTCCCCCTAGCGGTTGCCCCTGAGGTCCGCTTCGAGGTCCCCCTCGAGG